>CAYUZY010000001.1:0-46673 GCA_964448645.1 uncultured Flavobacteriaceae bacterium
TCGGTGGTCCCACCTGGGCTCGAACCAGGGACCAACTGATTATGAGTCAGCTACTCTAACCAACTGAGCTATAGGACCAATGTTCGTGCAAATATACAATTTAGAGACAACTTTTTTGCAACTTTCCAACAAAGGATCATCCTTATGTTTTTTGAAAAAAAAGCCCTCTCTGTAATCGATAAACCTCTGAATGATGAACATTCTTTTCAACAATTACTAGTGTTTTTTTCACAAAAAAAATTTCTTCCTGACTTTAAATTTCTTTTTAACCCTAAGAAAATTTCTGCTCAATTCTTCTAATTTAAAATTATATCATAATTCCATTTCATTCAATGGTTTAAATCTAAATATTATCATTTTGCTTTATATTATAATTCGCGATAAAGACAGGTATATCTTGATTCTCTTTTTATTATATTTACGAATAAAGATATTATTATGTTAAACCTCAAACCGCTTTCCAAAGACTTAATTCCCAAAGCTTTAGTTAAAGCAAACCATTATCGTTTATTAAATGACGCTTGGCAGGCTGAAAGCATTTGTCGTGATATTTTACAAGTAGACCCAAATCATCAACTTGTCCTTTTGTGCCTAATTTTAGCTATTACTGATCAATTTGAAAATGAAAAAGGTCGTGCGAAATCAGAAGAAGCAAAGGAACTTTGCGAACAACTAAACAGTAAATTTGAGCGAAAATATTATCAAGGTATTATTTCCGAGCGGCTAGGTATAACCGCATTATTGAGGAATACGCCTCGTGTTAAGTATATTGCTTATGAGCATCTAAGAACTGCTATGGGCTTTTTTGAAGATGCGGAAAAGATTCAACCAAAAGGCAATCAAGATGCTGTTTTAAGATGGAACGCCTGCATAAGACGAATTGAAGAGTTTGACCTAAAAAGCTCTCCAGGGGATAATTCTTTTCAGCCATTTTTGGATGTTTAATTTAAGGTTTCAAAGGGGGAAATTTCTTCTTTTTTTTGCCAAATATTTTACGAATTAAAATAGTGAAAGGGTCATAAAATCTGTCAACTACTCGTTCCTTTAGTGGAATTATTCCGTTATCGGTAATATTAATATGTTCAGGACAAACATCTGTACAACACTTGGTGATATTACATATTCCTGACCCAAATTCATTTTTTAATTCTGGAATTCTATCTTCAATATCTAATGGATGCATTTCTAGGCTAGCAACACGAATCATAAATCGAGGGCCAACAAATTTATCTTTTTTGTCATGGTCGCGAAGAACATGACATACGTTTTGACATAAATAGCACTCTATACATTTTCGAAATTCTTGAACTCTATCAACATCTTTTTGATACATGACATAGCCCTTTTCTGTTTTAGATTTTGAAGAAAGTTTAACAGGCTTTATTCGTTTGTTTTGAGTATAATTCCATGAAACATCTGTAACCAAATCTTTAATTACAGGAAAAGTTTTCATTGGGGTAATTATAATGGTTTCGTCTTGTTTATATTCATTCATTCTTGTCATACAAGACAGCTTTGGCTTGCCATTAATTTCCATACTACAAGAACCACATTTTCCAGCTTTACAATTCCATCGGACGGCTATATCATTAGCTTGTTCAGCCTGAATTTTGTGAATTACATCAAGTACTACCATTCCTTCTTTGACTTCTGTCTCAAAATTTACCAACTCTCCATTTTTATTATCACCTCTATAAATTTTAAATTTTCGTTTTACCATAGTCTATTAGATAATTATCAAAATTGTTGTTTGTTAATTTGAGTTCTTTCTTTTTCTATCTCCTTTTCAAGATCTTCAATAGAAGATTCTGCAATTCGAACCAATTCGGTATTTGCAGTTTGACGTTTTACTTTATTCAAATACATTTTACCATTGTCTCCTTTTAAGGAAACTATATTGTAATCAAGCCACTCTTTTTGTTCTCCAGGAAAATCTGCTCGGGTATGCGCTCCTCTACTTTCTTCACGAAGTTTTGCTGCTCGAGCTACTGCTTCTGAAGTAATTAAAAGATTTCGTAATCCTAATGCCTCATGCCAACCGGGATTAAATTGTGATGCTCCTTTTGCTTTTACAGTTTTATATTCCTCTTGGATTTTTTCTATTTTACTTATTCCTTTTTCAAGTTCTTTTTTTGTTCGAATAATCCCAACATTTATTTGCATATTTTGTTCTAATTGCTCGTGTAAAAGATATGGATTAGCTCCAGATTTACGATTTAAAATGTCTGTTGCATTACGAATTATTTTTTTTGCTTGATCTTTATTAAAATTAGAATTATCTCCCTTTTTCTTTGCAAATTCAGCTGCATTTTTCCCTGCTAGGTAACCAAAAACTAAAAGATCAGACAAGGAATTTCCTCCCAAGCGATTAGCTCCATGCATTCCTGCTGCACATTCTCCACAGGCAAATAATCCAGGAACTGAGCTCATTGCTGTATTTGCATCCACACGAATTCCCCCCATAAAATAATGACAAGTAGGGCCTACTTCCATAGGCTCTTTAGTAATATCCAATTCTGCTAAAACCATAAATTGATGGTACATAGAAGGAAGCTTTTTTTTAATATCCTCTGGAGTTCTTTGTGAGGCAATATTTAGATAAGCTCCTCCATGCTTTGATCCTCTTCCGGCTTTAACCTCTTCATTAATTGCTCTAGCTACAACATCTCTAGTTAATAATTCTGGAGGGCGTCTAGCGCTAGGGTCTCCTGCCAACCATCCTGCGGCTTCTTCTTCATCTTTTGCCGTTTCTGAACGAAATCGTTCAGGAATATAATTAAACATAAATCGAGTGCCTTTTTTATTCATAAGTATTCCTCCTTCTCCTCTAACACTTTCAGTAACTAAAATCCCTTTTACTGACAATGGCCAGACCATTCCAGTAGGATGAAATTGATTAAACTCTAAATCCATCAGTTCTGCTCCTGCCTCATAAGCCAAAGCATACCCGTCACCAGTATATTCCCAAGAATTTGATGTAACATCCCATGCTTTTCCAGCTCCTCCAGTTGCTAAAATGATAGACTTTGCTTTAAATATTGCAAAAGATCCTGTTTCCCTCCACATACAAACTACACCACACACTTTGCCTTTTTCGTCCTTTAATAAGTCTAAGGCTGTACATTCCATATAAGTTTCAATTCCTTTATGAATGCCATGATCTTGAAGTGTTCGAATCATTTCAAGTCCAGTACGATCTCCAACATGTGCTAATCGGGGATATCTATGTCCTCCAAAATTTCTTTGATTAATCAATCCTTTATTAGTGCGATCAAAAACTGCTCCCCATTCTTCAAGAAGACGCACACGTTCTGGGGCAAGTTTAGCATGAAGTTCAGCCATTCTCCATACATTAAGAAATTTTCCGCCTCGCATTGTGTCACGAAAGTGAATCTTCCAATGATCACGCTTGTCAACATTACCCAATGCAGCTGCCATTCCTCCTTCAGCCATAACAGTATGAGCTTTTCCTAAAAGCGATTTCATAACAATACCGGTACTCATGCCATGACTTGAAGCTTCAATTGCAGCACTTAATCCTGCTCCGCCAGCTCCAACAATTAACACATCATGTTCAAAAGTTTTAATTTTAGATATATCTAACATAAGTCATTGATTTTATAACCCCCATGTATTTGGATCGTTAATATATCCCATCGAAACCATTCGAATATATAAATCAGCTATCATTATCCATATTAAACTAAGCCATGCAAATAATTCATGCCGACGATTAAGCCAGCCAACTATTTTTCCGTTTTGATAAGATATCTTTCCATTCAACCCACATGAATAGCAATCCCTGCTTCCTCCTATAAGATGACGAATTGAATGACAACCAAAAACATAACTCGATAATAAAACAGGATTTCCTAATATAAGTATGCTTCCAAGACCAACGCCAAATTCACCTCCTCTAAAAAAAGATAAATAAGCGTCATAAAAAAAGACTATAATATAAATTACTGCAAAA
The DNA here is from genome assembly GCA_964448645.1 of uncultured Flavobacteriaceae bacterium. Taxonomy (GTDB): domain Bacteria; phylum Bacteroidota; class Bacteroidia; order Flavobacteriales; family Flavobacteriaceae. The sequence goes on from CAYUZY010000001.1 coordinate 3,974, forward strand.
TAGACTGTAATGCGGTGTATATTTTGGACAACCATAAGTCCCGTTTCTCCTTTATATCCTTCTTTTCTTTTGCGTGGTAAAGCCCCCACAGCACATGCTGGAGGTGTTCCAGAAAATGCCCTATAATAAGCTTTTCTATAGTAATAACAAGTGAATCTAAATATTCCAGGAACTGCTAAAATTAATAAAGATGGAGATGGAGGAATCCAACTAGGCCACCAAGTAGGCCAGGGCCCAAAAATTGAATGAGCCATTGGGGCAGCGCCTTCAACACCTTCTTTAATAAAAAGAAGTGGAGAATAAAAAGGAGCAAGATATCCGCCAAAACCTTCTTTTCCATTACTGTACCAATAAAAATCAGCTTGCCAAGCAGACCAAAATCCGTAAATTAGAAAAACAGTTAACCCAAAAACTACCAACGCCGGATAGAGCCACCAATTATCATTACGTAAAGTTTTTATAAATCCTTTGTCATTAATGGCAAAAGAAGTTTTTCTATACATTAAATAAAATTTATTATAGATAGTTCCCAAAAATAAACAATTATTAAATGAACCTGTCCCAACAAAATAAAAAAAAATAAAAATTATTAAATACCTATTTTTGCTATATGTTTAAAAATGAATCTCCCAGGCAAAAAAAATTTAACACCCTTCTTCAAAAAGAATTGGCAATTCTATTACAAAATTATATTAGAAAAGGGGCGTTCTCTAATTTTATTGTTTCTGTAACAAAAGTATATATTACAGCTGATCTTTCGTTAGCTAAAATTTATATTAGCGTTTTTCCTTCAAATAAATCATTAATTCAAATAGAGAATCTTTCAAGTAATAGTTCAAAAATAAAACATGCCCTTTCACAAAAATTAAAAAATCAACTTAGAAAAATTCCTGAACTTAAATTTATTTTGGATGATTCTTTAGATTATATTGAGGGAATTGAAAAATCGTTAAAACAAAGTAAAGACTCCGAATACAATAAAAATATATTAAAAAATAAAAAAACATGACACATGTTTTTAAAATAGCATTTAGATATTTCTTTTCTAAAAACGAACAAACAGTAATTAACAGAATAAATTTCTTGTCTTTAATTCTTATAATAATATCCTCTGCCTCATTATTTCTTGTTCTTAGTGCTTTTGATGGGTTAAAAACCTTTGGACTTTCATTTTCAAATAAATTTGATGCAGATTATGAGTTAAGTCCAATAAACGGGAAATATTTGACTCTTTCATCTAAAAAAATTTCAGAAATAAAAAATATAGATGAAGTAATTGAAATTGCTCCCCAAATTGAAGAAAAAGTTTTTTTATCCTTTAAAGAAAAAAATCAAGTTGCTGTATTAAAAGGAGTTGATTCTACTTATAATAAAGTAATCCCAATAAAAGATCTTGTTTTAATTGGAGATTGGATTGATTATGATACTTCTAAAACAGTAATAGGTTATGGAATTTCAACAAAATTAGGTCTTGGTGTATATGATTATTCTTCTTTTCTTAAAATTAGTGTTCCACAAAATAAAACTTCAAGTGTTTTAAATCTTAACCCATTTAAAAGTCTGCCATTAATTGTTGTTGGTCTCTATCAGATTAATGAAGAATTGGACAACAAGTACATTTTTACATCTATCTCTTTTGCCAAAGACCTTCTCAACTTAAAAGAAAATCAATGCAGTAATATAATTCTTAAAACAAACAATACTGAAAACAAAAAACAGCTTGAAAAAAAAATAAACTTAATTGTTGGAGAAAAAATAAAACTTACATCTAGACTAGAAAAAAATGCAGCCTTATATAAAATGCTTAATACAGAAAATATAGCTGTTTATTTTATTTTCTCATTAGTTATGATCGTTTCTTTATTTAATTTAATTGGCTCTTTAATTATGATGATTCTCAATAAGAAAAAGGAAATGAAAATATTAATTGCAATGGGAATGTCAAATAAAAATCTTAGTCAAATTTTTTATTTAATCGGATTAATTATCTGTTTTATTGGTGGGGTTACAGGAATTTCTTTGGGTGCTTTTTTAGTCTTTATTCAAAAATATTCTTCTATAATTTATGTACCCGGAACAAATCTTGCTTATCCTGTTGAGTTTAACTTGAAAAATGTAATCATTGTTTTCTTAACGCTTATTATTTTAGGATCAATAAGCAGTCTTTGGTCGATACGAGGAGTAAAAAACCTTTCTAATCAAGCTATAAATTCATAATTATAATACTTTTCTAAAACTTCTTCCAATATTTCAAAAACTTCAATTGAAGAATTAGACGTAACTAATCTTGTTCTAATAGATTTAAAATTTGATATTCCCTTAAAATAATTATAATAATGTCTTCTAGTTTCTAATATTCCCAAAACTTCGCCTTTCCAAGATATAGACATTTTTAAATGTCTTTTAACAGCTTCTACTCTTTCAAAAATTGAAGGAGGTTCCAAATAAGAATTTTCTTTTAAATAATACTTTACTTGATTAAAAAACCATGGATTTCCAATACATGCCCTTCCTATCATAGCCCCATCTAAACCATAATAATCTCTCATTAATTTTGCTTTTTCCGGAGAGTTAATGTCCCCATTTCCAAAAACAGGAATCTTCATTCTAGGGTTATTTTTAACCTCAGCTATTTTATTCCAATTAGCTTCTCCTTTATACATCTGAGCTCTTGTTCTTCCATGAATAGAAATTGCAGAAATCCCTACATCTTGTAATTTTTCAGCAACCTCAACTATTCTAATAGATTTTTCATCCCAGCCTAATCTTGTTTTTACGGTAACTGGCAATTTTGTTCTTTTTACCATTTCTTTAGTTAACTTAACCATTAAAGGAATATCTTTTAATATACCCGCACCCGCTCCCTTACATACAACTTTTTTTACAGGACATCCAAAATTTATATCTATAATATCTGGTTTTGATGCCTCAACAATATCAATTGATTTTAACATTGACTCAATATTAGATCCAAAAATTTGTATTCCCACAGGTCTCTCTTTTTCATATATGTCAAGTTTTTGAACACTTTTTATAGCATCCCTTATTAAGCCTTCGCTTGAAATAAATTCAGTGTAAACAATATCCGCTCCATTTTCTTTACACAAAGCTCGAAATGGAGGATCACTGACATCTTCCATTGGTGCTAACAAAAGAGGAAATGAACTAAATTCAATTTTTCCTATTTTAACCATGATTAAATAATCTTTTTTGCAAAATTAATCTTTTTAAAGGATTATAAATCTCGAATTCAAATGACTTATCTTTGTAATTTCAAAACAATTAATGAAAAACATTCGTAATTTTTGCATAATAGCTCATATTGATCATGGAAAAAGTACATTGGCTGATCGCCTTTTAGATATTACTGGTTCTATTTCTGAAAGAGAAAAAAAAGATCAATTATTGGATAATATGGATCTTGAAAGAGAAAGAGGAATCACAATAAAATCTCATGCTATTCAAATGAATTTTAACCATAATAATGAAGATTATATTCTAAACTTAATTGACACTCCAGGCCATGTTGATTTTTCATATGAAGTTTCAAGATCTATTGCTGCATGTGAAGGAGCTTTGTTAATTGTTGATGCTTCGCAAAGCATACAAGCGCAAACTATTTCCAATTTATATTTAGCCCTTGAAAATGATTTAGAAATAATTCCTGTTTTAAATAAAGTAGACCTTCCTTCTGCAAATTTAGAAGAAGTTACAGACGACATTATAAATTTATTAGGCTGTAAAAAAGAAGATATTATTAAAGCTTCTGCTAAAACCGGTGAAGGAGTAGAAAAAATTCTTAAAAATATTGTCAATAAAATTCCTTGCCCAAAAGGAAACGCTAATCTCCCTTTAGAAGCATTAATTTTTGATTCTGTCTACAATCCCTTTAGAGGAATAGAAACTTATTTTAGAATTATAAATGGCAAAATATCAAAAGGTCAAAAAATTAAATTTATGTCAACTAAAAAAGATTATTACGCTGATGAAATTGGAACTTTAATGTTAAATCAATTGCCAAAAAAAGAAATCTTTGCTGGAGATGTAGGTTATTTGATTACAGGTATAAAAGAGGCCAAAGAAGTTAAAGTGGGAGATACAATTACTGCCTCTGATAATCCAACTAAAAAAGCAATTGAAGGCTTTGAAGAAGTTAAGCCTATGGTTTTTGCTGGAATTTATCCTGTAGACACAGATGATTATGAAGAATTAAGAAATAGCATGGAAAAACTACAATTAAATGATGCTTCTTTAGTTTTTATTCCTGAAAGCTCCGCTGCATTGGGTTTTGGATTTAGGTGTGGTTTTCTTGGTATGCTTCATTTAGAAATTATTCAAGAAAGACTTGAAAGAGAATTTAATATGCCCGTAATAACTACTGTCCCGAATGTTTCTTATCAAGCTTTTACAAAAAAAAGGCCTTCGGTTTCAATTATAGTAAACAACCCTTCAGATCTTCCTGATCCTTCATCACTAGAAAAAGTTGAAGAACCTTATATAAAAGCAAGTATAATTACTAAATCTGATTTTGTTGGAAATGTAATGACTCTTTGTATTGAAAAAAGAGGTCAAATAACAAACCAAACTTATATTACTACTGATAGAGTAGAACTTTCTTTTGATATGCCTTTAGCAGAAATTGTTTTTGATTTCTATGACAGGCTTAAAAGTGTTTCTAAAGGATATGCTTCCTTTGATTATAGCCCCATAGGATTTAAAAAATCTTCTTTAGTTAAATTAGATATCCTTTTAAACAGTAATCCTGTAGACGCACTATCTTCATTAATTCACTCTCAAAATTCATATACAATTGGAAAAAAAATGTGTGAAAAACTAAAAGAACTAATTCCTCGTCAACAATTTGATATTCCAATTCAAGCTGCAATTGGAGCCAAAATTATTTCACGTGAAACCGTAAAAGCTTTAAGAAAAGATGTTACAGCAAAATGTTATGGAGGAGATATTACTAGAAAAAGGAAACTTCTAGAAAAACAAAAAAAAGGAAAGAAAAAAATGAGACAAGTAGGAAATGTAGAAATTCCACAACAAGCTTTCATGGCGGTACTTAAACTTAATGAATAGATGAAAAAAAAATTTGCATTTTTTGTTTTATTCTCTTTTTCGTCTACTTTGATTGGACAAGATTATCTTAAAAAATTATTTAAAAAAAATAATGATTCTATTCCTTACAGAATTTTACTTCCAAAAAACTTCAGCCCAAACAAAGAATATCCATTGTTAATATTTCTTCACGGTGCTGGAGAAAGAGGAAACGATAATGAAAATCAATTATATCATGGGAGTAATTTTTTTTTAAGCTATGACTTTAGAAATACTTTTCCTTCTATAATTGTTTTCCCTCAATGTCCAAAAAATTCTTATTGGGCTAAAATAAAAGGGATTCCCAACCCAAAATATCCAACCGAAAAAGAAAGTTTTTCAAATAGCTTGCCTAATAATCCTCAATTATTAATAGTTGAATCTTTAATTTCTAATCTTGAAAAAATATATAAAATTAATCCTAATAAACGTTACATAGCTGGTTTATCAATGGGCGGAATGGGGGTCTTTGAACTAATCGCAAGAAACCCTAATTACTTTGCAGCAGGAATAGCTATTTGTGGGGGAGCAAATCTTAAATGGGCAAAGTTTTTTAAAAACACACCTCTTTGGATTTTTCATGGAATGAAAGACAATGTAGTGCCGCCAGAATTATCTATAACAATGTTTGATGTTATAAAAGCTTATAATCCTAAATCTAAATTAACCCTTTATAAAAATGTTGGGCATAATAGTTGGGACCCTGCATTGAAAGAACCTGAAATAATGAGCTGGTTATTTAACCATAAAAAGAAAAAATAAGCATCCCTTTCCTTATGATTCTAATTTAAACCTAACATTGTCAACGCTTTCCTTGGTTCCAACCAAAGTCACAATATCCCCTAATCTAAGTCTTGTGAATCCATGGGATATAAGAACTTGCCCTGCTCTCATAACTGATAAAACAATAACATCTGTAGGAAATCTCAAATCTCTTAATGTCATACCATGAATATCTCTATTTCTTATAACAACATCCACGGAATCTTGATTTTTATATAGTCCTAATAAAATAGATGTAGCATTCGGAGATCTAACAAAATGATCTAATAAATTTATCATTGCAAGTGATGGATCAATAATTCTCACTCCTAAATCAACTAATTTATCATAAATTTCTCTTTCTCCGTTATATCTAACTATAATATCTTTTGTCCCATATGAATCATATATTATTTTAGACACATCATAATTTTCTTTATCTGATAATAAACAAACAATCGCATCTGCTTTTTTAAGAGATAACTTCTCAAATGACTCTAAAGAAATATTTTTAATACTTGTAATTTCTAGATCGGAATTTTTTTCTTTATCTAAATCTGCTAAAGAAATAATTGTAGGAACCCATCCTCCTTTTTTTAAATTCATTGCAAGAGCAATTGATTGACTTTCTAAACCAAAAATCATAACATCCTTAATTCCATCAAACTCTGGAGTTTTATGTTTTAAATGGCTTTCATTAGTAAAATTAATTGACCATTTAAACAAAGGGTCTCCAACTAATTGATTAATTACAATTATTCCTATAATTATTGTTTGAAATTCTAAACCCCATATTGGAAATTCGGAAGCTATAATAGTTGTTAGCCCCAAAGCAACTCCTGCTTGAGAAACATATGGCATCCAAGAAATAAACAAATATGATTTGTTATCATTAGAGGCTAATACTCCAAATATTCCCCCTAGAAACATAGTGAAAATTCTTAACGAAAAAAGAGCAATAGCAATCCAAAAAACTTGAATTAAAGTTTGAAAAGACAAAGAGGCTCCAATTAATGTAAAAAACACTATATAAATAGTTGGGCTAATAGTATGAAGAAGTTCAATAAATTCAATTCTGTTTTTAGAATAGTTCGTTATATAAAAACTTCCAATTATACATATTAATAAAGGTTCTAATAAAATTTCATGAACAAAAAATTCTCCTGTTTTTTCTTTTACATAAAAAGAAAAAACATAGACTCCATAGCCTATAACAAGAATAAAAACACCTTTTAATAAATTAAAGGCTTCAATAGATAGAATTAAATTCAAAACTCTTCCTACTAATATCCCTAAAATAAATGAAAGGATTAATTCAGAAAAAAGAAATAGTAAAAAAATAATTCCAAATTCATCGCCATTTAGAACTGATTTAGAAACTGTAAAACAAACAGAAAATAAAATTATTACTAATACATCTTTTACTACAGTTACACCTATGGCTGTTTTCGTAAAAGGCCCATTAGCTCTTAGCTCATTTATTACCGCAATAATTGATGATGGAGATCTTGCAACAAAGATAACTCCAAATAAAATAGAAACTACAACTTTAGTGTTTTCATCTAAACCATTCATAAAAGGGATATTTGAAGCAAAAAAATAAATAACCCCTGCGCTTAATATTAGTGTAACAAAAAGCTGGCCAATAGTCATCCATTTTATACTTGAAATTCTACTTCTTAAATCTTTTATATATAATTCTGCTCCTGCTGAAAAAGCAATTATTGCCAAAGCAATGCTGTTAAGAAAATTTAGTTTTGGTAATGTTTCAGATGGAATAAAATTTAAAAAAGATGAGCCTGCGATTATTCCTGTAACTATTAAACCTGTTACTAATGGGAATTTAATCTTTTGGAAAAATTTTGCTATTTGATTCCCCGCTATGGCAACCATTCCAAAACCAATTAAAAGAATCAAAAACTCTAAATACATAAAATTTTTTATTTTCTAAATATAAGCAAAGCTTAGATAAATTATTATAATAAAAAATTAAGAATTCATTTTATAATTGCTGTTATTAATTTGTTTAAATAGTTAATATTAAATTAGCAAAAAAAACGATCTTATGATGTCAAATAAATCTTTATTAATTTTTCTTTCTTTTTTTATATTATCAAATTGTAATACCAATTCAACTAAGCATATAGGGTCAATTGAAGTTTTAGATGATAACGCTTCTCATTTTATTTCTTCATCAAATAAAATTGAAGTTCTAGCGTCTGGGTTCAGTTGGTCTGAAGGTCCTGTTTGGTCCTCAAAACTAAATGGAGTTATTTTTACTGATGTTCCTGAGAATAAAGCTTATTTATGGACAGAAAAAAATGGCTTAAATATATTTTTAGACCCTAGCGGAAAAACTGGTTATCCAAAAAATTCTGCTAACGGTGGGGCTAATGGATTAATAATTAATTCTGCCGGGGATTTAATTATCTGTCAGCATGGAGATCGTAGAATAGCTAAATTAAAAGATTGGCCCTCTGATAATCCTGTATTTGAAACCATTGTTGACAACTACAAAGGTAATACTTTTAATAGCCCTAATGATCTTGCTATATCTAAAGACGGCTCTATTTATTTTACAGATCCTCCATATGGATTACCCAATCAAGACCTTGACAGTTTAAAAGAAATTAATTTTAATGGCGTTTATAAGTTCAAAGACAATAAAATTAAATTATTAATTAATAATTTAACCCGGCCAAATGGCATCGCTCTTTCAAAAGACGAAAAGCTTCTTTATGTTGCAAATTCTGACAAAAATATTCCTATAATCAATGTTTATGAAATTTCTAATGACACTTTAGTTAATGAAAAGATATTTTTTGACGGATCGAAACTTGCTAAAACAAAAAAAGGATTATTTGATGGTTTAAAAGTGCATTCCTCGGGAACAGTTTTTGCCACTGGCCCAGGAGGTGTTTTAATAATTGATTCTAATGGAAAACATCTTGGAACAATAAACCCAGGGAGTAGAGTTGCTAATTGCGCTTTTGATGAAAAAGAAGATTTTCTTTATATGACTTCTGATAATAATTTAACCCGAATTAAAATCAATTAATGACACTTTATCCTATTGAAGCTGGAAATTTTAAATTGGACGGTGGGGCTATGTTTGGAGTAGTTCCCAAGTCTTTATGGGAAAAAACCAATCCTGCCGATAATAACAATAAAATTGAGATGGCAACAAGATGTTTGTTGATCGAAGATGGAAAAAGCTTAATATTAGTGGATACTGGATTTGGAAATAAACAAAGTGAAAATTTTTTTAGTTACTATGATTTATGGGGAAACTACTCCATTGATAATTCATTAAAAAAATATGGGTTTAATAAAAATGACGTTACTGATGTTTTCTTTACTCATTTACATTTTGATCATTGTGGAGGAGCTATTGAAAGAAAAAAAGACGGAACCCTTTCTCCTAAATTTAAAAATGCTGTTTTTTGGGTTCATGAAGATCATTGGAATTGGGCTAAAAATTCAAATGCAAGAGAAAAAGTGTCTTTTATTCCCGAAAACATTAATCCAATTAAAGACAGTGGTCAGCTAAAGTTTATTCAAGGTAAAGGTCCAATAATAAAAAATGAAAATTTTTCATTTGATATTCTTACTTTTGACGGGCATACTGAAAAACAAATGCTTCCATTATTAAACTATAAAAATAAAACTTTGGTTTTTGCTGGTGATCTAATTCCAACCGCTGGACATATTCCAGTCCCATACATAATGGGTTATGACACAAGGCCCTTGAAGACCCTTGAGGAAAAATCTCTTTTTCTTGAAAAAGCTTTAAAAAACGATTATCTTTTGTTTATGGAGCATGATGCAAACAATGAATTAATCTCTTTAAAAAAAACTGAAAAAGGAGTTCGTTTTAAAAAGAGTTTTAAATTTGATTCTTATTTCTAGAAATATAATTGTTATGTATAATAATCTGTACGCCCTTCTTTTTTTATTTTTATTTATAAAATGTGGCACATTAAAGCTTTCCAACGAACCTTTAATAATAAATCCTCAAAATCCTGGCAAAGAACAAATAGATGAAAACCAAAAAAAGAATTGGTTTCTTTTAGATTTAAATAAAGATAGTATTCCAGGAATGAGTGTTAATAGAGCAAAGGAAGAGCTGTTAAAAGATAATAAAGGAGCTTCTGTTATAGTTGCTGTTATAGATTCAGGTGTTGATATAGAGCACCCTTTAATTTCTGGGTCTACATGGATAAATAAAAAAGAAATTCTTGAAAATAATATTGATGATGATAAAAATGGATATATAGATGACATAAATGGATGGAATTTTTTAGGAAAATCTAATAAAGAGAACATGGAATATGTTAGGCTTATTAAAAACACTTCCAAAAATGACTCTCTTTACAATATTTATTTAAATGAAATCGATGAAGTAAGGAATACTTCAAATCAAAGAATTGAAAGAAGTAAAGATCTTTTAAAAAAACACACTAAATATGATAGCATAATCCGTTCCGCTTTAAATAAAAGTTCATATTCTATAAATGAAGCTGAAAAAATAAATTTTAAAACATTAGATGTTCTTGATGCAATTGATTTTATGAAATTTTTTGAAAAAAACAGTTTGAGTATTGAAAGGTTAGAGGGTGCAATTAAATATTATAAAGACAGATTAAAATATCACATAAATTTAGATTTCGAAGGCAGATCAATTGTAGGCGATGATCCAAATAATATTTATGATTCAAATTATGGAAACCAAAACGTTATTGGTCCAAATAAAGATTCTGCAGATCATGGGACACATGTTAGCGGTATTATTGTATCTATTTATGATAACGTAAAAATTATGCCCTTAAGAGCGGTTCCTGATGGAGATGAATATGATAAGGATATAGCTTTAGCAATAAGGTATGCTGTAAATAATGGTGCTAAAATTATAAATACAAGCTTTGGCAAATCATATTCCCCCCATTCTAATTGGGTATATGACGCTATTAAATATGCTTCAAAAAAAGATGTTTTAATTGTAAATGCCTCAGGAAATGATTCTGAAAATATAAACCCCGGGTTAAATAAAACCTTTCCTAATGATGAAATTAATGGAAAAGAAATTTCAAACAATCTGATTAATGTTGGAGCTTCTACATATATGTATAATGAAAAGCTTCCTGCTTACTTTACTAATTTTGGGTCTATTAACGTAGACCTTTTTGCTCCTGGTTATCAAGTTTACTCTTCTGTTCCAAATAATAATTATAAATATAACAGTGGTACTTCTATGGCTGCACCAAGTGTTTCTGGCGTTGCAGCTATAATTAGATCTTTCTATCCTAATCTTAAAGCTTCAACAATTAAAAAAATTCTTCTTGAATCCGGAATACCTATGTACAGATCTTTATATAGCCCGGAATCTCAAGAAATAGTTTCTCCAGAAGCTTTATCTAAATCAGGAAAAATTGTTAATTTGTATAATGCTTTATTGCTTGCTTCAATAACAAAACAAAAATGAAATATAATTTCTTTTTATTAATTCTTTTATTTTTTTCTCTTTTTACTTTATCAGGACAAACATACTGGCAACAAAAGGCTGATTATAAAATGTCTGTAAAAATGGATGTTAAAACATTTCAATATAAAGGGAACCAAATAATTAATTACACAAATAATTCCCCCGACACATTAAATAAAGTTTTTTTTCATCTTTTTTTTAATGCTTTTCAGCCTGGGAGTGAAATGGCGGTTAGAATTAAGTCTGGGGCAGATGCTAACGCTCGTTTTAAAGTAGATATAGACACTCTTAAACCAAAGGATTTTGGAAGATTATCCGTTTTAAACCTTAAACAAGACGGCGTTTTAATTGAGCCCGAATTATCTGGCACAATCCTTGAAGTCCCATTAAATAAGCCAATTAGCCCAAATCAATCAACCCTTTTCTCAATGGATTTTTCTGGACAAGTCCCTTTCATGGTTAGAAGAGCAGGAAAAAACTCAAAAGAAAATGTGGCGCTTTCAATGGCTCAATGGTTTCCTAAATTAGCTGAATATGATTATGATGGTTGGAATGCTGAACCATACTTGGGCAGAGAATTTCACGGTGTTTGGGGAAACTATGATGTTGAACTTTTTATTGATAAAAAATACACTGTTGCGGCAAGCGGTATTCTTCAAAATCCTGAAGATGTTGGTCACGGATATTCTAAAACTAAAAAAGGCAAATCTAAAAAAGGGTTATTAAGGTGGCATTTTATAGCAAATAATGTTCATGATTTTACTTGGGGGGCAGACCCCGATTACATTCATGATATATATCCTGGGCCAAATAATGTTACCCTTCATTTTTTCTATAAAAATGACAAAGAAATTATTGAAAACTGGAAAAACCTTCAACCAAAAACTGCAGAGTTAATGAATTTTTTTAATAATACTATTGGGCCCTACCCTTACGATCAATATAGTGTTGTTCAGGGCGGAGATGGTGGTATGGAGTATGCTATGTTAACTTTAATAACTGGAGGTAGCGATTTTGATGGCCTTTTAGGGGTTACCTCTCATGAACTTGCCCATTCTTGGTTTCAACATGTCCTCGCTACTAACGAAATGAAACATGAGTGGATGGACGAAGGGTTTACATCATATATTGCTACAATTGCAAAAAATGTTGTAAATGAAGAGAGTAATTATTTTCCTCTAGAAAGGTATTATGTTGATTACATAGACCTTGCTTTATCTGGCAAAGAAGATCCTCAAATGACAAATGCTAACAGGTATAAATATAATATAGGTTACGAATATAGTGCTTATAGAAAAGGTGCTGTTTTTCTTAGTCAGCTTGGTTATATAATTGGAGAAAAAAATTTAGCTAAAACCTTAAAAGAATATTATAAAGAATTTAAATTTAAACATCCTACTCCAAACGATTTTAGAAGAGTTGCCGAAAGAGTTTCTCAAATTCAACTTAAATGGTATTTAACTGACTGGACTCAAACAACAAAAACTATTGATTATAATATTAAGAGTGTCATTAATAAAGAAAACACCTCAAAAATTACTCTAGAAAGGATTGGTGAAATCCCAATGCCTTTAGATTTACTAATAAATTTTGATGACGGCAGTCAAGAAATTTATTATATTCCTATTCCTTTAATGAGAGGAGAAAAAGAAAACCCATACTTAATTGAATGGTCTATATTAAAAGATTGGCCTTGGGCTTTTCCCGAATACAGTTTTGAAATTAATACCAAAGAAAGAAAAGTTTCTTCTATAATTATTGACCCCACAATGCTAATGGCTGATATAAATAGAGAAAACAACCTTTACCTTTCAGAAAAACAATAATTATAGCATTAAATAAGTTAAAAAAAAAGACTTCTTTTGATATCCTATTTAAGTTAGGTAAGAGATTTAATGCTAAACATCTTTCTGTTATTTCTTTAAAAAACAAAAAAAAATCATCTTTTTATTACGCTGTAACAGTGTCAAAAAAAAATATTTCTCTTGCTATAAATAGAAATAAAATAAAAAGAAGAATGAGGCAGGCTATTATAGAATTATATTCAAACTTTAACCTGAGCCATAGTTCAAACATCTTTATCTATAATTCAAAAGAAACTTTAGAGTTCAAGGAAATACAAAAAGAAATTTACCTTTTATTAAAAAAATTATAAATTTTACGAAAAATACATAGCGCAATGAGGAATTCCGTCTTCTAAATAATTCTCTCCTTTAAAGACAAAGCCGCAATTTTCATAAAATTTTTGCAAATGTTTTTGTGCTGATATTTTAATTGTTTTTCCTGCATACTTTTCTTTACAAACTTCTATTAGTTTTTTTACTAATTTATATCCTAATTTTTTTTCTCTATCTTTTTTTCTAATAACAATTCTTGTAATTGAAGTATAGCTTTTATAGTAATCATTAGGTTTTAATATTCTCCCATATGCTATACAATTATGACCCTCGTCTAAAGAATATATATGTGTTGCTTTTTTGTCTTTTTCATCAATATCTAAATACGCGCATTTTTGTTCTAAAACAAATACTTCCGATCTAAGTTTTAAAATTGAATATAAAATATTAGCATCTAATTGATTGAAGTTTTTTATATTCCAAATTATTGACATGGTATTTTTTCTATTCTTTTTTGATGCCTCCCTCCTTCAAATTCTGTAGTTAAAAAAACTTCTATAATTTCTATAGTCTTTTTAATAGACAAAAACCTTGCAGGCAAACTTATAATGTTTGCATCATTATGTAGCCTTGATAATTTTGACAATTCTACATTCCAACATAACGCTGCTCTTATTTTTTTATGCTTATTTGCGGTCATCGCAGCCCCATTTCCACTTCCACAAATTATTATCCCTTTTAAAGCTTTTTTTCTATTTACATCACTTGCAACAGGATGAATATAATCTGGATAATCTACACTTTCTTCTGTATTCGTTCCATGATTAATTATTTCTATTTTTTTATTTTTTAAGTAATTTATAATTTCTTTTTTATGCTCTACTCCTGCATGATCATTTCCTATACTTATTGTCATTTTTTTTTTTTAGTAAGTTAATAACATCTGTTCAATTGTTTATCTCTTTTTTATTTTATGTTAATACTTTTTTATTTTATTTTTTTTTTGTTTTTGTTTTTTTTTTAATAATCTTTTTATTTAATTCCTTGTTATTTTATTTTTTTTTCTTTTTACATTTTAGTAACAATAATTTAATGTTTCTTAACATTTTTTTTTCTTTTTAAATAAAAAGTTATCTTCTTTTTTTTTTATAAACTAATGTTTATATCTCTTTTAATCTTTTGTTTTTTAGATATTTAAATTGTTTATTATAATAGATAATCTGTTATTAATATATAATTAATTAATAATACAATTTTTTGTTATGATTTTTATATATGATTTTAACACCCCACTATATATATACATCTATTTTATTAATAATATATAATAAGTTAAATATGTTTAAATGTTATTAAGATCATCTTTATTGTAAATTTGATTTTAAAAAAAAATAATAGCATAATCTTGAAATCAAAAAATAAAAACGGCTTAATTAAAGGGATTATAAAAATACAACCCTCTGGTAAAGGTATTTTTGAATACAAGAATGAAGATTATAAAATTGATAGAAAAAAAATTAATAAAGCATTAGATAAGGATATTGTTTTAATAAAAATATTAAAAAGAAAAAAGAAAAATAAAGCAGAGGTTATTAAAATAATAGAAAGATCAAATCAAAAATATTTAGGGATACTAGAAAAAGGAAATAAATATGGATTTGTTATAACTAAAAATAAAAATATATATACTGATTTTTTTATAGAAAAACATAATTTAAATAAATATAAAAATGAAGAAAAAGTATTAGTGAAATTTAAATATTGGAATAATAATGAAGAATCACCAACTGGCGAAATAATAGAATCAATAGGAAAAGCTGGTGAAACAAACACAGAGATTCATTCTATTTTACATGAATATGGATTAGCATATAAATTTGAAAAAGAAATATTAAAAGACGCAACTAATGTAAAAGGAGAAATTTCTGAGAAGGAAATTAAGAATAGGAAAGACTATAGAAAAAAATTAACTTTTACGATTGATCCAAGAGATGCTAAAGATTTTGATGACGCGATATCTTTTGAACAAATTGATGAGAATAAATTTGAGATAGGAATTCATATAGCAGACGTAACACATTATGTAAAACCAAATACTATTTTAGATAAAGAAGCAAAAAACAGAGGAAATTCTACATATTTAGTGGATAGAGTTATACCTATGTTACCAGAAAAACTTTCTAATAATCTTTGTTCTTTAAGACCAAATGAAAACAAATTATGTTTTTCTTTTATAGTTATATTAAATGAAAAAGGAAAAATAATTAAAGGAAAATTTGAAAAAACAATTATTAATTCTAATTATAGATTTGCTTATGAAGAAATTCAGGAAATAATAGAAAATAAAACAAAAAAAGTTTCTAAAAAAAGCTCTTTAACAGGAAAAGAATATGAAGTAAATGAAAAAGTTTATAAATCTGTTATAATACTAAATAAACTAGCTAAAAAACTGAGAAAAAAAAGAATAAAAAAAGGGGCAATAAATTTCGAAAAACAAGAACTAAAATTTATACTTGACAAAAACAATAAACCAATAAATGTTTTTTTTAAAGAATCAAAAGAGTCTCATAAATTAATAGAAGAATATATGCTAATTGCAAATAAATATTTAGGAGAATTAATAAAAAAAACAAGAAGAGAATTTGTTTACAGAGTTCATGATAGACCAGATAAAGAGAAGGTAGAAAACTTAAAAATAATAGTAGAAAAATTAGGTTATAAATTAAATACAGAAGACAAGAAATTAGGAGAGTCTTTAAATACATTGTTGAAAAAAACAAAAGGAAAAAAAGAACAAAATTTAATAGATAAATTGGCTTTAAGGTCTATGAGTAAAGCGGAATATTCAAATAAAAATATTGGGCACTATGGGTTATGTTTTGAAAGTTATACTCATTTCACCTCTCCAATAAGAAGGTATTCAGATATTTTAACTCATAGGATATTAGAACAAGAGATAAACAATAAGCATAATCATAAAAATAACTTAGAGAATATTTGTAAACACATATCAAAAACGGAACAAATATCTGTAAAAGCAGAAAGAGCTTCAAATAAATTTATGCAAGTGCTTTATATGAATAATAAAATAGGGAACAGATATAAAGGAATAATTTCAGGAGTAACAGAACGAGGAATATATGTAGAAATAATTGAAAATAAATGCGAAGGAATGATTAATGTAAAAAACATGATAGGCGATTATTATATATATGAAGATAAAACACATTCCTTAATTGGGGAAAGAACAAAGAGGAGATTTCAACTAGGAGATGTCGTTTACATAAGGGTTAAAAGAGTTAATGTTTTAAAAAGACATCTTGATTTTCAATTGTTAAAATGAGATTAAAGATTATAATATATATATTTTTTTTAAGTATTATAAATTACACATATCCTCAAAAAGGATATGATGTTGATCGTAAAGCAATTTCAATTAAAGAGTTTAAGTCTTTAAAAGTTTACTCAGGATTAGACGTTAAACTAATACCTTCAAACAAAAACATGGTTTATGTGTACGGAGACAATATAGAAAAAGTAGTTGTTAATTTAAAAAGAGAAACCTTAAAGATTAAGCTTTCAGTAGAATCTATTTTTAATCCTGGATATAATTACATTGAAGTTTTTTTTAAGAAAAAAATTGAATTTCTTTCTGCATATCAGGGCTCAATAATTAGCAATAAGAAAACTATCAAATCGGATCAATTATATATTAAAGCAAAAGAAGGATCTAGAGTTTCAACTAAAATAAATGTAAAAAACATTAAAGCTAATGTTAGCTCTGGAGCAAAGATTACTTTTAAAGGGTCTTCAAATCAGCTCAACCTAAAAGTTAGCACTGGAGGATTAATTAACGCGAAAGGATTGGAATCAAATAAAGCCAAAGTTATTTCAATAGCCGGAGGGTTTTCATCAATCAGAGTAAGAGAGTTAGCTAATTTAAAAATTAATGCGGGCGGAAAAATTGAAGTATATGGAAATCCAAAAAGGGTAATTTCAAAATACACTTTGGGAGGAAAAATTTTATTTAAATAAAAAGAGGCATCGAGCGGATTCGAACCGCTGTAAAAGCTTTTGCAGAGCTCTGCCTAGCCACTCGGCCACGATGCCATAGCGAACAAAAATAATAAATATTTATTTTAAAGATCTTTTTCTTTTTCTCTTAATACTGACTTCTTTTACATCGCCATCAATTGGAGGGTTTAATTTTGAAATTTGCAAGGAAGCTTTAGTTATAGAGGGAAAAGATTTAAAAAGAGCATTAAGAATTCTTTCACATACACTTTCCATTAAAGAAGAAGTAATACTCATTTCTTTTTCAATTAATTTATATAAAGAAGAATAGTCTATAGCGTCTATTAAATCATCACTTTTAGCGGGTTTTTCCATATTAGTTTTAACCATTAAATTTATTTTATAATTGCCCCCTATAATATTTTCTTCTTTTAAGCAACCATGAAAGGCATATATTTTTATGCCTTTTAAATAAATTTTTCCCATATTTTTCAAAGATATAAACTCTATTTATAAAAGGTTTAAAAAACCAAATCAATATATTTGTTGAGGTTTTATTTTATGAAAAAAGGGATAAATTTTATAGAGCAGATTGTTAAACAAGATCTATTAAGCGGTTTTAATAAAAAAAACTTAAAATTTAGATTTCCTCCTGAACCAAATGGGTTTTTACATATTGGACACGTAAAAGCGATATGTTTGAATTTTAATCTTGGAAAAAAGTATGGGGCACCTGTAAATCTTCGGTTTGACGACACTAACCCTGTTAAAGAAGATAAAAAATTTGTGGATGCAATAAAAAAAGATATTTCGTGGTTAGGATATAAGTGGGAAAAAGAATGTTATGCATCTGATTATTTTGAGCAGTTATATAAATGGGCACATTATCTAATTGAAAACAATTTAGCATATATTGATTCTCAAAACTCAGAACAAATAGCCTTACAAAAAGGAACGCCTACAAAATCAGGAACAAACAGTCCATACAGGAATAGAAGTGTAAAAGAAAATAAAGATTTATTTACAGGAATGTTTAAAGGGGAGTTTAAGGAAGGAGAACATGTCTTAAGAGCTAAAATTGATATGGCATCATCAAATATGCTTTTAAGAGATCCAGTAATTTATAGGGTTCTTTATCAAGAACATCATAGAACAAAAAATCTGTGGTGTATATATCCTTTATATGACTGGACCCATGGCCAATCTGATTATATTGAGCAAATTTCACATTCGCTTTGCACTCTAGAATTTAAACCTCATAGAGACTTATATGACTGGTTTCTAGATTCAATATCTCCTTTAAAAAAATTAAGACCAAAACAAAGAGAATTCGCTAGATTAAACCTTTCATATACGGTAACCTCAAAAAGAAAATTATTTGAATTAATTGAAAAGAAATATGTTAATGGATGGGATGATCCAAGAATGCCAACGATTTCTGGTTTAAGAAAAAGAGGTTATACGCCAGAGTCTTTAAGAAAATTTGTAGAATTAGCAGGGGTATCAAAAAGAGAAAACTTAATAGACCTTTCTCTTCTGGAATTTTCAGCTAGAGAACATCTTAATTTAGTTTCCCCAAGGGTAATGGCTGTATTAAACCCCGTTAGATTAATTATAAAAAATTATCCTGAGAATCAGGATGAAATTTTAGAGGGAGAGATTAATCCTGAAAAGCCAGAACTTGGAAAAAGAAAAATGCCTTTTTCAAAAGAACTTTATATTGAAAAAGAAGATTTTAAAGAAGAGGCCAACAGAAAATTTTATAGACTTTCAATAGGAAAAGAGGTTAGGTTAAAAAATGCTTATATAATAAAAGGAGAGACTGTAGTAAAAAATAATGATGGAACAATTAAAGAAATTATATGTTCATATGATCCTAAAAGTAAAAGCGGAAGTGGATCTGAAGAAAGCAAAAGAAAAGTTAAAGGAACAATTCATTGGGTTACAGTTAAACATTCTTTAAATGCAGATGTTAATGTTTATGATAGGCTTTTTATGGTCCCTTCTCCAGATCAGAATAAAGAAATTGATTTTAAAGAGTTTATTAACCCTAATTCATTAAAAACTGTTAATGGTTTCGTCGAACCAAGTTTATCTATGGCTTTAAAAGGAAATCATTTTCAATTTCAAAGATTAGGGTATTTTATTTTAGATGAAATTAATAATGAAAAATTAATTTTTAATAAAACGGTAGGATTAAGAGATAATTGGTCTAAGAAATAAAACTATTTTTCTTCTTTTTTATTCGGGTTTTGTTCTTTTTTATTTTGTTTTTTCATTTCTTCTCCAATTTGATTACTTGCTGTAAAAGAAGCAACCATATTATTTAACATTTCACTTCCTGCTTGAGGAGAGTTAGGGAGTAAAATTAAATTACTATTGGTGTTTTCTCCAACAGCTTGTAGAGTGTCATAATGCTGAGTTACAACAATTAAAGCAGATGCTTCTTGAGAATTTATACCAACCTTATTTAAAACATCTACAGATTCTTCAAGCCCTCTAGCAATTTCTCTTCTTTGGTCAGCAATCCCTTGTCCTTGTAGCCTTTTACTTTCAGCTTCAGCTTTTGCTTTTTCTACAATTCTAATTCTTTCTGCATCTCCTTCGTATTGTGCTGCTACTTTTTTTCTTTCAGCAGCATTAATTTTATTCATAGCGGATTTAACTTCAGTATCTGGATCAATATCTGTAACAAGAGCTCTTATTATATCATAACCATAGTTAGTCATAGCGTCATTTAATTCTCCTTTAACAGAGTTAGCTATTTCGTCTTTTTTTTCGAAAACATCATCTAATTTCATTTTTGGCACAACAGCTCTTACAACATCAAAAACATAAGAAGTAATTTGATCTTGAGGAAAATCTAATTTATAAAAAGCTTCATATACTTTGTTTTCTATTACTTTATATTGGACAGAAACTTTTAATTTAACAAAAACATTATCACTTGTTTTGGTTTCAACTGTTACGTCTAGCTGAAGAACCCTTAAACTAATTCGCCCTATAATTTTGTCTATAATTGGAATTTTAATCTGAAGTCCTGAATGTCTTATGCTTGAAAATCTACCAAATCTTTCGATTATTGCAGCTGTTTGCTGTTTGACCATAAAAAAGGACAAAAAAAGTAATAGAATAATTGCGCCAATAATTATTGAAGTTGATGTAGACATAGGTTTAAGAGTTTAATTTAGACATGAGTTTTTCAATTCTTTTTAAAGATACATTTTTTCCAATTATTTTAATTATTGAAAAAAGATCAGGGCCTTTTAATTCACCAACTATTGCTATTCTTAAAAGCTGCATTAAAAATCCAAGTTTAATATTATTTTTACTTCCATAATTGACAATTTCAGTTTTTATTTTTCCAGACTCTTCTGATGAATAAAAGATTTGTTTAAAATCTTCTAATATTTTTAAGGAAGCTTTATTTTCAATTATTTTTTCATTTAAATTATTATAATCAGGGTTTTCAGAAAAAAACAAAGTTTCTTTTTTTAAATCAGTTATGAGCGTAAGTCTGTTTTTAACTAGTGAAATAATAGTTAATATTTCCTCTTTTTTAAATAAGTTATTTAAAGGTTCTAAATTTTTTTTTGAAATTTTTAAAAGACTTTCACTTGGAAGGGTTTTAATATGATTGTGGTTTATCCATTTAGCTTTTTCATAATCAAATTTTGCGCCGCTTTTTTGAATTTTTTGAAAGTCAAAAACATTTTCTAGTTCTTTTAAAGAGTAGATTTCTTTTTCAGTATTGTCATTCCATCCTAAAAGAGCAAGGTAGTTTATTAAACCATTTGGCAAAAATCCAATTTCTTTATATCCCATTTTTTCTTTTTTCCAGGATAAAGGAAAAACAGGAATACCCATTTTTTCAGAATCTCTTTTTGAAAGTTTCCCCTTTCCTGTGGACTTAAGAATAAGAGGAAGATGCATAAAGTCTGGACAATTCCATTTAAAGGATTGATATAATAATTTATGAAAAGGTAGTGAAGGGAGCCATTCTTCACCTCGAATTACAGTAGTAATTTTCATTAAACGATCATCAATTACGTTAGCGAAATGATAAGTTGGCATTCCATCACTTTTAATTAATACTTTATCATCTAAAGTATTAGTATTAACTTTTATATATCCTCTTATTTTGTCTTCTACAGAAACTATTTTATTTGGATCAACTTTTAGTCTTATTACAAATGAATTTTTTTGTTTTAATTTCTCGCTTTCTTGATTAGATAGGGTTAGTGAATTTTTAAGTTTTTTCCTGCTTAGATGATCATATTTAAAAGTTTCCCCTTTTTTTTCATATTCTGCTCTAAGATGATTTAATTCTTCATCACTATCAAAAGCATAATAAGCTTTTTTATTTTCAATTAATTTTAAAACATAACTATTGTAAATTTTTTTTCTTTCACTTTGTCTATACGGGCCATAATTTCCTTCATTGTTTGGACTTTCGTCTGGATTAATTCCAGCCCATTTAAGAGATTTGTTTATATACTCTTCACTTTCTTTAATATATCTACTTTGATCGGTATCTTCTATTCTAAGGATAAAAGAGCCTTTATTTTTTTTTGCAAAAAGATAATTGTATAATGCTGTTCTAAGCCCACCTATATGAAGAGGGCCCGTAGGACTTGGTGCAAATCTAACTCTACAACTCATTTATGTAAAGATAAGAGCTTATTTAAAATGAATTCTAATTAAAATCACATTTCGACTATCTTTGTAATTTAAATTATATCATAATTATTACAATAAACGACATACCAGCTATTATTGATTTAAAAAAGATAAAACTTTTAATTATAAACTTTGTTTTTAATGAAGGGTATGAGGTAAAAAAAATTGATTACAACTTTGTTTCAAAAACTAAAATTTTAAAAATTAATTCTAAATATTTAAATCATAAATCAGAAACAGATATTTTAACATTTGATTATTCAACATCAAAAAAAATCGAAGCAGAAATTTATTTGTGTTATTCAGTTATCAAAAAACACGCAAAGGAAAACAGACAAAGGGTTGAAAATGAGCTAGTTAGAGTCATGATACATGGTGTTTTACATTGTATGGGTTATAATGATAAAGTAGATAATGAAAAAATGTTGATGGCGGAGAAAGAGGATCTTTTTTTAAAAATGTTCCACGTGAAACATTATAATCATGTTTGAGAAAAAATTCGATGTTATTGTTGTAGGTGGAGGTCATGCTGGATGTGAGGCCGCCGCAGCCTCTGCTAATCTTGGTTCAAAGACGTTATTAATAACTATGAACTTGCAAACTATAGGCCAAATGTCTTGTAATCCGGCTATGGGAGGCATAGCTAAAGGCCAAATAGTTCGAGAAATAGATGCGTTAGGGGGTTATAGCGGAATTGTTTCTGATAAAAGCGCGGTTCAATTTAAAATGCTAAATCAATCAAAAGGACCTGCTATGTGGAGTCCACGAGTTCAATCGGATCGACAATTATTTTCTGCAAAATGGCGCCAGACACTTGAAAACACAAAAAATTTAGATTTTTATCAAGAAATGGTAACGGATGTCATTGTAAAAAAAAATAAAATTACAGGAGTCGAAACAAGTTTAGGAATAAAAATTTATTCTGATACAGTAATTTTAACAAATGGGACATTTTTAAATGGCAAAATCCATATTGGAGAAAAAAATTTTCAAGGAGGTAGAGCTGGAGAAAAATCTTCTTTAGGACTTACGAGTAGCCTCTTAAAATTAGGTTTTGTTTCTGGAAGAATGAAAACAGGAACGCCTCCTAGAGTTGATGGAAGATCATTAGATTATAATAAAATGGAAGAACAGCCTGGAGATAAAGATCCATCAAAATTTTCATTTTCAAATAAAACTAAACCATTAAAATCTCAAATTAGCTGTCATATTACTCATACAAATGAACGTGTACATGATTTATTAAGAGAAGGTTTTGACAGGTCACCTATGTTTAATGGGAATATTGAAAGCATAGGCCCCAGATACTGCCCTTCTATTGAAGATAAAATTAATCGTTTCAGTGATAAATCAAGTCATCAAATTTTTGTTGAACCAGAAGGGTGGAATACGATAGAAGTATATGTTAATGGATTTTCAACCTCTTTACCGGAAGATATTCAGTTTAACGCTCTAAGAACAATTTCTGGTTTTGAAAGGGTTAAGCTTTTTAGACCGGGATATGCTATAGAATATGATTTTTTTCAACCTACTCAACTTTTTAACACCTTAGAAACCAAATTAATTAACGGATTGTATTTTGCAGGGCAAATAAACGGAACAACTGGTTATGAAGAGGCTGCTGCACAGGGACTGATTGCAGGAATTAATGCTAGTTTAAAGACAAACAATAAAGATCCTTTTGTTTTAGATCGAGACGAGGCCTATATTGGCGTTTTGATTGATGATTTAATTTTAAAAGGAACAGAGGAGCCATATAGAATGTTTACTTCTAGAGCAGAGTATAGAACTTTATTAAGACAAGACAACGCTGATCAAAGGTTATCTCCTAAAGGATATAAACTAGGATTAATTTCTTCAAAAAGAATGACCGCATTAGAAAATAAAATTAAAAAAAAGGAAATTGTAACTAAATATTTATATTCTACAAGTTTTGAAATTAAATCTGTAAATTCATTTTTAGCTTCTAAAGATGAAGTCTTAGTTAAGCAGCCAGATAAATTTTCTAAATTACTTGCAAGGCCTAATGTAAAAAGAAAGGATATAAAAACCCTAAAACCATTAAAAGAATATTTAATAAAAGAAAAAATCTCTGATGATATTTTAGAGCAAGTAGAAATAGATATTAAGTATTCTGGTTATATTGAAAAAGAAAAAAGAAACGTTGAGAAATTAAGTAGACTAAAGAATATAATAATTCCAAAAAAATTTAATTTTGACGAATTACCTTCTTTGTCTTTTGAAGCCAAAGAAAAGCTAAATAAAATTAGACCTGAAACACTTGCGCAAGCATCAAGGATAAGCGGAATTAAACCAAGTGATATAAGTGTTTTATTAGTCTCAATGGGAAGATAAATAATGTTTCACGTGAAACAATATGAAGTTAAAAAAAGACATTTTTCTGTTTTCTGCAAAGGATAACCTTATCTCTAACAAAAAATTTAATATATATTGGGATTCCAAAAAGCATATGGCTTGGACTGACATTATAAATGAAAAAAGCTTGTCAAAATATTATATATCAGATAGTTATGATTCTTTTAAAGAGAAACCTTCAAAGCGTATAGATTATATTTATTTTTATATTCAAAATTTAATGCTTAGTTATAAATGGTCAATAACAAAGCAATTTATTCTTAAAGACAGCAATACACTTGATGTAGGTTCTGGGATAGGTGTTTATGCGGAGTATTGTTTAAAAAAAGGACTTAACCAATCAGTTGTTGAGAATAATGTAAAGGCATTAAACATTTGCAGCAGAAAAGGATTAAAAACCTTTAATTCTTTAGAAATAATCCCATCTCATTCTAAATTTAGGATAATAACTTTTTGGCATTCTTTAGAACACATTATTAATTTAAATAAAACTTTAGCTAAAACTTCTTTATTAATAGATAAAGAAGGTTATTTAATAATTGCCCTTCCTAATATAAACAGTTTTGATTCTAAATATTATAAGCATAAATGGTCAGCACTTGATGTGCCAAGACATATATGGCATTTTACTAGAAAAGGAATAGAATTATTATTAAAAGAAAAAAATTTTAGATTAATTAAATCATACCCATTATTTATGGATGCTTTTTATATATCATATTTATCTGAAAAACAAAACAGGTCATATTTCCCTTTATTTAAGGGAATTATTTTAGGAATAATCTCCAACATAAAAGCTTTATTTAGCAAAGAGTATTCTTCTATAATTTATGTTTTTAAAAAAAGAAGTTAATTTTTAGAAAGGGATAATAATTTCTTTGTTTTTATAACAATCTCGGTTAAGAGCATTTTTTTATTAGCATTTTGCTGAATGTAATTTTGTGATTTTTCAAATAAAACAACAAATTTTTTGAAGTTTCCTTTATTAATATATGGGGAAAGATTTTTTATACTAAAATTAGTAGAACTTTCAAAAGGAGCAATTTTTTCTAAATTATAATTGACAAGAAAAGCTGATCTAAAAAAATCTACTGAATAATATAAAAAGGCTTTAATTTTTTCATTACCCATCAGAGACACTTTATTAACCCAATCGAATAATTGGATTGTGTCTTCTTTTTTTTTATTAGAACTAAATGAAAGTCTTAATAATTCAATTATTAGAGATTCGTACTTAGAAAAAAAGTCATTATTTAATATTGTATTTATATTTCTTAAACTCCCTAAAGCGGTATTAAAATTTATTTTTTCAATATTATTTTTTTTAAGATATTCTTTAATGTATGAATCTTCAATTGGCTTTAAATAGGTAGTTTGACATCTGGAATAAATTGTTGGTAATAAACTTAAAGAGTCTTCTGCCACCATAATAAAATATGTTTTCTTTGGCGGTTCTTCTAATAATTTAAGGATTTTATTTGAAGCAGATAAATTCATTTTGTCAAGACCCCAAATTAAGACCACTTTATTTCCGCCAAAAAAAGATTTTAAATTAATTTGATTTTGTAGATTTTCAATTTCAGTTACCCCTATTATTCCTTCTTTATTTTCATCACCAATTTCTTTAAGCCAATCTCCATAGGAACCATATATATTTTTTTCTATAAATAATAACCATTCTTTTAGATAATCACTTGATAATTTATTTTTATTAGAGTAAACGGGGTATATAAACTTTAAATCAGGATTTTGAAGAAGTGTTTTTATATCACTTCCTTTTAAAATATGTCTTTCTAGAATTTTTTTTCCATAAATTAATTGGAGACAAAAGTAAAGCGCTAAACCTAATCCGCCACATCCAATTTTATCAATAAAAAGCTGACAATGAGGGACATACATTTTTTTACACATTTCATCAATAGTCTTTTTAATTTTATCTTGACCAATTATATTATTGAAGTACATTTATCAAATATAACATTACTTTTTTTTAATTTTTTAATTTTAATTTCTCTATTTATTTGGATAATAATTATAGTATTTTTGAGATCATGAAAACATTATCAAACCAATCTTTTAAAAATAAAAAAGTATTAATTAGGGTTGATTTTAATGTGCCATTAAATGACAAATTACAAGTAGTTGATAATACTCGCATTTATGCCGCAAAACCAACTATTGACCATGTAATAAATTCTGGGGGAAGCTGTATTTTAATTTCTCATATGGGAAGGCCAGAGGGTTTTTCTTCAAAATTATCTCTTAAAAATATAGTTTCAGAGGTTAGTAAAGTTATTAATAGACCGGTTGACTTTTATTCTAATTGTGTAGGAGAAGAAGCTGAAAAAAAATCTAAATCACTTAAACCAGGACAAATTTTATTATTAGAAAATTTAAGATTTTATAAAGAAGAATCTGAAGGAGATATTGATTTTGCTAAAAAGTTATCAAAGCACGGTTCAGTATTTATTAATGATGCTTTCGGATCAGTTCATAGAGCACATGCATCTACGACTATAATTTCAAGATTTTTTAATAATAATAAGTTTTTTGGAAAACTATTAGAAAAAGAAATTTTAGCAATTGATAAAGTTTTAAAGTCAGGAAAAAAACCTGTTTTAGCAATAATAGGAGGTGCAAAAATCTCATCAAAAATTCCCATTATTGAAAGTATCTTAGATAAAATAGATCATTTAATTATTGGAGGAGGGATGGTTTATACTTTTATATATGCTTTAAAAGGAAAAATAGGGAATTCAATTTTTGAAAAAGATTATGCAAATTTAGCTTTGGAGATAATTGACAAAGCTGAATCAAAAAATGTTTTATTGCATTTGCCTATTGATGTAGTTGCGGGGAATAATTTTTCAAATAATGCAAATCAAAAAGTTTTTGATGTAAAAAACATTAAAAATGGATGGGAAGGGATGGATGCTGGACCAAAATCTTTAAAGCATTTTGAAACAATCATTTTGAAATGTAATACAATACTTTGGAATGGCCCTTTAGGTGTTTTTGAGTTTGAAAATTTTGCTAAAGGAACTATTCAAATAGGCGAATTTATTGCAAAAAAAACTAAGCAAGGAGCTTTTTCTTTAGTTGGAGGAGGAGATTCTGTTTTCGCTGTTAAAAAATATGGTTTAGAAGATAAAATGAGTTATGTTAGCACTGGAGGGGGTGCAATGTTAGAAAGTTTAGAGGGCAAAACTCTTCCAGGAATAAAAGCATTAATTGATTAAATAAGTTTTTTGAAGTTTAAAATTATAATTATAGCTTTTTTAATTTTTTCTTGTAATAAAAGAAAGAATCAAGTGTATATTCCAGAATCTAATGGAAGAATAAATGATGTAATGATAGTTATGAATAAGAATGATTGGGAAAATTCTTTAGGAAAAACAATAAGAGAAGGATTAAGTCAGCCATATGAAGGCCTTCCAACTGATGAGCCAAAGTTTAACTTATTTTATTTAAATCCAAAGGCATTTTCTGGATTTACAAAAAAAAGCAGAAATATTTTATGGTTTGTAAATAGTGATTTAAATGAATTTAAATTGATGGAAAATCCATTTTCTAAACCTCAAATTGTTGTTAAAAGTGCTTTTGAGGATAATGATTTACATAAATTTTATTTTAAAGAAAATGTTAATCTGATAATAAATTTAATTTTTAATAATGAGAGAAAAGAAAAATTAAGACGAATTAATAAATCTTTATCTAGATCTAAAGATTTAGAAAATCGATTTGGAATTAAATTAAAATACCCCTCTGCATATAAAACAGTTAAGGATACTTCTAATTTTATATGGATTCAAAAAGACATTCAAAAAGGGCATATGAATATTATCTCATATTCTATTCCAATAAAAGATTTTAACTCTTTTAATAGTAAAAGAATTGTTAGTATTAGGGATTCAATTGGAGAATTATATATTCCAGGAAGATTGAAAGAATCATATATGATTACTGAAAAAGCGTATAAACCATTCTTTTATAAATCAAAAAAAGAAACTAAAACTTTATATATAACAAAAGGAACTTGGGAAGTTTATAATGATTTTATGGCTGGACCATTTATTAATTTTTTTATTGAAGATATTAATAATAAGAGATGGATTGTTATTGAAGGTTTTGCTTTTGCTCCTTCAACTAAAAAGAGAGATTATATGTTTGAACTAGAGACTATTTTGAATACAATAAAATTCTGAAAAAAGGATTATTGGTTTTTTTCATCAATTTTTTTTTCTTCATTATCTTCTTTAGTTGCTTTTTTAAACTCTTTAATTCCGCTTCCTAAGCCTTTCATTAGTTCAGGAATTTTTCTTCCTCCAAATAGTAAAAGCACTACGGCAATTATAAGAATAATTTGTGGGGCTCCAATCATAACTATATTTAAATTAATTTTAATTAATTCTTATAACAAATTTACTCAAATATTTTAGTTATTCTATATCATTTAATATAATTGATATTTTATACTTTGAGTAATCCTTATATTTGAATACAATATGTCAAAAAAAAATAAATCATCAAATAAGATAATAAAAAAATTGACTAGCCACTATCGTATGTTGGTAGTGAATGAGGAAACATTTGAAGAACAATTCCAGTTTAGGTTATCAAGATTAAACGTTATTATATTTTCAGTTTTTATATTTTCAATTTTTAGTATTGGGTTATTTTTTATAATTGCATATTCACCAATAAGAGAGTATATACCTGGTTATGATTCAAGTGAGATTAGAAAAAATGCTATAGAAAACTTATTTATTACAGATTCTCTAATTAATATTTATCAGAAAAACGCTCGTTATTTAAAATCGGTTAAAAAGGTTCTAACTGGAAAGAATCTGGATGAATCTTTTTTTAAAAATATTGATTTAGAGAAAGATTCATTAGGTGAAAAATTTAATAAAGTAATAAAAGGAAATAAAGCGGATTCGATTTTAAGAAAAGTAGTTGACCAAGAGGACAAATATAATTTTGATCAAAAATCTATCTTAAATTCAAATGTATTTTTAAATGCTCCTGCAAAAGGTCCAATCTCACAAAAATTTAATATCAAAGAAGAACATTTTGCTGTTGATATAGTACTGGAAGAAAATTTTCCAGTTAAATCTATAGCTGATGGAACTGTAATTTTTTCAGAATGGACAGCACAGACTGGCTATGTAATAATCGTTAGACATAATTATGGCTTTATGTCGGTATATAAGCACAATTCTAGTTTAAGTAAAAAACAAGGAGAGTTTGTTTTAGCTGGAGAAGTTATTGCTGCTGCTGGAAATACAGGGGAGTATTCTACTGGATGGCATTTGCATTTTGAATTATGGCTTGAAGGATATCCAATAGATCCTGAAGAATTTTTTAATTTTGATTAAAATATAATGAAAGGTTTTTTAGCTAAACTTTTTTCAAAGTATATATATTATAAGAATAAGGGTTGGAGAAAAAATCCAATAAAATATCAAAATTTAATTTTTAAGGAATTAATAAAAAAAGGATTAAAGACTAGATTTGGAATAGACAATGATTTTAAAAACATAAAATCATATGATGATTTTGTTAGAAAAGTTAAAGTTAGGGATTATGAAGACATCAAAATATATATAAAAAAAATATTAGCTGGCGAAAAAAATATTTTATGGCCTGGAAAACCATTGTATTTTGCAAAAACTAGTGGAACAACTTCTGGGATTAAATATATTCCTATAACAAATGATTCAATAAAAACTCACATTAATTCTGCAAGAGACTCTATATTAAATTACATTCATAAAAGTGGTAATACTAAAATAGCTTATGGGAAACATATATTTATTCAGGGATCTCCTATTTTAAAAACTATAAATGGAATTTTGTTAGGTAGACTTTCTGGCATAGCTGCTCATTACGTTCCAAAGTATATGTTAAAAAACAGAATGCCTAGTTGGGACACAAATTGTATTAAAGATTGGGAAAAAAAGGTAGAAGTAATAGTTAAAGAGACATTAGATAAGGATATGACTATAATTGCAGGAATTCCTTCTTGGGTTCAAATGTATTTTGAAAAAATTTTAACTGAATCAAATAAAAATATAGGGGATCAATTTCCAAATTTTAGCCTTTTTGTATATGGAGGAGTAAACTTTGAACCATATAAACCTATTTTTGATAATTTAATTGGAAGACATGTTGATACTGTTGAAGTTTATCCTGCTTCCGAAGGATTTATTGCATATCAAGATCAATTAAACGATACAAGTCTATTATTATTAGTTAATAATGGAATTTTTTATGAATTTATTGAAGCATCAAAGTTTTACGATAAATACCCCAAAAGATATAACTTAAATCAGGTAAAAAAAGGAATAAATTATGTAATAATTCTTTCTACAAATGCTGGTCTTTGGGCCTATAATATTGGAGATACAATTGAATTTACTTCATTAAATCCATATAGAATTAAAGTAACAGGAAGAATTAGTCATTTTATTTCAGCTTTTGGAGAGCATGTAATAGGATCTGAAATAGAGAAAGCCATAGGTGTTGGGTTAAAAAAACATAAGACTGAAGTTTTTGTTAGAGAATTTACAGTTGCACCTAAAATTGATTCTAAAAGAGGTTTTTCTTATCATAAGTGGTTTATTGAATTTGATAGAATTCCACCAGACTTAAAATCTTTAGAGAAGGATATAGATATTTCTCTTCAAGATCAAAATATATATTATAAAGATTTGATAAAAGGCAAAATATTAAGAAGATTGGTTATTAAAGCGGTTGAAAAAAACAGCTTTTCAAAATATATGAAAAAGGAAGGAAAATTAGGAGGTCAAAATAAAGTTCCCAAATTATCAAATGACTATAAAATTGCAAGTTTTTTAGAAAAATATGTTATAAATAAGGATTAGTTTATGTCGAGATTTAAGGTGACATTTGTTTATAGTGTTCTTAATCCTTTTGTTAAAAAGGATATAAAAATTTTAAAAAACCTTGGTGTTTCATTAAGTCAAATTAAATCTCCTCCTAATAAAGATTTTTTTAATTTTTTAAGAAATAGATTTAAAGAGTTGTATAAATCTATTTTATTTATTCCTAAATCTCAAGTAGTTATTTGTTGGTTTTGTGATTATCATGCTTTAATTCCTTTAATACTATCAAGACTATTTAAAAAAAGATTTGTTGTAATAGTTGGAGGATATGATGCTATATCATATAAAGAATTAAATTATGGAGTTTTTCAAAAAAAAAATATAAGAAGTAAAATAGCTTCTATAATTTATCATTCTGCTTCAGAAATATGGGCCGTTCATAAAAGTCTTATATATGGTTGTAAAAACTCAAAAAAGGGATTAAATATTGATTCAGGGATAAAATCGTTTTTAAAAAATCTTAAAACCGAAATTAAAGAAGTTCCAACTGGTTATGATTTCTCTTTTTGGAAATCTAAAAATAAACGAAGGAATAAAAACACCATTCTTACAGTAGCTAATATTGATAATTATCAGACTTTTAAAAGAAAAGGATTACCTCAATTTATTGATTTAGCAAAAAAGCTCAATAATTTTAGCTTTACAATTGTAGGTTTCTCAAAAAAAATGATTTTAGAAATTGATAAACCAAAAAATGTAACTTTAATTGGAAAACTTAATTCAAATCAGTTAGTTAAATTATACTCTAAAAATTATTATTATTATCAGGGCTCTATAATTGAAGGTCTTCCTAATGTTTTATGTGAAGCTATGTTATGTGAGTGCATACCAATAGGGAACAATGTTTTCGGAATTTCTGATGCTATTGGTAATACGGGTTTTATTTTTAAGGGGTTTAAAGAAATGGATAAAGTAAAAGATTTTTTAGAATCAAAGATTGTTTTGAATGGAAAAAATGCTAGAGAAAGAATAAAGACTAAATACCCTTTGTCTAAAAGAGTTTATAGATTTAATAATTTATTAAGTGAAACAGAATTATAAAACAGCTGTAATTTCTTATCCTAATTCTAATAATTTAGGAGATTATATTCAAAAAATAGCTGTTAAGCAATTTTTAAAGGAAAATATAAATGAAATTGATCGGGACAATTTAAAAAATTATTTTGGAGAAAAAATTAAGCTAATTATTAATGGTTGGTTTATGGAAAAACCCAAGAATTGGCCTCCATCAGAAAGTATTATTCCTTTATTTATTTCTTTTCATATAAATCCTATAATAAAGTCATATATTTTAAATAAAAAGGGAGTTGAATATTTAAAGCAACATGAACCTATTGGTTGTAGAGATTTATATACCAAGTTAATTCTTGATAAAAAGGGAATAAGAGCATACTTTTCGGGTTGTCTTACACTAACTTTAGATAGAAAAAAATTAAAAATTAAAAATAATTTCAAAAAAGGGATATTAGTAATTAACTTAATTGATAGAATATTGCCTAAATTTTTATTTTTAAAAAGCCCATCTATTAGAAACCTTTTTAAAGATAGTATTCAACTCATTAAGTATCCTTATAAGAAAATTATTTATGTTATTTCAAAAAGAAGAATTAATTTTTTTTTAGATAATCAAAAAAAAGAGATTAAGTTTCTATCTCAAATAATAGATGCTAATGATACAAGTGTTTTAAAAAGAGAGAAATTAGCATATGAACAATTGTATGCAATTGCTAATTCTGAGCTTGTATTAACCTCAAGAATACATTCTGCACTTCCTTCAGTGGCTCTAGAAGTACCAACTATTTTTATTTCAGATGGACTTGATCATATTAATCAAAAAAGCAGATTAGCAGGATTAGATAAATTTATTACTATTATAAAATCTAAAGAGCTTAATAAAATATCTATTGAAAAAATTAAATTGAACAATCATAAAACTTTTGTTGAAAAAATGAAAACTAAAATCACAAATTTTATTAATTATAAACAATAGAATTATTAGCTTCACATTATCATAATTATTTTACTTTTAGTATATGAATATATTGGTTTTAGGTGGAGGGGGAAGAGAAAATGCTTTTTGTTGGAAATTATCAAAAAGTAAATTAGTAAATAAAATTTTTGCTGCACCTGGAAATGCAGGCACAGAACTTTATGCTGAAAATTATAATATTTCTGTTAATGATTTTAAAAAGATTAAGTCTTTAGTCATAGATAAAAAAATTAAAATGGTTCTAGTAGGGCCAGAAGAACCTCTTGTTAGAGGCATTCATGATTTTTTTTTAAATGATGATTTTCTTAAAGACGTACATTTAATTGGTCCTCAAAAACAAGGAGCACTTTTGGAAGGGAGTAAATCATTTGCAAAAGAATTTATGAAAAGAAATAATATTCCTACAGCAAAATATTTAAAAGTCAATGAGAATAATATTGATGAAGGAAATCTTTTTCTAGAGAATTTATTTCCTCCCTATGTTTTAAAAGCAGATGGACTTGCAGCTGGCAAAGGGGTCTTAATTATAAATAATTTGGATGAAGCTAAAATAGAATTAAAAAGAATGTTAATTGATCAAAAATTTGGCGAAGCATCAAAAAATGTTGTAATAGAGGAGTTTCTTGATGGCATTGAATTATCTTGTTTTGTTCTTACTGATGGAAAAAATTATATAACCCTTCCCATGGCAAAAGATTATAAAAAAATAGGAGAAGGTGATATTGGATTGAATACTGGGGGAATGGGAGCTATTTCTCCAGTTCCTTTTGTTTCAAAAGTATTTAAGAATAAAATTGATAAAGAAATTATAAAACGAACTATTAAAGGATTTAATAAGGAAAAAATACCTTTTAGAGGGTTTCTTTTTATTGGTTTAATTAAGGTTAAAGACAAGCCAAAAGTTATAGAATATAATGTTAGAATGGGAGATCCTGAAACGGAGGTAGTTTTACCAAGAATTAAAAATGATTTTGGAGAAATATTAACCTCTCTTGTTACAAATAAATTAAAATTTGTTAAAATGGAGTTTTTTAATGATTCTGCGGCTACTATAGTTTCTGTATCTCAAGGATATCCTGGAAAATATGAAAAAGGTAAAGAAATAAAGGGTCTTGATAAAAACACTGAAAGTATTATATTTCATTGTGGAACAATAAAAAGCTCAAAAAAGGTTTTAACTAGTGGAGGAAGAGTTTTAGCTGTGACCTCTTTTGGAAAAGATTTTAAATTAGCGTTATCTAAATCTTATTCATTTCTAAAAAACATTAAGTATGAAGGTATTTACTATAGAAAGGATATAGGTTTTGATTTGTAAGATTTTTATAAATTTTCTATTTTTTTAAATGATAGCTGAAGTTTTTCAAAAAACAACTTTAAAATCATACTTTGCCAGTATTATTTTAAGTTTTCTGACGATTATTTTTATTCATTATTGTAAAAATAATGGAACTATAAGTATAGACCTTTTTCCTAAAATAATTATTTTTTGGATTTTATTTTCAGGAATAATTTTTTTAATTGGTTATTTAGAAAACAAAAACGCTGTAAATACTTTTAGGGCGATTCATTTATTATCTTTTCCCTTATTATATTTGTTCTTTCCACATGGAAAAGAATTAGTTTTTTCTAAAGTTTTAATTGCTGTTCTTATAATTTTTTCAAAATATAGTTATAGTAGAATTTTTAATGAAAATAAATCTTATCTACGCTTATTTGATTTGTCTTTTATAATAGTCTTGTTGATTTTATACAATAAATATTTTAGTCTATTTTTGATTATACCAATAACAGTGCTTTTTTATCAAAAAAATAGAGATTTAAAACATTTAGTTTCGTTTTTGATTCCATTAATATCTTTGCCTCTAGTTACAGAAATTTTTTATAAAGTATTTTTTTATGATAATAATTTTTTTTTAAATTTTAATTATTTGATAAATACATGGAAAATTCAAGAAAATCATTATTATTCAGAAGTTGTTTGGTTTTTCTCAATTTTTATTGCGATTCTTTCAAGTATTTTATTTATGCCTAGAAGATTTGAAAAAATTAAATATCAAGGCTTTATTTTTATGATGTTTTGGCTTTATATAGCTATAATTATGGGACTTTTTGATCTACATAAAGGAGACGGAAAGTGGTTTTTAAGTTTTATTCCTGTTGCATATTTTTGTGGAATATTTATTGAAAAAATAAAATTAATTAAAATTAAAAATATGATAATTTATTTATTGTTTTTTATTGGTGTTATTTTTAAATTGATTGAAAATAATATTATATAGTTTAAGTAAATGAAATATTTAAGTAATAAAGCTTTAAAGATTTTTAGAGAATCAGTTGATAAATATCATATAATTAATAAAGTTGATCAAAAATTTAATAATCCATATAGTGATAAAAGTTTATCTAATTTATTATATAAAAAAAACTGGATTGATACTGTTCAATGGCATCTAGAGGATATAATTAGGGATCCTTCAATTGATTCAAAAAAAGGGATGGAGATAAAAAGAAAAATTGATTTATCAAATCAAAAAAGAACAGATTTGGTAGAATATATTGATGACTATTTTTTAAATGTATTTAAAAAGATAAAAATTAAGAAAAATGCAACTTATAATTCAGAAACATTGGCATGGGCTTTAGATAGACTTTCTATTTTAGTTTTAAAAATATATCATATGAATGAAGAAGTGGAAAGAGATGAGGCATCTATTGAACATAAAGAAAAATGTAAGAATAAATTAGAAATATTAAATCTTCAAAAAGAAGATTTGTCAAAGGCTATTGATCAATTAATTTTTGATATTCAAAAAGGAATAAAATACATTAAAGTATATAAACAAATGAAAATGTATAATGATATTTCTCTTAATCCAATACTATATAAAAAAAAGTAGTTTTAAATTTAAATGAAAAAAAATGAGAATATATTAGTTATTCGCTTTTCATCACTTGGAGACATTGCAATAATGGTTCCCCTTTTTAGAGTTCTTTTTAAAACTTATCCAAATCTTAATGTTACAATATTATCAAATAAAAAAACAGCTCCTGTTTTTTATGAATTTAAAAGACTAAAATTTTTTAATGTTGATTTTAATAATAAACATAAAGGATTAATTGGTTTATGGGATCTATTTAAAGAGTTAAGAGTTTTGAATATTAACTGTATTGCTGATTTACATGCTGTAATTCGTTCATATATAATCGGCGGGTTCTTTAAATTTAATTTTTTTAAATTAAAAAGAATTAATAAAGGAAGAAGAGAAAAAAATGCCTTAACTAGACAAAAAAATAAAGTTTTTAAACCATTAACATCTACTTTATACAGATATTCTGATGTTTTTGGAAAATTAGGTTATCCAGTTGATTTTGTTAATCATGAATTTCCTGACAGACTATCTATGCCAGAAAAATTAATTGACAAATATGATCAAAAAGAAAAATCTTTTATTGGTATTGCACCATTTGCTGCTCATGTTGGAAAAATTTATCCTCTTGATTTAATGCAAAAGGTTATTGGTTATCTTGAAAAAGATTATAAAATTTTTCTTTTTGGTTTTGGTAAAAACCAAACAGCTAAATTAAATTTATGGGAAAATGCTTTTTCAAATGTATACAATTGTTCAGAGAGACTTAATCTATCAGATCAGATCAAATTGATTTCGAATTTAAGTTTAATGATTTCAATGGATTCATTTAATGGTCATTTAGCTGCTAATGCAGGAATACCCGTGATAACTATATGGGGCATGACTCATCCTTTTTTGGGGTTTTCTCCTTTTTTACAGTCTGATTTAAATCAAATAGTAATAGATAGAAATAAATTTAATTTAATTCCTACCTCAGTTTATGGAAATAAAATTCCGAAAGGATATGAAAACGTATTTAGGTCTATCTCTCCTTTAACTATTATAGAAAGAGCAAATAAAATATTAAATACTAAACATCATCAAAATCAATAACAATATTTTTTGACTTAGGAATAGATTGACATGTTAATATTAATCCTTCTTTAATTTCTTGATCAGTTAATATTTGATTAGTTTTCATTTCTATTTCCCCTTTTTTAATTCTTGCAATACAAGAAGAGCAAATACCGCCTTGGCAAGAATAAGGGACATCAATATTATTATTCAAAATAGAATCTAACAGTATTTCAGAGGATTTAAAATTAATTTTATAAGAAGAACTATCATAAATTATTTCTATCTGGCCTTCATTTAAAGAAGAAGATGTTATTTTAGAAACTTTATTTTCAAATAGTTCGGAAAAGATTTGTTCTGGATTTACCGTATTATTAATTAGAATTTTTTTTAAAAATTCATTCATATTACCAGGGCCACATAAGTAATATAAATTATTTGAATATTGATTTGATATTACTTTAATTATATCAGATTCATTAACTCTTCTGTTTTGAGAATTTTGAATTTTTACTTCAGTAAAAAACCAACTTATTTCAAATCTTTTTTTGTTTTTAAATTGTAATGATTTTAATAATTCAAAGAACATTGTTTTCTCAGGAGATTTATTAACATATATTAAATGAATTTTATTTGAGTTTTTTTTGTCGAGAATAGATTTGATTATAGAAAGAATAGGTGTAATTCCACTACCAGCAGCAATTGCAATTATTGAACTATTATATTTTTTTTTATATACAAATTTTCCTTCAGGATTTGAAACTCTTATATAATCTCCAGCTTTTAAGTTTTTATTTGCATAAGTTGAAAAAAGCCCTCCTTTAACTTTTTTTATTCCCACTTTTAAGAGATTCTCATCTGGTGATGAGCATATTGAATATGGTCTCCTTATAATTTTACCATTAATTTTCTTTTCTAGTGTAATATATTGACCTGGTTCAAAACAAAAAGTGTTTTTTAAATTTTCGGGAATTTCGAATGATAGAATGACTGAATCCGAAGTATTTTTTACAATGGATAGAATTTTCAAATCATTTAAAATGTTCATTAAAAGCAAAAATAATAATAATAGAATTTTTAACTATAAAACATACTAAAAAAGACCTTTTTTAGTTATTAGGGTAAAGAATTAAATTGCAGAATAAGACATCTTTATTATTAGTATTTTTTATTTTAATTTCTTGTTCAACTTCAAAAGACAGGTTTTTAAACAGAAAATACCATAAAGTAACTACAAAGTATAATGTTTTGTATAATGGAAAAGAGG
Source organism: uncultured Flavobacteriaceae bacterium (assembly GCA_964448645.1). GTDB lineage: Bacteria > Bacteroidota > Bacteroidia > Flavobacteriales > Flavobacteriaceae. The sequence continues at coordinate 42,593 of CAYUZY010000001.1, forward strand.
CTTTTAAAATTGGCAAAAAGATTTTAGAAGATGTATATGAGGATGATTTTTTTAATTTAATTTCTGTTGAACCAATTTTTTTAAGAGGTGAAAATATTGACAATTCAACAATTATTCCAGGATTTCAAAGAGCTGAAGAAAAAGCTGTTAAATCAATTCAGAAACATTCAATGAATATAAAGGGCTACCAAAAAAATCCGTTGATAGATGATTCATATATTCTTTTAGGCAAGGCAAGATATTTTGACAGAAGGTTTTTTCAGGCTTTAGAATCTTTTAATTACATAATGGAAAATTACTCTAATCCAAAAACTTATCTTGAAGCTAGAATCTGGAGAGAAAAGACAAATATAAGATTGAATAATAATGAATTGGCAATAAATAATCTTAGAGGAATATCCGAAAAATTGATAAATAAAAGTAGTTTTTCTGGAATGTTAAATGCTTCATTAGCTCAAGCTTTTCTAAATAATAAAAGATTAGATTCGGCAAAATTTTTTATTAAAAAAGCAGCTATTAATGAAAAAAGTTTTAATTATAAATCAAGGTATTTTTTTATTACAGGACAACTTTTTGAAAAACTAAATAAAAAAGATTCTGCAATTTGGGCTTACAATAAGATCAAATTAATGAAAAGAAAAATTTCAAGAAAATTTTATATTAATTCTATATTAAAGCTTTTTATTTTAGATGAAAATGAAATTTTAGAAAATAAAAAAAATAAGATTAAAAGAGAACTAAAAAATTTTCAAAATCGTGAATTTAAACATTATTTATATTCAGGTTTAGCAAAAATTTTAAATAAAAATGGACAGGACTCTTTGGCAAATAGATATTATTTGTTGTCTCAAAACTCTTCAAACATAGACATTTATACTAAAATTAATAATTATAACTCTATAATAGATTACAATTTCAATAAAGGAGATTTTATTAATACGGGAAAATATATAGACAGTTTGATTGAACTATATAATCCAGAAGAAATAGAAAGAAAAATATTAAAAAGAAGAAAAGAAAGCTTATCTGATGTAATTAGATATGAAAAGATCATTAATGAAACAGATAGCATAATAAAATTGATTAAAATGAATCCTGAAGATAGATTTTCTTTTTTTTCATCATTAATTAAAGAAAGAAAAGAAAACGAGTTAGATTCTTTACAAAAGATTAAAAACAAAAAGAAGATTGGTTTTTTAAATTTTACTGATAAAAACAAATTTTATTTTTATAATTCTAATTTAATTCTTGCTGGGCAACAAAAATTTAGATCATTTTGGGGAAATAGACCCAATATAGATAATTGGAGAGTGATAAGTGATATTGCATCTTTAAAAACATATGGGAAAAAGATTAATAAAATTTTAAAAGAAAATAAAATAGCTTATGACACACCGGAATATTTAATTTCTACTATTCCAACAAATAAAATTAAAATAGATAGTATAAATCAAATTAATGAAAATTCTTATCTGCAATTAGGCCTTATCTATAAACAAAGGTTTGAAAAGAATTTATTAGCAAGTGAAAGATTAGAAACCTTACTTAAAAAAACCCCATCGTCTAAGATTAAAGTTCAGGCACTATATCATTTATATAAAATTTATCAAAACAAAAATGATTCTTTAGAAAATTATTATAAGAGTATAATAGTTAATGAGTTTTCCAATACACCTTTTGCAATTTTATTAATAGATTCAAAGAATTATAAGAATTTAGAAAAGGAAACCGTTGAAGGTTTATATAATAATTTATATCAGATGTATACTCAAGGAGAATATTTAGATTTATTGATAAAGATAAATCAAATTAGCGCATTTATTAGTGGAACAAAATTTGAACCTAAACTTTCTCTTTTAAAAGCAAATGTTATTGGAAGAATATATGGAGTTTCTAGGTGGAAAAAAGAATTAGAAGTATTATCATTAAGTTATCCTGAATCAATTGAAGGAAAGTTTTCAAAAAAATTATTATTGAAGATTTCTAGTTCAAATGATTTAAAGGAAAAAAAAGTAAGTTATAAAAACTATAAATGGATTTTTGTTTTTAATAATAATGAAATTGATAGATTAAATATTTTTTATTCTAAAATAAAAAAAGTTTTAATTGATTCAAAAGTTGGATGGACTTTAAGTAAAGACTTTTATAATATTGAAAACTCTTTAATTGTAATTCATGGAATAAAAGATAAAAAGGAAAAAGATAAATGGATAGCTGATTGGGTGGAAGAAACTAAATTTGTGTTAGAATCAAATAATTTTGTAGCTTTAGCGTCCGATTACAGAAATTGGATGAAAAATAAGATTTCTTTAAAATAAAAATTTATCAAATGAATGATACAAATGGTCAATATAGTAGAATAGAAAAAGCAACAAGTGTCAATGGAAATATTATTTCAGAAACTGATCTTAGGATTGATGGTGTAATGGAGGGTACAGTTACTACAAAAGGGAAAATCATTATTGGCAAAGAAGCCAAAGTAAAGGGTGTTTTAAATTGTCAAAATGTTGAGATTGAAGGGTTTTTTAATGGCAATATTAATGTAATTGATAGTTTAAATTTAAAATCCACGTGTCAAATAGAAGGAGAGGTTAAGGTTGGAAAGTTAATTGTTGAAGCCGGAGCTATTTTTAATGCAACTTGTTCTATGAGTAATGATTATGAGGGGGTAAAAACTTTAACAGAAAACCATGAAAAAACAGCCTAATAAATGGTTAGTTTTTTCTTCTCTTTTTTTCCAGATTGCTATTATAATGTATGTTTTCATTAATATCGGGTCTTTTATTGACTCAAAATATAGCCCACATCAAAATTTTTATTCTTTAATTTTTTCTGCATTAGGAATAGTATTAATTTTATTTTTGATTTCAAATCAATCAAAAAGATTAAAATAGTTGATGTTAAAAGGTTTGCTGCCAGTCTCAATAAATTTGTTAATTATAATGGGAGTTACATTTATAATTCACATTTCTATAAGCTACAATTTTCAACCTAATTTTCTTTTAATTCAAAGTTATTTAATAAATACTTTTCTGGTTTTTATAAGTTTTTGGTTGTTACGGATTTTACATAAAAAAATAAACATCATTATTACTTATTTATCAACTATTATAATTAAAGTTTCAGTATATTTTATTTTTTTTTATCCAATTTTTTATCAAGATACAGTTTTAAATAAAAAAGAATTTATGATTTTTTTTATACCTTATTTTGCGGGATTAATTTCTGAAATATTTTCTTTTAAAAAAATATTTTAAGTATAGAATTAGTTAAAAAAATTAAATAAAAAATTGTAACAATCATTTTATTTTTTAACCTAATGCATTACATTTGCGTTTTTCAACACAAATTGTATAAATGACTGTGGTCAGAAGTAGATTTTTTATTTTTATTTTATTAATTATTAGTCATTTTGATGTTTATTCTAATGGATTAGAAAAAGACATTCAAGAGCTAGAAAAAGAAATAAAAGAGTATATAAATCATCACGTATTAGATTCACATGATTTTAATTTATTGAGCTATACTAGAGAAGATGGTTCCAAATTTTATTTTGGAATTCCCCTTCCTGTTATTTTATGGGATGAAGGATTAGTGATATTTTCTTCATATAAATTTAATCATGGTGAAACTATAGCAAAATCAGGGACTAATTATTATAAGCTTTACCATGGCAATATATATAAAACTGATTCTTCTGGAAAAATATATTATGATAAAGATAACCATGTTCAGAATAATTCTCCGCTTGATTTTTCTATTACAAAATGAGTTGTAAGAATAATATTTGTATCAATTATAATGTTTTTATTATTTAGAAATTTGGCTAATTCTTATAAAAAAAATGGAATGATGGCAAAAGGCATTGGAAGATTTTTTGAACCAATAGTTTTATATGTTAGAGATGAAATAGCTATTCCAAACATAGGGCAAAAACATTATAAAAGATATATGAGTTTTTTATTAACGTTGTTTTTCTTTATTTGGATTTGTAACATGATTGGATTGACCCCATTTGGAATTAATGTAACAGGGAATATTGCGGTTACATTTTGTTTAGCTTTATTGACTTTTATTATAA
>CAYUZY010000002.1:0-9800 GCA_964448645.1 uncultured Flavobacteriaceae bacterium
TCTTTTTTTACTTCCTCAATATAGATAGAGTCAGAACTTAAGGGAATGAATCTTAATTTTACCAAAATATTTCCTGCTGGATTTCCTTGTTCTAGGTTATGAATCAATTCATTATTATTTATTAAAAATGTATTTTCACTACCTTCTATATCCCCAAAATCATTTCTGACAAGATTTTCATAACTTAAAATATCCCCTTCGTTTTTTGTAATTCTTTGATAACCACACATCTCACATTCCATGAGTGCATCCAACTCACTAACTTCGTTAACAAAATAATTTCTACCATCGTTGTCTGGAAAAAGATGTTGTCTTTCACCTGATGGATTGTATGTTTCTACTTCAACCCATTCACCTTTTATACCTTCTACTTCAAAAAACTCTCCAGTTTTTTTCAAAATTTTTACAGTTATTCCATATTCTAATTTATCAACTATTTTTCCAGATGTACTTGGAATTTCTCTAACGTTCAAACCACTTTTAGCATTAATATCATATATATATTTTAAATTTTCAATTTTATCTTGGATAATAAAATATCCTTTATCATTATATAACTTTCCGTTACCATCACTTTTTTTTAAAAAACCATCAAATACATATCCTTTTATTTCTTTTATTGATTCTGAGTGTTTTATTGAAGAAAGTTTTCTAAATCTTAATGTTTTTAACCCATCAGTCCAAATTGTGTTATTATATTTTTGAAGAAAATTAGGATTAACTTCATCAAACTCATCTATTATTAATTTAAATAATTGTAAAAACTTATCTGATGTGCCGTCATAATTTCTCCTAATCCAAAAGAGTGTTTCTGCAGGAATCTCTGGATTAGTGGATTTAATTTCTCTCAAAAGAGAATTATGGTCGCCTTTATTTCTAATTTGTTCAATAAGATTTTTATTAAAATCTCCTTTAAAATAATCAGATATTTTATTTTGCATTATTCTTTTTAATGGCCTTTTAAAATAGGAATCATATAAAGGCTGAATAATTAGTTTTATTGAGGGTGATAACCCTTTGACTGATTCTGTCACCATATCTAAAAAAAAAGGGTTATAATGTCCGAAGTCTTCACAAAAACACATATTATCAAAATATTCTTTAGTATGAGGACCAGATTTAAAAATTGGTATTTCGAAAGTCGTTTCGGCTAGTTTTAATAAACCAGAGGCATCTATCCAATATCCTTTAAAAAATGATTTGGTGGGCCCGCCATAAACAGGTTCACTTAAAAGTTCTTTCAAAGGTTCAATTTTATCCTCTATTAAGTTTTGCCCAAAAGAAAGAGAAGTAACAAATAGTAAAATAAGAAGTAGCTTCTTCATTTGTTTGTTTATCCCCCTAAATATACCAAATTTATTGATTTGGCCTTTAAAGGGTTTTTTGTACATTTAAGTAATAACACAAATACAAACAAAATGAAGAAAACATTAATTCTAATATTTTTAATAATTTTTAACTATAACTATGGACAAATAATTCAAGGTAGAGTATTAAAGGTAGACCCTTTAAATCTTAATAAGATGAAAACTGCCATAGCAGAGAAAACAAAAATTTATAATTCTAAAGAAGGGAGTGCTCGATTTGCTACTTTTCAAATATTATCTGGGCCACAAACAAATAATTTATATAGAATACAAATAGCTGATAATATTAGTGAGTTTGACTCATCTGTAAGTAAAGAAGAGCTTGACTATTGGTGGAAAACTACAGGGAAAATTCATGAGCCATTAGCAAATAGATTTTGGACGGTTAATAAAAATGCGACTTATATACCTGAAGATTATAAAATGCTAAATCACAGAAGAGTTCTAATTTACAAACTTATCCCTGGAAAAGAAAAAGACTTTTGGAGATATAGAACACGTCTTGCAAAAGCATTAAAAGAAAGTGGATGGAAAAACCGAGTTGGAGTATTAAGTTGTCAATCAGGATGTAATGGAGCTTGGGTACAGGTAAGATATCATCATAAAGATTTTGCTTCAATGCAAAAAGAAAATTCGGAAATGTTTCCCAAAGTTGTTGAGAAATATGAAGAAATTTATGGAGAAGATTCATACGAAGATGATTATATAAATATTTCACTTTCTGTATCAGAGAATATTTCTAATTATCAGAAACGTTTAACCAAATTAAGTTCTCCTTCGAGAAATTAATAGTGTTTTTTTATACTTCTGACCGTAGTGTTTTTTTATATTATAATATAAAATATATGTTCCGGAATTATAAAAAGTATAACTAAGTCATCTGCAACAAAACCTCGAATCCCTCTAATTAACTTTAGAGGGTTTTTTGTACATTTAGCTTCAATAAAAACTAAAGCTATATGGGAAATAAACTAATACTTTTTCTTTCGTTATTAATAATTAACCTAGGTTTCTCTCAGGACAGAACAATTATTTCTGATCTTGAAAATCTAACTCTTGATATTGGTCAAGTTTTTAAGCCAAACTCTAAAGTCATTAATTTTGATGGTAGCCAAGGAGATTGTGAAAATTTAATTTATTACAACAAAAAAGGTGTATTTAGCTCAGCTAAATCAATAACATTTGACAGATCTAAAGGGACTCTAAAAGCAAATGATCCAGGAACTCATGAAATAGTCGCTGTTTGTATTAACTCAGGAGGAAAAAGGTTAAGTAAAACATTTTATGTAAACGTTAATTACCCTAAAGTAAAAGAGGTAAAACTTTCACTTAATGATAACAATATATATGTGGGGAATTATATTCCTCTTATTTATGAAATTACAGATGAGCTTGATAAAAAAAGAGTTATAGATTATTGGAGTTATGATTTAGCATCTAAATACTTTTCTGATGTTGAAGTTTCCTTAACCTCAAGCAATAATAAAATTCAAATTGATGAATCAAATAATATTTTAGCTCTTGAAGAAGGAATTTCCTCAATAGTTGCATCTTTTGATGGAATTTCAGGTAAGATAAATTTAAAAATTAAAAAAAATCCAGTTGCAAAGTTGATTTTAAAATCTGATGCAGATAAAGCAAGATCTGGTGATGTAATAAATTTTAATGCAATTGCTTTTAATAAAAAAGGTGAAAAAATTAATGATATTAATGTTGATTTTACTTTTACAGGAAAAGCATTTGATAAGAGTAACAGTGCTTCAGGATTAATTTTAGAAGATGGTAGATTTGTAGGTGATGTTCCTGGAAAATATATTATTTCAGCAAGAGTAGGAAATGTAACTACTTCAAAGATCTTAAACATTTTCCCAAGAAATATTAAACGAGAAATTAAAAAAGTTGGAACAGGTCTTGTCACTGACAAACACACATCTGATTTTTGGGTTTTTGAAGGAGTTGATGGAAGTGATTACGCAGTAACTGGAACATGGGGAGCTGATGGGAAAGCTTATTTTTGGGATGTCACTAATCCAGGAAATATAAAAAAGATTGATAGTGTTCAAGTTGATGCAAGGACCGTAAATGATGTGAAAGTTTCTCAAGACGGAAAGATCTGTGTCATTAGTCGTGAAGGAGCTTCTAATCGAAAAAATGGAATGATATTAATTGATGTAACTAACCCAAGGGATGTAAAAATTATTTCAGAATACACTAAAAATCTTACAGGTGGAGTACATAATGTATTCATTGATAATAACCATGTATATGCATTAAGCAATGGTGAAAGATATTATATAATTAATATTGATGACCCTTACAATCCAAAAGAGGTTGGAATGTTTGAAATAGGGAAAGAAGGTCAATCTATCCATGATGTTTGGATCGAAGATGGTATAGCGTATTCTTCTAATTGGAGAGATGGTGTATATCTCGTTGATATCGGAAATGGAATAGTAGGAGGTTCCCCGTCAAATCCGATTGCATTTGGAAATTATTCTTATGCTACTGGAGCTCATCATGCAACATTTCCTTTTAAAAGCAATTCAACTGGAAAATTTTATACTGTATTGGGAGATGAAATTTTTCCAAATGGTGTAAATCCTAATGGAACAAATGAAACAGCTGGATTTCTTCACTTCGTAGATTTCTCAGATTTAAATAATCCAATTGAAGTTGCTAAGTATGAACTTCCAACTCATGGATCTCACAATTACTGGATTGAAGATGATATATTGTATGTTGCGATGTATACTGGCGGTATAAGAGTTGTGGACATAAGTGGTGACTTAATTGGAGATCTTTATAAACAAGGTAGAGAAATAGGGTACATATTAACAGGTAGTCCAGATGGTTATATTCCTAATGATACCATGGTTTGGGGAACTCAACTTTATAAAGGACATGTTTTTTACTCAGATTTTAATACTGGACTTGGGGCAGTTAAAGTTTCAAAAGTAAAACCCGATAATAGTAAAACAAATCAATATATAAATTGAAACTAACAATTATTAAATATTTATAGATTAACTATTTATTTAAACTATGAAATCTTATACATTTTTTAATTTACTTATATATTAATGTTACATTTTCACAAATTGAATAATATATATAGAATTATCTTACTTTTTTTTACGTTCAATGTTATAAACGCACAAAATTATTATGTATATGTTACATCCGAATCTGATGATACTGTTTCCCTTTTAAAGTTTGATGGTAATAAAATTGAAGAAAGGGAAAGAATCAACGTTGGGACATATCCTACTGAAATTGAAGGTCCTCATGGAATTACAATTGACCCAAATGGAAAATATTGGTACTTAACTCTAGCGCATGGAAATCCTTATGGAAAGCTGATTAAATATTCAACAGAAACTAATGAAGTTATTGATGAAACTACTCTTGGTCTATTTCCAGCATCAATGCAAATTTCAAAAGTTACTGGTTTTTTATACTGTGTAAACTTTAACTTACATGGAAATATGAAACCCTCTACAGTTTCAGTTGTAGATGCTGAAACTATGACTGAAATTACACAGATTACAACTGGAAGTATGCCTCATGGTTCTAGAATCTCTAGTGATGGTCTAAAACAATATTCTGTTGCAATGATGTCTGGAGAATTATTTGAAATAGATGCATTATCTCTAAAAGTTTCAAGAAAGCTAAACCTTGAAGATCATTCAAAAATGGATCATGATAAAATTAATATGGGTAAAATGATACACTCAAAGGTTAAACCCACTTGGGTTATACCACACCCTAAACAAAATTTTGTATATGTTGCTGGGAATGGATCAGATGAAATAATTGAAGTAAATCTCAATACATGGAAAATTTCGAAAAGAATAAAAGCAGAAAAAGGGCCTTATAATGTAGAAATTTCACCTGATGGAAACTATATGGTTGCAACATTAAAAAGTAGTGGTAGCACAGCAGTTTGGAACCTAAAAGATTTGTCGTTATTAAAGATAATAAAGAATTCTAGTTCTGTTACCCATGGAATAGCAATTTCTACTGATAGTAAGTATGCTTTTATTTCTGTAGAAGGAATAGGTGGAGAACCCGGAATTGTTGATGTAATAGAACTTAATAATCAAACCTTAATTGATAAAGTTGAAATTGGTAAACAAGCGGGTGGTATTGCTTTTTGGAAAAAAGAACTTTAGTAAAAAAATATGAAAAAACTTTTAACATTATTCCTTTTAATTCCTTTTATAACACTAGCTCAGTGGAACTACGGTAATACTTCAAAAAAAAGAGGTGTTTATGCTAATGGAAAAATTGAATTTAGAGAAATTAATGATTTTGAATTTAAATTGATTAAATATAGAAACCTTGATATAGAATTTTCTATTAGTAGTGAATATTTTAAAAAAAATTCAGGTTATTATTATGTAGTGATAAGAGTCTTAGATAAAAATTTTAGAGTTTTAGAATCTGAAACTATGGACGGAAGTTATAAAATTCTAGAATTAAAGGATATAGCAAAAAATGACAAATACAAAGTTGAAGATTTTTTAAAAATTCTTAGAAAAGATATTAGTTGTATTGTTACCATAAAAAACAATAATAAAATAATTCAAGGTTTTAGTCCTTTGGAAGGAAGTCCTCAAGCAATTAATTATGTGTTAAGATGGTAAAACACATATGAAAAAAATTATAATTTTATTTATTGTTTTTTTTCTATTATACCTTTGGGCTGAATTAGGTGTTGGTATTTTCTTTCAAGATTCCTGGGGAGGAGATTAAAATTAATAAGAATATCTGTGAAAGTTAAATTTTTTATTGGTCCAATGTCAAAAAATATTGTTGATGCAATTATAGAGTTTCAAAAATCAACAAAACACAAACTAGGATTAATTCCAAGTCGAAGACAAATAGAATTTAATGGTGGTTACTGTAACAATTGGACAACTAAACAATTCTCAATATATGCAAAAGATATTTTACTTAAAAGAGATCATTCTGGTCCAGGTCAAGGCTATGCTGATGACGATGGATATGAATCTCTAAAATTTGACAGTCAATACATGGATATAATTCATATTGATCCATGGAAAAAATATCCTTCCTATAAAAAAGGTTTAAACTGGACAATAGAAATGATTAAGTTTTGTAATAATATTAATCCAAAAATTAAATTTGAAGTCGGAACAGAGCAAAGCATAAGGCCTTTTGATCCTTCTGAATTAGATAAACTAGTCAAAGATTTAAAACAAAATTTAAAACGATCAGAATTTAATCAAATAAAATATTTAGTTATCCAATCTGGAACTTCTCTTTCTTCAACTTATAATACTGGCTTATATGATCAAGAAAAATTAATTTCTATGATTAAAATTGCAAAAAAACATAACTTAATATCTAAAGAACATAATGGAGACTATATATCTGAAAAATTAATCAAAGAAAAAATGAAATTAGGATTAGACTGCATAAACATTGCTCCAGAATTTGGCCTTATAGAAACTCAAACCTATCTAGATGAAATTAATAATTCTCAAATACTTAATCGCTTATGGGAAATATGTTATGAATCTAAACGCTGGGAAAAGTGGGTGAACAAAAATTTCAATCCTTTAAAAGAAAAAGTTCAACTGATCAAAATTTGTGGTCATTATGTCTTATCTCATAAAGAATTTAAAAATGAAATAAAAACTCATTTTTCTAATATTGACAATAAAATAAAAATAAATATTAAGAATAAATTAAATTCACTTTGTAATTTATAATTATGAAGTTTATATATAAATACAGATTTTTTTTCTTAATAATTATAGGGACCGTTTTACTTTACTTTGATTATAATAATCTTTCTACAGTTTTTTTTGTTTTAGCTATACTCTCAATCTGGAGATATTATATTGATAATAATGAAAAATGGAAAAAAAAATAATAAAACTTTTAAGATCAACTATCAGAAATTCTTCATGATAATAATTAATTTTCTAAATTTATAATTATGAAAAAAGTTTTTTCGATTCCATTATTAATAATTGGTTATACAATGATTGTCCTTGGCATCAGATGGATGATTGTTGATGAACCTTGGATGCTTGATCAAGTTGCAAATGAAGAAAGATTAAATATGTCTTTTGATCAACTCTTTAGTAGTGAAATAAATAATACTCTTCCTGATTACTTAAAACAGATATATCGATTTTTTGGTTTGTGGGTAACTGTTATAGGTCTTTTTATCACTTCCCTTTCAAGGGAAAATGTATCCAAAGACTCTATAATTAGAATTATAATCCTCTTTTGTGTTGGGATAATGTGTTACTCAGGTCTAATACTTGTTCATGTATGGATACCAAGTTCTCCTTTTTTATACTTAGCTTATGGAATGATTTTACTTCATCTTATATCAGTTTATGGGCATATAAGTTTTAATAAAAAAACATGAGTTTTTTTGTAATAATAAAACTAACTTATCTATAAATTCTAATTACCTCTCCATTTTGTTCTCCTAGAATAACTTTTGCATAAAGTTCTGCTAAGTCCTTCATTTTAACAATTTCATATCCAGGAAAATAATCTTTATATTTTTCAGCAGAATCTTCAACTAATCCAGGAGAAATAACATTTACTCTTATGTTATTTTCCATCTCTAAAGAAGCCGCTTTAACAAAGCTATGAATCCCTCCATTTACTAGAGCTGCACTAGTTGTCATTTTTACAGGATTATCAGCTAAAATTCCAGTAGTAAGAGTAAATGAACCACCATAATTAATATACTTACGACCAATCTTTACTAAGTTAACTTGGCCCATCATTTTATTCTTAATTCCTTTATAATAATCCTCTTCCGATAAATCATCAAATTGAGCCCAAACAGCTTCACCGGCAATTGAAATTACAGCATCAAAATTTCTATTTTTTTCAAACAAATTTTTAATTGAATTACTATCTGACAAATCAACTTTAAGATCACCACTGTTTCTTCCAGCTGTAATTATTTTATTCCCCTTTGAAAGAAAAAAAGAAACTTTTTTACCAATAGTACCATTTCCTCCAATAATTAAAATATTCATAAATTAAAATTTTTAATAAGTTTATAAATTCTAGTTTCCCAAGGTCTTATTTCAATTTGATTCTTTATAATCTTATAATTAGAAAAAATCAAATTATAATTCATAATACTTTCACTTTCCCATTGCAATAATTTCCCACTAAAGTTATGAATAATCAAGAATTTATTGTTTTCATCCCATCTATTATAAATAAAAAATTGAGGGTGGTCAGGTTCTAAATCTATGTAATTTCCATATATTAAAGTAGGATTCAATTTTCGAAAAGCTATAATTTTTTTATAATAATTTAATATAGAATTTGAATCCTTCAATTGTGCTGAAACATTAATTTTTTTATAATTTTCATTTACTGGAAGCCAAGGATCACCTTTACTAAAACCAGAATTTCTATCTAAATTCCACTGCATAGGTGTTCGAGCATTATCTCTACTTTGTAAATGTACTGACTTTAAAAATTCAGACATGTTTTCTCCTTTTAATTTAGCTTTTTCCCATGCATTAATTGTTTCAACATCATCATAATAATCTATTGAAGGATAATTAATATTTGTCATTCCTATTTCATCTCCCTGATATATATAAGGGGTTCCTCTTAAGGTCATTAAAAGAGTTGCCAATAATTTTGAAGATTCAACTCTATATTTATTATCATTTCCAAAACGAGATACAATTCTAGAAAAGTCATGATTTCCTAAAAAAATACTATTCCACCCTTTATCGGCAAGTAAAAAATCCCACTGTGAAAAAATTTTCTTAAATCTAATAAAATCTACAGGTATTGGATCATATTTTCCTTTAGGTCCAAAATCAATTGTTAAGTGATCAAAATGAAAGACCATGTTTAATTCTTTTTCATTTTCATCAACATAACTAAGTCCATTCTCCATATTTATACCAGGACCCTCTCCTACAGTAACTACATCGTGTTTTGAAAGGACTTCTCTATTCATTTCTTTCAAAAATTCATGAACCCTAGGGCCATTAGCATAAAACTTTTCCATTACATCTTGAAAAGACATCTCTTTAGGGGCATTTTCAAAAGTCAATCTTTTAGAAATTAAAGAAATTACATCCATACGAAAACCGTCTACACCTTTTGATAGCCAAAAATTTAAAATAGAATATATCTCATTTCTAACTTTAGGATTTTCCCAATTTAAATCAGGTTGATTATTAGTGTATAAGTGAAGGAAAAATTCTTCAGTTTCTTTATTCCATTTCCAAGCACTTCCTCCAAAAACTGATTGCCAATTATTAGGATATTCATTGATTTTTCCATCTTTCCAAATATAATAGTCGTGAAATGAATTAAGTTTACTTTTTTTAGCCTCCTTAAACCAATTATGTTGATCTGATGAATGGTTCACAACCAAATCCATAATTAGTTTTAATCCAT
>CAYUZY010000002.1:9810-40264 GCA_964448645.1 uncultured Flavobacteriaceae bacterium
GGAAGTGGACTTTTTCAATTAATTTATCTAAGAGTTTATTACCTCCAAAATCGTCACTTATTCTTTTATAATCAGAAACGTCATAACCATTATCGATGTTAGGAGAATCATAAATAGGACATATCCAAATTATATCAACCCCTAATGATTTTATATATTCTAATTTCTCTATTATCCCTTTGATATCTCCTAAACCATCTCCAGATGAATCCTTAAAAGATCGAGGGTAAATTTGATAAACTATAGCTTCTTTCCACCAACTTCTCTTCACAATTTATACTTTAAATAATAAAATAAAAATAGTAACTATAGATATAAATAATATAAATGACCAAATTTTATAATCTTTATACCAAACTAAATTATCATTTTCTTGATTAATCAATTCACGTTTAAATGTAAATTGAGAAATAATTTCATCCCCAGGAGGGGGTGCCTGATTACTAAAAAAGATGAAAATAAAAGCTGAAATAGCCACTACAATTCCAGCATTAATAGTAAAGTGAATAGACCAAAGATCAAACTGTTGGAGAAGAAATAATAATAAACCTAAAAGTGTTCCTAAAATTAAAGTCATATAAGCTCCATGTGCATTTCCTTTTTTATAGAAAACTCCAACTAAAAAAAGAACAACAATAGGGGGTACAAAAATGGTATACATTTGTTGAAGATATACCCAAATCCCTCCAAAATACTGAATCATTGGAGCCCATAAAGCTGCAATAATCATTAGAACAAAAGTTGAAATACGTCCATATTTAAGTATATCATTAGAATTTAAATTTTTAATATTGGGCTTGATAAAATCAATAACAACAAGAGTAGAAGAAGAATTTAAAGTTGAATCAACGCTTGACATAATTGCCGAAATTAATCCTGCTAAAACTAAACCTACCAAACCTACAGGCAAGGCATTAACAACAATGGTAGGGAAAACCATATCTGGATTATCAATACCTGTATAAATACTAATTGCCATTGCTCCAGGAATAACCATTATAAATAATGGAATAAGTTTTAAAAACCCTCCTAATAAAACACCCCATCTAGCATTTTTTATATCCTTAGCTCCTAATACTCTTTGAACTATATATTGATTAGTAGACCAATACCAAAAGCCTAGTAAAGGAGCTCCTAAAAATAATCCTGGCCATGGTAAAGTACTGTCATTAATAGGTCGATATATTGAAAAATGCCCTTCTGGAGCTGAAGCAATCATTTTTTCAATAGAAAAATCAATTTTTTCAAAAAGAATATAGGTCAATATTGTACTTCCTGTAATTAAAACAATAGCTTGTAAAGTATCCGTATAAACAACAGCTTTAAGTCCACCAAAAGCAGTATAAATTCCAGCGATGAAAGCTAAAACAATAGTTGTTTGCCAAATGATTAAATTAGGAAAAAAGGTTTTTAAAACAATTGCTCCTGCATATAAACCCCCTGCTGTTTCAACTAAAATACTAGTTACGATTGTTACTACTGAAAAAAATACTTGAGAACGTCGATCAAATCGTTTTCCTAAAAATTCAGGAATTGTAGTAATTTTTGAATTCAGATATAGCGGGACAAAAATCAATGCTGCTATAATCAACGGAATACCTGAAATCCACTCATATACAGATTGAACAATACCGCTTGAATATGCCGCTCCTGTAAGTCCAACAATAGTTGTACTTGAAATATTAGAAGCAAATAATGACAATCCTATAACTCCCCATGTAAGACTTCTACCCCCTAAAAAAAGATCTTCTCCTGTATTGGTTTTTCTAGCAACCCAAAAACCTAGAGATAAAACTATAAGAAAATAAAAAACAATTATCCATAAATCAATCGAACTAATTTGAGTTTCCATAAAATTTTAAAAATCTTTTTTAAGATAATCAAATAATAATAATATTATGTTTTAACTTTATTTAATGGATTCTGATATAATTGCTCTTATTTCTGTGTTATTTTGTGAAATGATTTTCGTTATTATTGCTTATAGAATTAATGAAAAAAATGCCAAATATTTACTAGCAGGATATAATACAATGTCAAAAGAAGAACAAGAAAAATTTGACTTAAAAAATTATCTAATATTTTTTAAAAAATTTTTTCTTAATCTAACATTATATTCATTTTTAATTTTTCTTTTATTTTATATACTCTATGACGGAACAACTGCATCAATTATCTGGTGTATTTCTATATTTATCCCTATGCCATATATGATATACAAGGGAAATAAATTTAAAAAATGAAAAAAAGGCCTCCTGTAGATGTTTTTAGTGATTGGGCTATTAATGGAAAAGATATGGGCATGGAAAAAAACCACAAATTATCAGTAGATAATATGATTGAATTTTCAGTAAAGAAATTAAATTCTTTTACTTTTTTAGATGCTGGATGTGGTAATGGTTGGGTTGTGCGGAAAGTTTCAAAACTTAATAAATGTATAAAAGCTATTGGAATTGACGGATCTCAAAAAATGATTGAAAAAGCAAAATCTATTGATAAAAAGAATAAATACTACTGTAAAAATTTACTTGATTGGAAACCGAAAAATAAAATTGATTTAGTCCACTCCATGGAGGTTTTTTATTACTTTGAAAACCCTAAAGAACTCATAAAGCATATTTATTCATCATGGCTTAAAAAAAATTCAAGATTAATAATGGGAATAGATTATTATTACGAAAATAAAACCTCACACTCATGGCCAAATGATTGTGGGATATCAGTAATGCGTCTTTTTTCTCAAAAAAAATGGAAAAATTTCTTTTCTGAAGTTGGATTCAAAAAAATTAAATCTTGGAAAGTTGGGCAAAAAAAAGACTGGGATGGAACTTTAGTAATAACTGGAATAAAATAATAAAATATTTAATCATATAATACATTTGTAATTTAAACGTTAAAAAACTAAATAAAAAAATTATGTTTTATAATTACAAACTCTTTCTTTCATTTTTAATGATTTTATCTTTCAGTTTTTTGCAGGGTCAAAAAATTTTATTTGACTCTCTCAAATATAAAATGCCTATCAAAACTGCAAAAGCTTATATAAAAACAAACAAAAAGAAATATAAAAACTTTTCTTTAGGGAAAGGAACTTCATATTCTATTAGAAATAATTCCCTTGTTGAAAAAAATGGAGAACTTGTAGAAGTATCCTTTTGGAGTAAAAAAAATCTAAATTTAAAACAAGCAGAAGAATATTTAATTTCAACTAAAAATCATCTAGAATCAATAAAATACAAGGTTGTCTATTCACAAGAAAATTGGTCAAAACCATTATTAATGAATAATAATAAACCTTGCATAAGGTTTGTTGATGAAAATAAAAATGTTGTTCTTACAATGGAACCAAGAGGTCAAGGAAGTGTTTACAATGTATTTTTAACTTACTACAACTTTGATTGGTTTATTAATCAAGTAAAGGGTGCTAATTGATTCTATAAATCTATATTAATACCTAACCCAAACAATTCTCTTATTTGTAATTTTTTAATTAAATCATCATCATAAATAAAATGAACTATTAAATTACTGGAGATCTTATCATTAACTTTAAATCTGAAATCCATATTCCAGTCAATATCTATATTTTTTGTTTTCTCTAGATAGTTAATATAAGTATTAAATTTATTTTCTAAAGTAATATTAGTCATAATGTTAACTTTGAGATTACCTGTTATAGAAGCTCCAAAAAAGAACTTACTTCTTTTATTAGGATCTACTCCGAAATACTTTTGATCTTCATTTAAATTTTCTGTGTAATTAGAATTAACCATTATAAATCGAGCTGCAAAAGGTGACATATTAATCCAATAAATTGGTTCTTTTTTTATATAAAGACCAAATCCTCCTTGAATAATTGCAGGTGAAAAAAATTCAGAAATTTTTTCTCTATTAAACTCATCACCTGTAGTTAAAGGATAATTATAACCAGGTTGCAACTGTGTTTTTAAATTGACATATACTGAATAACTTGATAAGCTGTTAATTTGTTTTCCGATTAATGAATTAATTTCAATTCTGTCATCTGTTTTTTTGGTATAGTCATTTCCTTTTATATATGTTGCTCCTATAGATAACAAAAAATTAGTGTCCCAAATTAATCCATTTCTGTCTGAATAATTATAATTATAATCCATTCCAAATAAACCCGTAATGGAACTTTCTCCACTTGAAATCCAATTAGAAAAATAAGCCTGATTTAAAGTAAATCTAGTATTTCCATAAAATTTTGATCTTTTGCCTCCCAACTCCGATTGAATTATTGCTCCAAAGGGAATTGAATCCATAATTATTTCATTTTCCTGACTAAATAATAATGAATTTGAAAAAATTAATATTATTATTAAAAAAATAAATTGTGATTTGATCATTGTTAAAAACATATTAATCACTAATTAGTCCTATAGGTCTTACTTCTTTTCCTTTAATCCCTTTTAGACTGTTTCCTAAAATCAAACTTATAGAATCTGATATTCGATCTATTTTTTTTACGATATTCGGATGTAAGTCCGCAACATTATTTTTTTCCTTAGGATCTTTAATCAAATTATACAACTCTGGGGATTTTATTTCATTCATCTCATATTTTATTGGTGTTCCATCAGATTTCCCTTTTTTTCCATTTAAACTTCTATATGAATGACTTAAATAATATTTCCAATCTTTATGTCTTATAGCATGTAATTCATTTCTTCTATAATAAAAAAACAAATTTTCATGAGGTGACTTTAAAGTTTTTCCAGTCAATAATGGTACTAAAGACTTTCCGTCAATTTTAAGTTTTGGATTTTTACTATTTGAAAATTCCTTTATAGTTGGAAACCAATCAATCCCCATAACTGGCGCTTCAATTATAGTATTAGGTTTTATATAATTTGGATAAGAAATTATTGCAGGAACTCTATGGCCTCCTTCCCAGGATGTGCCTTTACCTTCCCTATAGATTCCAGAAGAACCTGAATGAGTTCCATAAGATAACCAAGGTCCATTATCAGATGTAAAAATTATAATTGTATTTTTAATTAAATTATTTTTTTTTAAAGCATCAAAAATTCTTCCAAAAGAAAAATCAATTTCATTAATTACATCTCCATAAATACCTCTTTTTTGAATACCTCTAAATTTATTCTTTGCGAAAAGAGGAACATGAGGTTGTGGGTGCGGGATATAAAGAAAAAAGGGATTATCCTTATTTTTATTTATAAAATTTATTGACCTATCTGTTATAGCTTCTGTTAAAAATGATTGATCATTAATTACTTTTAAAACATTTTCATTATCATATAATTTTAAATCATCAAAATTAAAAATTGTACCTTGTTCTGGATGATAGGGCCACATATCATTTGAATATAAGATTCCATAAAATTCATCGAAACCATGTCTTGTTGGAAAAAATTCAGGAGCATCACCTAAGTGCCACTTTCCAAAAATTGCAGTTGAATATCCTTTATTTTTTAACATTTCAGCAACAGTAGTTTCTTGACTGTTTATGCCTTTTTTTGAATTAGGCATAAATGCACCATGGATGCTTAATCTATCTGCATATGATCCTGTAAGAATAGATGCTCTGGATGCAGAACATACCGGTTGGGTTGCATAATAAGAAGTGAATCTTGCCCCTTGTGAAGCCAAAAAATCAATATTTGGAGTTAAAATATCTTTTGCTCCATAAATACCCAAATCTCCGTATCCTTGATCATCTGTTAAAATAAAAATAATATTAGGTGGAACAAATCTCTCTTTTTTACAGGAAAGAATAAAAAAAATAAAAAAAATAAAAAAATATTTTTTTTTCAAAAATATTTAAAAATTTAAATAAAGAACAAATTTAATTGAATAAATGGATTACAAAAATTATTTTGAAACTGAAGTATGATCACTAATTATAAACCACTTTTCATCTTCTTTCTTCCATATTAAAGAAAAAAATCCTTTACTATCATCAATTTTTCTTTTTAAATAAAAACTTCCTTGCATTTGGATAATACTATCACTTAATTTTTGAAAATTTAGAATTCTAAATTTTAACCTTCCCATTAAAGTCCTATTTGAATACTTATTTAAATATCTTTTTTTTGTTTCTTCCCAACCATAAATAGATCCATTTGATCCAGTAAAAACTATATTATCAGATTTAAGATATCCCTCCATGAATTTATCTATGTCTCCATCATTCCATGCCTCTTCTTGATATTTTAAAATTTTACCAATAGAAATAGAATCTTCTATACTAACTTTAATCTGTCCATTAATTGAAAATGTGAATAATAAGAATATTAATAATTTATAATTAATCAAAAGTTCACTTTTTTAAGGTTGGATATTCTACTCCTAATTGCTCAAGGTAATTATCATATTTAGTTTCATCAAAATAAAATTTTTCCAATTCTTTTCTATAAGTATTCATAATTTCCTTATTAAGATAGATAGGAGGAGGATCATTTTTCGTAATCATAGGTTTATACTCTGTGTTTTTTAATTGTACATTATTAAAGTAATCTTTTGCATTATTTAATAATTTTTTATCATTTAAAAAATCAATTACTGTTAAAGCAACTACTTTTGCTCCTGAATTTGCACCTTTATGAGCTATTGGAGTCGCCATTGCTATACCATTGGACCAATGATGACCTTGCAAACCAGGAATATTTGATGGAAATCTTAAGGTGACTGTAGGTACTTTCCATGAAATATCTCCTATATCATCTGACCCTCCACTTACCATAACAGAAGAAGGTTTTCCCAAGTCACTTAATTTAGTGACTAATCCATTTTGAGTTTTCGAATTAACCTCTTTTTGGACTGCTTTAGCTAAAATTTGATCTTTTTCAGACCATTTCGGTAAACCAATTTTTTTAATATTAGAATACATTGTTTCAGCAATTACCTTATTAAAATGTCTTGGCCAAGCTGTTCCTATTATCTTTGATGTATACTTTGTGTCTGTCATAAGAGCGGCACCTCTTGCTATATTATTTGCATCATTATACATATCCATAATTCCTTCGTAGGTAATATCTCTTAAATAAAACCAAATCGACGCTTTAGATGGTACAACATTTGGTTGATCTCCTGAATCAGTAAATATTGAATGTGATCTTTTTAAAGGGTGTAAATGTTCTCTTTTATAATTCCAAGCTATATTCATAAGTTCAGCTGCATCTAAAGCACTTCTACCTCTCCATGGAGCTCCAGCAGAATGAGCAGCTTCTCCCTCAAAATTATATTCAACAGATATTAAACCCGTTCCTCGAGCCAAACCATAAGAAACTCCTAAATTACTTCCTACATGAGTGAAAATACAAAGGTCAACATCATCAAAATATCCATCTCTAACATACCAGGCTTTTGATGCTACTAACTCTTCAGCTATTCCAGGCCAAAGAATTAAAGTTCCTTCTAAACCATATTTCTTCATTATTTTCTGTATTGCTAATGCAGCAGTTATATTTACAGGAATTCCAGAATTATGACCTTCACCATGACCTGGAGCTCCCTCAATGATTGGCTTATGATATGAAACGCCAGGATATTGAGAGGCTTTAGGAATACAATCTACATCACTACCTAAAGAAATTACTGGTCCGTTACCTTGACTCCAAGTTGCAGTCCAAGCAGTTGGAATATTAGAAATTCCGTAATCAATATCAAATCCAGCTTTTGCCAGTATTTTTGTTAAATATTTTGAAGATTCATTTTCTTGAAAACCCAGTTCTGAAAAACTATAAACTTTATCAACCATAACTTGCGTTTTCTTATAGTCTTTCTCTACAAGTTTTTCAGCTTCTATTTTAATTTTAGATATTGCTCTTTTTGAAAATTTTTGTTGTGAATTAATTGAATTAAGAAACAAGAAAAAAACTAACGTTCTGAATAATAATTTAAATTCCATAATGTTTTTTTATAACAATTTACAAATAATTTAATCTTAAATGTTTATATAAATAAATATGATTAAATTCTTAAATAATTTAGAAAGGGAGAAATCTATTTAATAATGATATCTTTTAAATGCCTCAATTGCTTCATAGTCTGAAAGACCCAGATTACGATATTTTTTCGCAGTTTCAGCATTTCTATGTTCTGCTCTAACCCAAAACTCTCTTTGATCATTTCCTTGATACATAACTCCATCTTTTTGAGATTGATGGTAAAAAATTGCATTTCTTTTTCTTAAAACTTGGTCCGGACTCATTGGAACGGCCATATCAATTTCATACATTTCCCATTCATGCCAGGCACCCCTATATAACCAAACCCAACAATTTTTCATAAAAGATTCTTTTTTTAAACATTTAATTGCTTTAAAAATTATTTCTAAACAAACTCTATGAGTTCCATGAGGGTCTGCTAAATCTCCAGCTGCATAAATTTGATGAGGTTTTATTTTTTCAATTAAATTTTTGGTTATTTCAATATCATTTTTAGAAATTGGATTTTTTGAAACAGTTCCAGTTTCATAAAATGGAAGATTCAAAAAATGGACCTGATTATCAGGAATTCCAATATATCTTGTTGCTCCAAGTGATTCTCTTTTTCTAATGGCGCCTTTAAGCTTTCTTATAATATTAGGATCAGCTTTATTAGTTCTTTTAGATTTAAACTTTTTTATTATTTCCTCATATTCTTTTTTAATTTTATCTGTAAACATATCATGAGTAACTTCTAAAAACTTACTTGCATCTTCATTTGAAACTGCAATGTTTCCAGAAGTTTGGTACGCAACATTAACAATATTTCCCTGAGAAACTAATCTGTCAAAAGTTCCTCCCATTGATATAACATCATCATCTGGATGAGGACTGAAAATTATTACTCTTTTTGGGTGAGGTGATGACCTTTCAGGTCTTTTAGAATCATCTGAATTTGGCTTTCCTCCTGGCCAGCCTGTAATTGTATGTTGTAATTTATTAAACATATTAATATTTAAATCATAACTAGATCCACTAATATTCAATAAATCAACCATTCCATTTTCTTTGTAATCACTATCGGTCAATTTTAAAATTGACTTATTTTTCTTTTCGCATAGCCAAACAACAGCTTTTGCACTATTCTCAATATTCCATTCATATGTCCCAACTAACCAAGGGGTTTTAATTCGAGTAAGTTCTAAAGAAGACTCATTATCTAAAACTAAAGTTGTATTCTTATGATGTTGTAAATATGAAGTAGGAATTAAAGATGTAATTTCTCCTTCTATTGCCTTTTTAAGAATTGAAGCTTTATTTGATCCCCATGCCATTAAGATAATTCTTTTAGCACTTAATATAGTCTGAATACCCATAGTTATTGCTTCTCTAGGAACATTTTCAATTCCTTGAAAGGATTTTGCAGCATCAAAACGTGTCATATCATCTAACTTTACTAATCTGGTTTGAGAATTAAAATGAGAACCTGGTTCATTAAAACCTATGTGACCAGTTCTTCCTATTCCCAAAATTTGAAGGTCTATTCCTCCCAATTCTTTTATTTTTTTTTCAAAATCATTACATGATTTTCTAACTTTTTCAAATGAAAGTTCTCCACTTGGGATATTAATATTCTCTTTTGGTATATCAATATGATTAAATAAATTAATATTCATAAAATGATTATAACTATTTATATCATTCTTACTTATAGGAAAGTACTCATCTAGATTAAAAGTAACTACATTTTTAAAACTAAGACCTTCATTATTATACATTCTAATTAACTCTCTATAAACACTAAGAGGAGAAGAACCTGTTGCTAAACCTAAAACACAATTTCTTTTTTGAGATTGTTTTTCTCTAATCAATTGAGAAATTGAATTAGCTATAGATAATGATCCTTCATCAGAATTATTATAAATAACATTATGTAACTTTTCAAATCTTGTTTCTTCAAAACTTCCTGGAGGTTTATATTTAATTATCTTATTTTTATTTACTCCCATTATCTAGAAAATTATTTCTTTTGAAACGCAAAGATAAAATATATCTTAAATACATTTCTTTCTTTATGTTTATCTTTTTTAAAACGAATTATATTTTTTTAATCTTAACAAAATCTAATAAAATTTTTAAAATCATATCTTTTAAGAAATTATATTTACGATTAATTAATTATTGATCCTATATAATATATTTATGACTGACTTAATAAAAAAAATTTTTAAAGAAAATGAAAAGTGGAGAAATTCTCAAATAAAAAATAATAATAATTTTTTTAAAAATTTTTCAAAAAAACAAAATCCAAAAATCCTTTGGATAGGATGTTCAGATAGTCGAGTTGTTCCAAATCATATTACTAATTTAGGTTTAAATGAAATTTTTGTTCACAGAAATGTTGGAAACTTAAGTCTTAATAATGACTTGAGTTTTAAAACTGTTCTAGATTATGCAATTAATAAACTTAATATAAACGATATAATTGTTTGTGGTCATTATAACTGTGGAGGAATATTCGAGGCTATGGAAAATAAAAATACATCCAATAAGTGGTTTAAAAATATTTTAAATATTTATAATAAAAACAAAGAAGAAATTGATTCTATAAAAGATATTAATAAAAGAATGAATAAAATGGTTGAACTTAATATCAAAGCTCAATCAAGTAATATTAAAAACTCTGAAATTTATAAAAATTCCATTTTAAAAAGGAGAGAAATAAAAATACATAGTTGGGTTTACAATATTGATAATGGAAAAATTATAGACTTAAATAATAAGTAAAACTATGGAAAGAGTTGAAACATTAATTATTGGAAGTGGACCAGCAGGTTATACAGCAGCAATATATGCAGCTCGAGCTGATTTAAAGCCTGTTCTATTTACAGGTTTGGAACCTGGAGGGCAATTAACAACGACAACAGATGTTGATAATTTTCCTGGATACCCCAAAGGAATAGATGGTCCTACTATGATGATTCAACTTAAAGAACAAGCCGAAAGATTTGGTACAGATGTTAGAATAGGCCTTGTTAAAAACGTGAAACTTTCAAAAAAAATGGGAGATTTACATAAAGTTTTTATTGAAGACGGTTCTGAAATAGAGACAAAAACTATAATTATAAGTACTGGTGCAACTGCAAAATATCTTGGCTTAGAAAGTGAACAAAGATTAATTGGTGGTGGAGTATCTGCATGCGCTGTATGTGATGGTTTTTTTTACAAAAATCAAGAAGTTGCTGTTGTTGGTGGTGGAGATACTGCCGCAGAAGAAGCAACTTATTTATCCAAAATATGTTCTAAAGTAACTATGCTTATTAGAAAAGATAAAATGAGAGCATCTAAAGCAATGCAAAATAGAGTATATAAATCAAAAAATATTGTTTTAAAATTTAATTCAGAAATTGAAGAAGTTGTTGGTAATCAAGTAGTTGAAGGATTGCGAGTAATTAATAATATTACTAAAGAGAAAGAAGAAATTTCTATTTCTGGTCTATTCATTGCAATTGGACATAAACCCAATACTGAAATTTTTAATGATCAATTAGAAATGGATAGTCTAGGTTATATAATTACTGAAGGAAAATCTACAAAAACAAATATTCCTGGAGTTTTTGCATCAGGAGATGTTCAAGACAAAGAATATCGACAAGCTATTACTGCTGCAGGAACTGGTTGCATGGCTGCTTTAGATGCTGAAAGATATATTCAAAAATTAAATTAGTTTTAATATAATTTTTCGAATCTATTAATAGAGATTTCGCTATAAAGCTCTTTTTCACCTGTAATATAATCATATAACCATTTTGACAATAATGGAGCTAACATAAGCCCCCTTGTTCCTAATCCATTATACAAAATAAGATTTTTATATTTTGGGTGTCGACCTAAAATAGGTCTCCTATCCTTAACAACTGGTCTGAAACCTACTTTATGATCAATTACTTGAAATGGAACGGAAATCAAAGAATTAAGTTTAGATAGTAAAAAGTTATATCCTTCTTTAGTTTTTTTTGTTGATTTATCATTGAAATTAAAGGTTGATCCTACCCAAAAAATTCCTTTATTAATTGGAATAATATAAATCGAACTCTTTATAATATGTTTGTTTGATAGTTTTGGAGATTTAATTAGTAAAAATTCTCCTTTTAAACTTGTTAATGGTAAATAATTAAAAAAAATATTCTTTTTTATTTGAACTCCTTCACAAAAAACTATGTGTTTAGAAGTTACATTTTCATATTTAACATATTCATCAAAAATTTTCAATTTACTATGGTTAAATTCTTTAACAATAAATTTATCTTTTCCAAAATTTAATTTAAATGTATCCAACATTAATTTTGGATCAATTTTGGATGTGTTTTTTATTATTCCATATCCATTTTTTAAAAAAAATTGATTATTGTATTTAGTTACAATTTTATGATCTAAATAATTTTCAAGAGATTTAAAGCCACTTGCTTCAATCCAATAATTTTGTTCTTGTTCATTTAAAAAATATTTATGAATTGAAATATTATCATAAACTTTTACGTTATATTTTTTTTCAAATTCTAAATAAAATTCCTTAGCGAATTTCATAAACTCTAATCCTTTCCATGATAGAGTGTAGCGTTTTAATATTGTTGGATTTAAAACTGCACCCGATTGATAAGTTGAATTTGTTCTAGGCACATCAAAAATTACAAAATCTTTCTTTTCCTTAATTAGTTTATAGGTGAAAGATAATCCAGCTATTCCATAACCAACAATTATGTAATCAATCATAATTAATTAAAATTAAATAATAATGTAAAAAAAAACGCTACTTTAAAAAGTAGCGATTTTTAAAAATTGATTAAAATTAATTATTCCACTGATCTTGCTCAAAATCACGTATAACCGATTTAATTCTTTCAGATTCTAGAAGTTGTCTAAGTGCATCCTCATACATATAATCTTTTACTTGTCTATCCTCATATACATTTTCTTCCTTATATATGGTAGCATTAAATCTTCTAGAATTCAACATATGATCAAAACTAACAGGTTGAGAAGAATTTTTAATATTAAACACTTTATTTTGATTTAAGACTTTTCTAGCATCCGGATACCAAACCCAAAATAATGGATTAAAGTTTTCAGGATCTGCCTTAGCCGTTTTATCACTAAAAGTAGAAATATCAGCAGCTACTGGCGCTATAGCTAAAAGTCTATATTTTAACTCTCCTAATCTTTTATTAAAATACCATGTTCCTTTAACAAGATACTGCTCTACATCATCAGATTCCATAAGATTAGTATCATAATCATCTTCAACTAACAAATCTTCTGTAATCTCACCCGCATTTAATCTTTCTCTTGCATCTTCAGAAATATCCCTACTTATAAGTCTATCTCCTAATTCAACTAAAGTTATTTTCTCTGTAAAATAATCATCATTATAAATCTCTTTTATTTCTCCACTTTTAATTCCATCAATAATTATTCTCCAAAGAGATTTCCTGTTTTCAGATAACATTCCATTAGCTACTGTAGGATAATAATAAGGAAAATTGATTCTTTCATCTAAATCAATTTTCTCCCAAATTGTCTTAGACCACATAACGTCTCGGTCTTCAACAAAACCATAAGCAATAGGTGTCTCATCGTCTGCTTCAAGTTGCTGTTCATTAGGAATACCTATTTCCTGAGGAACCTTAGCATTTAATAAATTTGCTTGCGCTAATGAATATTTAAACGCAAACATTAATAAAAAGCTAAAAAGATAAACGATGAATTTTTTCATGACAATAAATTTTAATTTATAGTTATAGAAATTGGAGATGGATTTTGCAATCTATATTTAGATCCTGTAATAGCAGTTTTGATATCAGTAATTATAATTGTCTGACCTGCTTTTATTCTTCTCAAAGAATTTATTGCCTTTGTGTTAAGTCTATTTCCTTTTATAACCATACTTGGCATTCCTGGAGCTCTAAATCTAAATTCAGTTACTTTAACAGGTAAATCAAAATCAAAATCTACAAGTCTAGCTTCAACCTTCCCCTTTTCTAAACTAGTTTTCGGTAAACCAAATGCACCATCTTTACCTCTAAAAAATCCTGTTGGTTTAGGAATTTCTTTAATTCTAAATTTTGAAACAGAAGAAACTCTTTTACCATCTGGAAGAGTTCCAGAAACATTTATTTTCACTTCTCTTCCTTTTTGTGGTGACAACATATACTTACTTCCTCTAAGTCTTTTTAACCCTGGAGCACTGGCTCTAACTTTACTATCTATAATTCCAGGAATAGATATTGTAATTGGATTATCCACACCTCTATAAACAACATTCATCTTATCAGCAGAAATAACTGCTGCATTAGGCTTAGAAATTGTTGTAAAAGTTTGATTTACACTAATCTTAGACTCCTCTCCATCATTTAAAAAAACAAGATCTCCTGATAATGTATGATCACCAGGTCTACCAGCATCTACTTTTAGCTTAATTCCTCCTGGTATAAGTTCATACTGTTTATCTGTCAACTCATTACCATCAAGACTTATCTTTACACTGTTTGGATTTTGCGCCCCTCCTTTTCTTCCAAGGATAACACTTCCATCAAAAGTTTCTCCAGAGTAATAAGCTCCTTTTTCAGTTTTAAGTAAAGTAATATAATTAGATTCATTGACTCCAGTCTCTAATTCCATTTCTTTACCCATAAGTGTCGTAAGAACATCCGTTTCAGTTTGACGAATATCATTTTGAAGCATTGTAAGTTTTGCTAATGAAGAAATTAGAGGAAATCCCTCATAATTCCAAGCTAACCATGGTTGATCAGCGTTATCTTTATTTTTTATATTGCTGTTTTGATCTCCAGTAAAAAACCTAGCTTCAACAACCTCAATAGATTTAGGGTATTGACTGCCAAAAACTTGAATAACTTGCATTTTATAGTCGTTTATTTGATTTACAAATTCAACTCCTCGATCTGAAACTCCATCAGGACCAAAAAAAACAGAATTTAATTGATCTCCTTTGTCCATCTGTTGAAACTCTATTAACTCAGGATCCTTTTCTTTTTGTTTTTCAGTTATTTCAGTTTTAATTGTTCCTACAAGATTGTATAACTTATCAGACTCCTCTTTTATTCTTTGAGCTGTTCTATTATGGCCTAACCACTTACCTTCTTTATCTTCAGCGTTAGTTTTTACTTTTTCATATAAGATTTCATTAGTTTCTGCTAACCTAGAATTAGCATCTTTAATCTTATAGAACATTTGACCAAAGCCCGCTAAAACTTCTTTACTTACATTTAATGCAAGCATCGTAATAAAAACCAGATACATCAAACTAATAAGTTTCTGCCTGGGTGTTTCTTTAGCTCCTGCCATTTTTTATTTCTTTTCCATTGCGTTTAACATTCCACTATACACCTGATTCAATGAAGCTAAATTAGCATTCATACTATCCATTTGAGCTTTCAATTTTCTAGCATTACTAGCAATTTTTTCATTAAATTCTGTATTTCCTTGCGCGGAATTAATTTGCTCTTGATATTTAGCATTAAGCTCTTCCATCTGAGCAGCAGCCTTTGACATTTTTTCTGCATATGCTTCAGAAGCTGATGCAGCATTAGATGCCGGATTAAGTGCTTGAGCAGAAGATTCCAGATCCTTAATACTCTTTGTTAATCTGTTCATTAACTGAACATCCAGTTTAGCTTCAGCCATTAACGCATCAATTTTAGATGACAATCCTGGACCTCCACCAGATGATTTGGCTCCACTTCCGCCTTTTACTTTCGAAACATATTCGTCATGTTCTTCATGAATTTCTCCAGTAGCAAGAGCAGAAGCTGTAAAAATAAGTGCTTCTGTTCCTAATCCTATTCCAAGAACAAGCCCCCCAGTTATAGGTCCAAATTCTAAGTGAAGAATTTTAAATAATGCTCCAATAATTACAACAGCTCCTCCTAATCCGAAAAGCATATGCATTATTAATTTACCTCTAAGTCTTTTTTGTAATGATTTATCGTCCATCTTATTTATTGTTTTTTATTTCTTAAATATAAAAATTATTAAGTGTTTTTTTTTATTTTATCTTAACTTTTTGTGAACCTAAATAATCTTGTACTGTTCTAAAACCAATAAAGCTTCTAGAAGTATCAGCATATTCATAGTCTCTAGAACTAACGCGAAGAAAATATGCAACATCTTTCCATGATCCACCTCTAATAACTTTTCTTTGTTCATCTTCAAATGACATATTTGGATTTAGAGTTGCTACATAATCATAGGAACCTGAATCATAAGAAGAATTAGTCCATTCTGCTACATTCCCTGCCATATTATATAAATTATAATCATTAGGTAAATAGGACTTTGCTTCAACAGTATAAACAGCTTGGTCTGAAGCATAATCACCTCTTAAAGGCTTAAAATTTGCTAAAAAACAGGCTCTGTCATTAAGAAGATAAGGAGAACCCCAAGGGTATGTACCAGAAGGTATTCCTCCTCGAGCAGCATATTCCCATTCACCTTCATTTGGTAACCTAAATCTACTTACAGTATGTTTTCCTTTTGATCTCTGATAACCATTTTTAAAATTAGTCCTCCAATTACAGAAAGCTACTGCTTGTTTCCAAGAAACTCCAACTACAGGATAATCTTGATATGCAGGATGAGAAAAATAATCATTATGCATAGGCTCATTATAAGAATAAATAAAATCTTTAATCCAAACAGTTGTATCAGGATAAATTTGGATTTCTTCTTTTTTAATAAATGGTGTTCTATCAATAAATTGTTGTCTATTCCTTTTTGATTCTGCAGCTGCACCTTCAGCATCAAACCAAGTATAAGCGTAAACAAGCTTAGTTACGTCAAGTTTCATTTCTCCATTATACCATAATTCAGGGGGCAAATAAAGAGAATCCATAACTTCAGCATAAGCTTGATCTACATAATCTTCAGTCTCCCAAGATAAATCAGCATCCCAATTTAAAGGTCTTCCAGCATAAGGATCTTCACTTACATCATAATAATTCTGCTTCATGTATTTTTGAAACTCACTTAAATCTGAAGTATCTGCATCTTGGAAAGAAAATTCACCTATACCCTCTGTGTTTTCTTCACCATCTCCTCCTAATTCAGCAGCTTTTCTAGCAAGCATAGCAAGAGCTATAGAATCTTTTACCCAATAAACAAATTGTCTATATTCACTATTAGTAATTTCAGTTTCATCCATATAAAAAGATGGAACTGTAACTGTTTTTGCAGGTGCATTTTGTGTTTGAGCTTGATCTTCATCTGATTTACCCATTATATAAGCACCCCCCTCAATTAAAGTCATTCCGTAAGGCTTTTCGCCAAACCACTTTTTTTGTTTTACACCTATTAATTCACCTCTATTTTTATTTCCGCAAGAAAATAAAATAAAAGAAGTGACAATTAATAAAAATACTTTTTTCATTAAAAATTTATTCAATAATATAGTTTGCAATAATTGATTCTGCATAAAACTAACTATTTTTTTTTCTATAACCACATTATACATACTACAAATATTAATTCTAAAAGACTATTTAATGCAACCTTTTAATGGCATTAAACCATCTTTCAGGAATTTTATCTTTCATAGCCTCTTCATAATCTTGTTCCGTGCAAGGTAATAACGTAGAAGTTTTAAATTTATTATTTGATATATTATCATTTATTAATTCCATCCACCATCTTTGACTTTTATCACTTCTATAAAAAACAATTTCTCTATCTGATAAACTAACATTAAATTTCAAAAAACCTTCACTTATATTTATAGGGAACTCATTATATCTGAATTGAACTCCTTCAATAAAATACCAAACTATTTGAGCTAACAACTTATTAAATATTGGTGTAGACCATCCTAACTCAAATAACCCTAGAAAACAAACTTTGTCACTAATACCAGCATATCTAGACAAAGCACAAATAGTTCTACTATCAATACCATTTGGAGTAGAATTAATTTCTCCATTAGCTTGCCATGATAAACATTTCATGTCAAAACCTACAATATCAGCATTTCTAAATACAGGTTCAACTTGTTTAACATCATATAAAACATCGCCTAAACTAATTGAATCAAAATATAATTTATCCATTAAATCTTTCTCTTCTTGAGCACAATAATAATTTTGATATCCAATATTTGTATAATTGTTTAAAAAGTTTGGTTGCTCCGTAATGATTTTACTCATGTAAGATCTCCCTGAAATTAATTCTTCATCCTGAGAAAAGTCAAATGAATGATCAACTGAGACAATATTTACTAATTGTTTTTTTGATTCAAAAGATCTATATGCTGGATAAATTAAATCATGACTTCCTCCTAAAAGTATTGGTATAACATTTAATTGACGAAGAGACAAAATTATTTCATTAAGTGCAGAATAAGTATCCTCAACTGTTTCTCCGTTTTCTAAATTACCAAGATCAATTATATTAATATTCCAATTTCCAGGATATAGTGAATAAAAAGATTCTCGAAAACCATTCAAATCATTATTTTCCATTTTATAAAAACTATTTCGATTTTCAAACACCCCTATTATAGCAATCGAAAATTTTTCTAGGTCAGGTAATCCCTCATTTTTATTATAAATCTTTATATTCTTCCCAATAATTTGTTTGGGAAGAGAAGAAATTCGATGATATTCATCTATATCAATTGGATTTAAAAAATCTTCAATCATTATTGTTAATTATTTCTTTGATTTCTTTCCAAGGTAGCCTTCAACATCTTCTTTAGTTAATTTTTGAGGGTCTATATCTTTAGAAAGCTGAACCCTCTTTTTTCCTTGAATAATTACTGATCTTCCCCATCTAGCTTTTTCAACTCTAATACCAGACTCCTTCCAATCATGTATCACCTTATCTTTATCCTTTTGAATTCTTTCCTTAATTAAATCTTCAATTTGATATTTTTGCAAGTTTTCAAAATCATATGATTTATTAACATTAATAAACAGTCCATTCCATTTTATAAATGGACCAAACCTTCCAACACCCTTAACAACAGGAAGCTCATTATAAATATGTATTGGAGCATCTGCTTTTCTTTTTTCCTCAACAAGTTTTATAGCATCATCAATATTTATTGAATATGGAGAAGAATCTTTTGGAATAGAAATAAAAGTTTTATCAAATTTTATATAAGGACCATATCTCCCATTATTTATAGAAACTTCATTGTTTTCATAGGATCCAATTATTCTTGGAAATTCGAATAATTTTATAGCTTCTTCAAAAGTAATAGTTTCCAAAAGTTGATTTTTAGTCAAACTTGCATAAACTGGATTCTTTTCATCATTTAATTCTCCTAATTGAGCAATTGGACCAAACTTGCCTAATCTAACTTTAAGAACTCTACCCGTTTTAGGATCATTTCCTAATATTCTTTCCCCTGATTCTCTCTTTGCATTTTCTTTAACATCTTCAACATTAGAATGAAAATTTTTATAAAAAGAATCTATCATTTCAGTCCAGTCTTTAGATCCTTTTGCTATATCATCAAAACTTTGTTCTACTTGAGCTGTAAAATTAAAATCCAATATCGATTTAAAATTTGTAACTAAAAAATCATTTACAATACTTCCAATGTCAGTAGGAACTAATTTTCCTTTATCACTTCCACTAATTTCAGTTAAACTATTTTCAGCAACCTCAAACTCTTTAAGCTCTAACTCTATATAACTCCTTTTAACACCCTCAAAACTTCCCTTTTCAATATAGCCTCTATTTTGAATTGTAGATATAGTAGGAGCAAATGTTGAAGGTCTGCCTATACCTAATTCCTCAAGTTTTTTAACCAAAGAAGCTTCTGAAAATCTATATGGAGGTCTTGAAAACCTTTGTCTTGAAATTATTTTTTTTCTTATTATATTATCACCTTTATTTACAAATGGCAATAAAACTTTACCATTTTCTTCTTCCTCATCTTTTCCCTCTAAATAAACTTTTAAGAATCCATCAAAAATTATCACCTCTCCATCTGCAATAAACTTCTCAGAAAATTGATCAGATAAAATTTCAATTTGTGTTTTTTCAATTTTGGCTTCACTCATTTGAGAAGAAACTGTTCTCCTCCATATAAGGTCATATAAACGAGTCTGATCATAATCAGAAGAAATAGTAGATTTAGAAAAATCTGTAGGTCTTATTGCCTCATGAGCTTCTTGAGCTCCTTTTGATTTTGATTTATAATTTCTTGTAGACAAATAATCATTTCCATATAAGGACTTTATTTCAATTGCTATACTGTTTTTTGCTTCATCAGAAATATTTACACTATCAGTTCTCATATAAGTAATTAAACCCGCTTCATATAATCTTTGAGCAACAGTCATTGTTTTACTAACTGAAAAAGACAATTTTCTAGATGCTTCCTGTTGAAGTGTAGAAGTCGTAAAAGGAGGAGATGGGATCTTTTTAGATGGTTTTTTTAAAATAGAGTTAACCTTATAATTAGCATTTTTATTTTTTTCTAAAAAAGTTTTAGTAAGATTCTCATCACTAAAATCTTCATATAAACGAGCTAATAACTGTTTTCCTTCACTTGTAATAAATTTAGCTTGAGTTTTAAAACTTTGTTTAGGAATAAAGTCCTTAATTGACCTTTCTCTTTCTACAATTAATCTTACAGCAACTGATTGAACCCTGCCAGCAGACAAACCCCCTTTTACCTTTTTCCAGAGTACTGGAGATAATTCATATCCAACAAGTCTATCTAAAACTCTTCTTGCTTGTTGGGCATTAACTAAATTATTATTTATAACTCTAGGGACTTCAATAGCTCTTTTAATAGCTTTTTCAGTTATTTCTGAAAAAACTATTCGACGTGAATTTTCTTCATTTAAATTTAAATTGTTAGATAAATGCCACGCTATGGCTTCACCTTCTCTGTCTTCATCACTTGCAAGCCAAACAATATCAGCCTGTTTAGAAAGTTTTTTTAATTCACTTACAATCTTTTTCTTATCTGATGAAATTATATATTTAGGAACAAAGTTGCCATCAACATCAACTCCTAATTCATTTGAAGGTAGGTCTGATATATGTCCAAAACAAGAAGCTACTTTAAAATCTTTACCTAAAATTTTTTCTATTGTTTTAGCTTTTGTTGCGGACTCTACTATAACTAAATTTTTAGACATCTATTAAAATTTTTCTGGACAAAAATAGTTAAGTTTTTTTTTAACAGTAAAATTTTTAAATGTTTAAAATATTTAATGGCAAAAAAATAGCTAATAAAAAGAACCTTATTTTTGAATAAACAAAAGATTTTGAAAAATTTTATTCCAATTCTTAAATGGCTTCCAAAATATAAAAAAAAGAATTTTTATTTTGACTTTTTAGCTGGAATAAATGTGGGTATTTTATTAATTCCTCAAGGAATGGCGTATGCTTTAATTGCCGGATTACCCCCTATTTATGGTCTATATGCTGCTCTAACTCCTCAAATTGTATATGCTATTCTAGGTACATCTAGACAACTAGCTGTAGGACCAGTTGCTATAGATTCTTTAATTGTAGCTTCAGGTTTAGGAATAATTTCTATTTCAAGCCCAGAACAATATATTTTAATAGCTATTTCATTAGCATTTATGGTTGGTTCTTTTCAAATTATAATGGCATTGTTTAGATTTAGTTTTATTACTAACTTTTTATCTAAACCTATAATAAATGGATTTGTTTCAGCACTAGCAATTATAATTGGTTTTGGTCAATTAAAATATTTGCTAGGAATATCTTTATCACAGACTAGTCTAATTCAAAATATTTTAATTGATATTTATAATAATATAAATCAAATTAATTTACCAACATTATATCTCGGTTTATTATCAATTTTAATAATACTTTTTGTCAAAAAATATAAGCCAAAATTTCCAATATATTTTATAATATTAATTTTAGGGACTTTTATTTCTTACATTTTTAATTTAAAGAAAATAGGAATTGATGTTGTAGGAAATATTCCAAAAGGACTTCCTGAATTTAAAATACCTCTTTTAAACTATGACATTATCATTGACTTATTTACAATAGGAATAACACTAGCTGTTTTGGGTTATATTCATGCCATTTCAATAGCAAAAAAAATAGAAGAAAAACATAATTATTATAAAATTAATACTAACCAAGAACTTTTAGCCCTTGGCATGTCAAATATAATAGGATCATTTTTTCAATCTTATCCTGTAAGTGGGGGGTTATCCAGATCAGCTGTCAACGATGAATCCGGAGCTAAATCTGGAATTTCAGCTATAATTAGTGCGTTTATTGTAGCTCTAATTATTATTTTTTTTACATCCTATCTTTACCATTTGCCAAAGGCAGTATTGTCTTCAATAATCATTGTAGCTGTTTTTAATCTTATTGATTACAAATTTCCTAGAAAATTATTTTCGAATTTTATAGATGAATTTTTTCTATTAACTATTACATTTTTTATTACAATATTTTATGGAATTATAGGAGGAATATTAATAGGGATATTAATTTCTATATTAATAATTACCTTAAGATTTAAAAAATCTAATTTCTCTTTAAAGAAAAAGATTAAAAATTTAATGAATTCCGCAAGCATCATAAGTATATCGGAGAAACACCAAGAGAAAAGTAATATTCTAATTCTAAAATTAAAAGGTCAACTTTTCTATGGAAATCTAAGTTTTTTAAAATCATTTATTGAAAATAAAACAATTAATTCTTCTTCTTTAAACACATTAATTTTTGATATTAAAAATCTTTATCATATTGACAATTCTGGATCAGAATCATTTTGCCAAATAATTAAAAAACTTAATAATAAAAAGATTAGAGTAATAATCTCTGGTTTTAATAAAAAGAAAAAAGGTTTTAAATTTGACAAGAATTTAATTAATTGCATTAAAAAGGACAATATTTTTATTTCAACAAATAACGCTTTAAATAAGTTAAATGCATAAAAGAAATATTAATGGTAATTGAACAAATATATACAGATTGCTTATCACAGGGTTCATACTATATTGAAAGTAATGGAGAAGCTGCAATAATTGATCCCCTTAGAGAAATTGACTCCTATATAGAAAAAGCTAAAAAAAACAATGTTAAAATTAAGTATATATTCGAAACGCATTTTCATGCTGATTTTGTTAGTGGACATTTAAGTCTTTCAAAATCAACTGGAGCTCCAATTATATTTGGTCCAAATGCATATACTTCATTTGAATCAATTATTGCAAAAGACGGTGAAATCTTTAAGATCGGGTCTGTTTCAATTAAAGCCTTGCATACACCAGGTCACACAATGGAAAGCACTACATATCTTCTAAGAAATTCTAAAGGTAAAGATCATGCAATTTTTACTGGAGACACTCTATTTCTTGGTGATGTAGGAAGACCAGATCTTTCTCAAAAATCTTCAAAACTAAAAAAAGAAGACTTAGCAGCTATTTTATATGAAAGTATTACAAAAAAAATAATTCCATTATCTGATGATATAATTGTTTATCCTGCCCATGGTGCTGGTTCAGCTTGCGGCAAAAACCTTTCAGAAAAAACTTTTGGCACTCTCGGAGAACAAAAAAGAACAAATTACGCATTAAGGGCAAATATTAAAAAAGAAGAATTTATTAGAGAAGTTCTTGAAGATCTAGATTCTGCTCCAAAATATTTTAATCAAAATGTTAAATTAAATAAAGAAGGATATCAAGATGTTAGTTATATTTTAGATAAAGTTAAAATAGGATTAAACCCTGAAGAATTTGAAATTAAATTAAATGAATTTAAGGCATTAATTCTTGATGTTAGAAATAAAGATGAATTTTCAAAAGCTCATATTCCAGGTTCAATTTTCATTGGCTTAAATGGAAGTTTTGCTCCTTGGGTTGGTACTATTTTACAGGATGTCAAAACGCCTATACTGATTGTTAGTCCAAATGGAAGAGAAGAAGAAACGATAACAAGATTAGCTAGAGTTGGATTTGATAATTCACTAGGTTATTTAAAAGGAGGAATAAATAATTGGATGTCAAGTGGAAGAGTGACTGAAAAAATTAATTCAATTAATGTTCTTGATTTTGAAAAAAATTACAAAAAAGAGAGTTTACTTATTTATGATGTTAGAAAAAAGGATGAGTTTTATAATGAAAGTCTTACTGATTCAATTAATTTGCCATTAAATAATATTCAGACTAACTTAAATAAATTTTCAAAAAATAATAAATTTTACATTCATTGTAGAACTGGTTATAGAAGTATAATTGCCTGTTCCTATCTTAAAACAAAAGGATTCAAAAAAATTGTAAATATTGAGTCTGGATTTGAGGGTATTAAAAAAACTAATATTAAAATTAATAATCTTATTTCTGTATAATTTTAATTACTCTTCATCCCAAAAAACTGTTTTACCTTGATTTGAAGATTTTAATGCTAAATCTAAAATTTTTGATACTATTAAATTATTTTCAACTGAATACAAAGAAAACGGTTCTAATTTATAATTTTCTTTAACTACCTTGTATAATAATAAAAAAGGATCTTTTCTTTCAGGGCTTATTAATGGTGGCTTAATTTTTTTTAAGGAACTATATTCTCCTTTTATGATTTCCATATTATTATTATTTATTGAATTAATATAACCTTTATCACCATAAAGTTGCATCTCTTTTCTATTATATGGCCAATTCCATGAGGCATTAATAATTACTTTTTTCTTATCATAGTTTAATATTATTGTAGTATCATCATCAACTAATGGGTATTTTAATTTTTTTATTGATTTAGCTATACAACTCACAGACAAAGGCTTTTCACCATTAAAAAGCCAGGTTGATATATTAGCTCCATAACATCCAAAGTCTGTTAATGCTCCACCGCCATTTAAAACTGGATCTGTTAACCATTCTAAAAACTCTGATGTGCAACCAATCTCAATAGGTCCTTGATGACCGGTATTAAAGACTAATTTTCTTAAACTTCCAATTTTTCCATTATTAACTAGTGTCTTAGCATGGTAAGTTGATTCATACCAAGAAGTTTCATAATTCACTAACAAATTAATGTTTTATTTTTTAGCTAAAAAAGCCATCTCTTTTGCAATATCATAATTAACTGAAAGAGGCTTTTCAACCATTATATGTATACCTTTAGGGGCAAAGAACTTAACAACTTTTAAATGATCATATGTTGAATTAAAGGCAGCAACTGCATCTACCTTTTTTTTATTATATAAATCAATCATTGAATCAAAAAAAATAGAATCTGGAAGATTATATCTTTTTTTATATCTATTAATAGAATTGATGTTTTTCTCAACAATTCCAACAATTTTTACATTTTCAGACTTATAATTAAGAATCCAATTAACATGATCATGAACAAGTCCAATAACTCCTAAATTCAACTTTTCTTGGTTATAACCTAAATGAGAAACTAAAAGAAAAAATATAGAAATTATATATATATTATTTTTTTTCATTCAGCTTTATTAAGTTGATATAATAAATATATATAATAATTACCTACAACGCTTTACATTGCTGCTAAATTCAGTATACAGTTAAATTAGTTTGGTAGATTAAGAAAAAATAAAATTAATTAAGACGTTTCCTGTTTATTTAGTTTACAATTCCGATAATAGGAACTTTTATTCCATTTTATCATTCTTATTCAAATTTAATAAATTAAGTGTTGATGTTATGACATTTTGTCCTGTTTTTTGTATTTTTGTGACACTTTCAGGAAATGTAAGGAATTTCCTCACTTTTTTGGATATTTAGGTAAAATGGAGAAAACACTCAAAAAGAAAATCGTACATAATAACCATAAGAACCCCTATGCGCATAACGGAACTGTGGGTGTTTTACCTACACATTTAACTACACAAAAAACGAATGGTTATGCTACACAAAGTCATCAGGTTCAAAAAGATAAGAAAAAAATAGATCACATAAATAAGGTGTATATAGAATCATATGGATGTCAAATGAACTTTTCAGATTCAGAAGTTGTAGCATCAATATTATCTAATAATAATTATCAAATAACTTCTAAGCCTGAAGATGCTTCTTTAATTTTATTAAACACATGTTCAATTAGGGATAAAGCTGAGCAAAGAATAAGAAAAAGATTAAATGATTTTAATCATTTAAAAAAAACTAATTCCAAAATTAAAGTTGGTGTTTTAGGTTGCATGGCGGAAAGAGTTAAACATAAATTTCTAGAAGAAGAAAAAATTGTTGACATTGTTGTTGGCCCCGACTCATATAAAGACTTGCCAAATCTTATAGAAAAAGCAAAAAACAACATAGAAGCAGTAAATGTTATTTTATCAAAAAATGAAACATACAGTGATATATCTCCTATTAGAATAAATTCAAATAATGTGAGTGCTTTTGTTTCAATTACAAGAGGATGTGATAATATGTGTTCGTTCTGTGTAGTTCCGTTTACAAGGGGAAGAGAAAGAAGTAGAGGTCCAAATAGTATTATAAATGAAATTTCCTCCTTACAAAAAAAAGGATTTAAAGAATTGACTCTTTTAGGGCAAAATGTTGATAGTTATTTATGGTATGGGGGTGGTTTAAAAAAAGACTTCTCTAAAGCTTCAGATATACAAAAAAAAACATCTATAACATTTGACAAACTTCTAAAGTTGATAGCTGAAACTTTTCCGAAAATGAGAATTAGATTTTCAACATCCAACCCTCAAGACATGACATTAGAAGTAATAAAAACAATGGTGAGATATGATAACATATGTAAACATATACATCTGCCTTTTCAATCGGGAAGTAACAGAATTCTTAAAAAGATGAATAGACTATATTCAAGAGAAGAATATATCGATCTAATAAAAAATATCAAAAAATTAATTCCTGATTGTGGAATATCTCATGATATAATTACTGGATTTCCAACAGAAACTGAAGAAGATCATAAAGAAACTTTAAGTTTAATGGAATATGTGAAATATGACTTTGGTTATATGTTTTCTTATTCTGAAAGGCCTGGAACATTAGCTTCAAAAAAATATAAAGATGATATAAGCTTAACTACAAAAAAAAGAAGATTAACCGAGATAATTAATCTTCAACAAAAGCATTCTCATAAAAGAATGAAAAGCTTTATTGGAAAAACAATGTGTGTGCTTGTTGAAAAAAATTCAAAGAAATCAACCTTAAAATGGAGTGGTAGAACTTCTCAAAATACTGTCGTAGTTTTTAATAAAGAAAATTATAAAATTGGTGATTTTGTTGATGTAAAAATTAAAGATTGTACTTCTGGCACTCTCTTAGGTAATGCAATTTCATATTCTAAATCTATATAAATAATGGATTCACTTCAAAATATAAAACAACGTTTTGGAATAATTGGAAATAATATTGGTTTAAACAGAGCTCTTGAAAAATCTATAAGAGTTGCTGAAACTGACATATCCGTATTAGTTGTAGGAGAAAGTGGAGTTGGAAAAGAAAATATTCCTCGTATAATCCATCAATTTTCTTCCAGAAAACATTCAAAATATATAGCAGTTAATTGTGGGGCAATTCCTGAAGGTACAATTGATAGTGAACTTTTTGGCCATGAAAAAGGATCATTTACTGGAGCTACTCAATCTAGAGATGGTTATTTTCAAGTTGCAGATGGTGGTACAATTTTTTTAGATGAAGTTGGAGAGCTTCCTCTTCCAACTCAAGTAAGACTTCTTCGTGTGTTAGAAACTGGTGAATTTTTAAAAGTGGGATCTTCTAAAGTTCAAAAAACTAATCTAAGAATTGTTGCTGCTACAAATTTAAATATTCCCGAAGCTATTCAAAAAGGAAAATTTAGAGAAGATCTATATTATAGATTAAGTACGGTTGAAATATTAATCCCTCCACTTAGAAATAGAAAAGAAGATATTCCATTATTATTTAGAAAATTTGCTTCAGATTTCGCTCAGAAATATAAAATGCCAACTTTAAGACTTAATGAAAATGCTGAAAAAATCCTTACTAATTATAGATGGAGTGGAAATGTTAGGCAATTAAGAAATGTTGCTGAACAACTCTCCGTTCTTGAAAAAAATAGAGAAATTAGTCCTGAACTTATAAGATCATATCTTCCTGATTCAAACTCGCAACTTCCTGCAATTTTTAAAAAAGAAACAAAAGGAAGTGATTTTTCATCAGAGAGAGAAATTTTATATAAAGTTTTATTTGATATGAAAAATGATTTAAATGATTTAAAAAAAATTACCCATGATTTGATTAATGAAGAAAATATCGATTCTATAAACAAAAAGAATAAATCTATTATAAAAAAAATGTATCCGGAAAATGAAGAAATAATGAATGAAGACTTCAAAAATGAAAAAAAATCTTATGAAGCGGTTCCTCTAGACAGTAAAAACAATGATTTAAAAAATAAAGTTGAAAATGATAAATATGAATATGCTGAAACCGTTGTTGAAGAAGAGACTTTATCTCTTTTAGAAAAAGAAATAGAAATGATTAAAAGAGCACTTTTAAGAAGTAAAGGCAGGCGAAAATTAGCAGCTAAAGAACTTGGAATTTCAGAAAGAACTTTGTATAGAAAAATTAAACAATTTGATTTAAATAAAACTATAAATGAATAAAATAAAAATCTTAATAATTTATTTTTTAATTCAAAATGGATGTGGAATATACTCTTTTACTGGCGCATCAATTCCTGCTGGCACAGAAACCTTTCAGGTAAACTATTTTGAAAACAAAGCTGGAAATAGACCTGGGTCAACAGTTGAACCTGGTCTTGATAGAGATTTTACAATTGCTCTACAAGATTTAATTTTAAACAGAACAAATCTAAGTTTAGTAAACAAAGAAGGTGATTTAATTTATGAAGGAGAAATTACAGAATATAGTGTAACCCCAATGTCTGCAACTGCAGAAATAAAAGCTGCTCAAAACAGATTAAAAATAAGTATTTCTTTAAGATACTTTAATAAAAAAAAGGAAGAAGATGACATTAAAAGAAGTTATTCTTTTTTTTATGATTTTCCTGCAGAACAGCAAGTTTACGATGTTAAAGATACTGCCCATGAAGAAATTTTTGATCGTATTACGCAAGATATTTTTAATGATACTTTAGCTAAATGGTAATCATGGATAAAAAAAAATATCAAAAGTTTATTAATAATTTTAATCCTGATTCTAAAGAAAACATTGAAAAGCTTGAAAGTTTAATTAGGGATTACCCTTATTTTTTAGAACCAAAATTATATTATCTTAAAATTTTAAAAGATACCAAATCAAAAAAATATGATTCCGAATTAAAAAAAACAGCCATTAGCGTTTATGATAGATCTTGGCTTTATGATTGGGTTAATTTGCCATGGGAAGATAGAGAACACGAGGATAAGTTTAATCAAAAAGATAGTTCAATAAAAATGAATTTTACAGATTGGATAAATTATTTAGATAATAATAAATTAGATAACAAAAAATCAGAATCTATAGATGAAAAATTCAATTTAATTGAAACTTTTTTAAATAATCCTTCAAAAATTGAAAGAGAAGGTTTTGCGGAAAATATAGAGGATATTAGTATTAAAACTCTTACTTCTGAAAATGAATTGATGACCGAAACATTAGCAAAAATATATTTAAAGCAAAAAAAATATATAAAAGCCATTGAAGCATATAAAA
Source organism: uncultured Flavobacteriaceae bacterium (assembly GCA_964448645.1). Classification (GTDB taxonomy): domain Bacteria; phylum Bacteroidota; class Bacteroidia; order Flavobacteriales; family Flavobacteriaceae. Next base: position 39,395 of record CAYUZY010000002.1, read on the forward strand.
TTTTGTCCTTGAAATATCCAGAAAAAAATGCTTTCTTTGCAGACCAAATAAAAAAAATAAAAAAATTAGAAAATAAAAAATGAGTACATTTTCAATTTTTATTGCCTTAATAATTATCGTCTGCTTTTTATTAGTATTGGTAGTTATGGTTCAAAATCCTAAAGGAGGAGGTCTTTCTTCTTCTTTTGGAGGAGGTGGATCTCAACAAATGGGTGGTGTTCAAAAAACAACTGATTTTCTAGACAAGAGCACATGGATTCTTGCTATTCTTCTTCTTGTTTTAATTTTAATATCAAATGCTACTATAACTAAAAATTTTGAAACAGATGAATCAAAACTCCTAGATAGCAACTCTATTGAAGAAGTTCCTGAGTCATTACCTGAAATTATTCCAAATGAAATTCCTGAACTGCCTGCAGACAATGGCAATTAATCTTTTTATACAAATAATATGACATGCTGACATTTTTTTATAAAAATTAATCAAATATTTGAAATGGCATAGTTTATGAAACCAAATAAATTAAAAAATAAATATCATGAGTAAATTAAATATTAAACCCCTAGCAGATAGAGTTCTAATTGAACCTGCTGCTGCTGAAACAAAAACTTCTTCTGGTATTATCATTCCTGATTCAGCAAAAGAGAAACCGCAAAAAGGTAGTGTTGTTGCTGTGGGTAAAGGAACTAAAGAAAATCCAATTACTGTAAAAGTTGGAGATCAAGTTTTATATGGTAAATATGCCGGAACTGAACTTCAACATGAAGGATCGGATTACCTAATAATGAAAGAAAGCGACATACTCGCTATTGTTTAAACAAACTTAAATCGTAATAAAATGGCAAAAAAAATAGAATTTGATATTGAAG
>CAYUZY010000003.1:0-29955 GCA_964448645.1 uncultured Flavobacteriaceae bacterium
ATATAAATGAGTAAGATAACTAATGTTTTTTCTAGACAAATTTTTGATTCTAGAGGAAATCCAACAGTTGAGGTAGATGTTAAGACAGAGAAAGGTTTTATTGGCAGAGCTGCAGTTCCTTCTGGCGCTTCTACTGGAGAGCATGAAGCAGTAGAGTTAAGAGATGGAGGGAATTCATATATGGGAAAAGGTGTTTCAGAAGCTGTAAAAAATGTTAATAATATAATTTCAAAAAAATTAATTGGCCAAGAAGCATCTGATCAAAAAAAAATCGATAAAATTATGATTGATTTAGATGGAACTCCTAATAAATCAAATTTAGGAGCTAATTCAATACTAGGTGTTTCTCTTGCAGTTGCCAAAGCTTCAGCTAATGAACTTGGGATACCATTATATAAATATATTGGCGGAGAGGCAGCAAAGACTTTACCAGTCCCAATGATGAATATAATTAATGGAGGTTCTCATTCAAATGCACCGATTGCATTTCAAGAGTTTATGATAATTCCAATAGGTGCAAAATCTTTTTCTCATTCAATGCAAATTGGAACAGAAATTTTTCATAATCTAAAAAAAATTCTTTCTAAAAAAAAATTAAATACATCTGTTGGTGATGAAGGAGGTTTTGCTCCAGAACTTAAAGGAACAGAAGATGCTTTAAACATAATAGTTGAGTCAATAAATAAATCAGGATATAGGCCAGAAGAAGATGTAGTAATTGCTTTAGACTGTGCAAGTTCTGAATTTTATAAAGATGGTATATATGATTATTCTATTTTTGAGGGTTCTAAGGGTAGCAAAAGAACATCGATAGAACAAGTAGAATATTTAGCATCATTATGTAAAAAGTTTCCAATAATTTCAATAGAGGATGGAATGGATGAAAATGATTGGGACGGCTGGAAATCTTTAACCGATAAAATTGGAAATAAAGTTCAACTTGTTGGAGATGATCTTTTTGTTACAAATGTAAAGAGGTTAAAAAAAGGTATAGATAATAAAATTGCTAATTCTATTTTAATAAAGGTAAATCAAATAGGAACTTTATCTGAAACAATAGATGCAATTGAAATGGCAAATAAAGCCGGCTATTCTTCAGTAATGTCCCATAGATCTGGAGAAACGGAAGATAATACAATAGCAGATTTAGCAGTTGCTCTTAATACTGGACAGATAAAGACTGGTTCTGCATCAAGGAGTGACAGAATGGCTAAGTATAATCAACTTCTTAGAATTGAAGAAGATTTAGATAATAAAGCTTTGTTTCTAGGCAGAAAAGTTTTTAGGTTTTAGTTTATAATTTTATTTTCTTAAATTATTTTAGAAAAGTATAAATTAATTCTATTTTCTTTTCTTCTCTTAATTTGATACATTTACATAAATCAACTTTTTATGAGTAATTTTGTTAAAATTAGTTATAATGACTCTACTTATGAGTTTCCATTAGTTGAAGGAACTGAAAATGAAAAGGGAATAGATATTCAGACCTTAAGGGCTAAAACGGGATTAATAACTTATGATCCTGGATATAAAAATACAGGTTCATGTAAGAGTGGTTTAACCTTTTTAAATGGAGAAGAAGGAATATTAAGATATAGAGGTTATTCTATTGAAGAATTATGTTCTAAATCTAGTTTTATTCAGGTAGCTTACTTACTTATTTATGGAGAATTACCTAATAAAGACGAATTATCATTTTTTGTAAATGAAATTAAAAAAGAATCTATTGTTGATGAAGATTTAAAGTCTATTTTAAAAAGTTTTCCAAAATCAGCTCACCCAATGGGAGTTCTAGCTTCATTAACTTCTGGTCTTATAGCTTTTAATCCTTCTTCAGTTGATGTTGATTCAGATCATGAAATGAGAGAAGCAATAATAATGTTATTAGCAAAATTTCCAATTCTTTCTTCTTGGGCACATAGAAAAATTAAGGGTTTACCTTTAAATTATGCTAACACATCACTTTCTTATGTTGAAAATATTGCACACATGATGTTTAAAAGACCTAATGAAGAATATGAAGTAAATCCCATTGTAATAAGCGCTCTTAATAAATTATTAATTCTACATGCAGATCATGAGCAAAATTGCTCAACTTCAACAGTTAGAATAGTTGGTTCATCCCAGGCGGGTTTATTTGCATCAGTTTCTGCTGGAATTTCCGCTTTATGGGGACCACTTCATGGAGGGGCTAATCAAGCAGTTTTAGAAATGTTAGAAGCAATTCAAAAAGATGGTGGGGATACTAAAAAATTTATGGCTAAAGCAAAAGACAAAAAAGATCCTTTTAGGTTAATGGGTTTTGGTCATAGGGTATACAAAAATTTTGATCCAAGAGCTAAAATAATTAAGAAATCTGCTGACCAGGTTTTAAAAGAATTAGGGATTAATGACCCTGTCCTAGATATTGCAAAAGGTTTAGAAGAAGAAGCATTAAAAGACTCGTATTTTATTGACAGAAAATTATATCCAAACGTTGATTTTTATTCAGGTATAATATATCGTGCACTTGGTATTCCAACAGAAATGTTCACAGTAATGTTTGCCCTTGGTCGAATACCAGGATGGATAGCTCAATGGTTAGAAATGAGAAAAAATATGGAGCCAATTGGAAGACCAAGACAAATTTATACAGGTCTAAACAAAAGATCTATTTCTTAGTTTTAAAATATAATTTAACACTAATCAATTTTTAATATAATTATAGTAAATAGCTAAAAAATGAATATATATAAGGATCTTGACAAAACAGTTAAATCTTTTTTAAAATCAGAATTTTCTTTAAGTGTACATAAATTAGAATTTCAGTCTACAAAAAAAGAATTTAAAGGAGATATAACTTTAGTGATTTTTTCTTTGGTTAAAGTTTTAAAAATTTCATTAGACGATATTGGCGAAAAGATTGGAAGTCATTTAGAATATTTTAGTGACTATGTTGTTAAATTCAACTTGGTTAAAGGGTTTTTAAATTTAACTATTTCGGATCAATATTTTATTAATGAATTGTATAGGATTGATCAAATTGAAAATTATGGTTTTAATACAAAAAAATCAGATTCTGAATTAATTATTGTAGAGTTTTCATCTCCAAACACTAATAAGCCTTTACATTTAGGACATATAAGAAATAATCTTTTAGGACATTCAGTCTCAAAAATTTTAGAAGCTAATGGTAAAAGAGTTATAAGAACACAAGTAATAAATGATAGAGGAATTCACATATGTAAGTCAATGATTGCTTGGAAACTTTTTTCAAAAAATGAAACTCCAGAGTCATCAGGTATAAAAGGAGATCAGTTTGTTGGTAAATATTATGTTAAATACAATGAGGTTTTTAAAAAGCAGGTTAGAGATTTAATTAATAATGGAAAGAGTAAAGATGAGGCTATTAAATCTGCTCCTATTTTTATTTCAGCTCAAGAACTTCTTCGATTATGGGAATCCGGAGACAAATCTACTATTGAATTGTGGAAGAAAATGAATAATTGGGTATATAATGGATTTGATATAACATATAATGATTTAGGTGTTTTTTTTGATTCTTTGTATTATGAAAGTGACACATATTTATTAGGAAAAGAAATTATTAAAGAAGGACTTTCTAAAAAAGTTTTTTATAAGAAAGAAGATGGATCAGTTTGGATTAACTTAACTGATGAAGGATTAGATGAGAAGTTATTGCTTAGATCTGATGGCACATCAGTTTATATTACTCAAGATTTAGGAACTGCGTATAAAAGAAAAGAGGATAATCCGGAATTAAATGGTATGGTTTATACTGTAGGCAATGAACAAGATTATCATTTTAAAGTTTTATTTCTTATTTTAAAAAAACTTGGTTACAAATGGTCTGAATCTCTTTTCCATCTTAGTTATGGAATGGTAGATCTTCCTGATGGTAAAATGAAAAGTAGGGAGGGAAATGTTGTTGATGCGGATCAATTAATTAATGAAATGCAATCTACAGCAAAAAAAGTATCTGAATCAACTGGAAAAATTGAAGGTATGAAAAAAAATGAACAATCTTCTTTGTTTAGAATTATAGGAATGGGTGCTTTAAAATATCATATTTTAAAAGTTGACCCTAAAAAGAGAATATTGTTTGATCCTGAGGGTTCAGTTGATTTTAATGGAAACACGGGACCATTTATTCAATATACATACGCAAGAATAAGATCCTTGTTAAGAAAAGTTAAAAATCATGACAAAAAAATTAATGTATTAGATAAAATTGATTACAGAGAAAAAAATATTGTTAAGCATTTACTACTATATCCTGAAGTAATTTTTCAAGCTGGAGAATCTTATAGTCCAGCTTTAATTTCAAATTATATTTATGATTTAGTTAAATATTTTAATACGTTTTATCAAAATTTATCTATTGTTGGAACAAAAGATACTTCATTAAAAAAGTTTCGCCTTAAATTATCTAAAAAAGTTTCTGAAGTTATTTTTTCTGGATGCTCTTTGTTGGGTATAGATGTTCCAGATAGGATGTAAAAAAAATCACTCTTAATTAAAAGAGTGATTTTTATTTTGAGATTATAGAGTTAATCCCTTTTGAATCATAACCATTTCTAGTTGTTCAAATTAACTTGTTTTAATTGGAATAGATGGGTTTTTTATCCAATTAACTAAAGTGCTCAATAGGCCATAAAGAAAATGGTAAAGAGCTAGAGAAACATATAATTTTGCTAAAATAATTGTTACTTGAACAAATTCCCAGCCAACGGCTACAATTCCACCAATATTATAACCAGTAGCATCAGAACCAGTAACATCCCAATCATTAAAGTCATTTAAAACTCCCCCTACAAAATCTAAGCGAATCATTGATAAAAATTCAGCAGTTGCACTAATGGGTAGACTAACAGCATAGGCTATTCCAGCAAAAAACTCAGGAGCAATGGCAATATTTGGGTCTGAGCCCATTAAAAGCCAGCCCAATGTAGCGCAAATTGCTCCAAATAAAGCAACTAAAGCTCCAGCATGTCCTGACAGTTTGATGTTAGCTACAATAAGATCTTTAAAAATGAAATCTACAATTCCACTTTTGGACTCAGCTAAACTATCTCCAGCTGATCTTACAGTTTGAGCGATTGGAAATGCTGCATATATTAAAATAAGCATACAAATAACGGCTGTCGCTTTACCAAGGCCTTCGGCTGCGTTAATAGCATCTATTCCTCCAGTAATTGCAGCAATTAGAATTCCAATGAGAACAATTAAAGCTCCAACCTTGTAAAAAGTTCCTGCCCAGCCTCCAAATGAACCTTCTGAACCTTCCATCATATTGTTAAAAGTGTTTTTTGGAAGTTTTTGATTTACCATTTGAGGTAAATCTAAAATTTGATTTAAAATTTTTTCCATAATTATAATTATTGTTTTGTTTAAATGTAACAAAAAAAGAGTGTTGACAAAATAATATTCTAATTATTTTAACATAAAATTTGTAATTATCTCATTATCAGGATTAAAATATTATCGATTTAATACAATTTTGTCGATTTTGGCATTAATTATCTCAATTCTATCTAGTGAATATATTCAAAATATTATTGGAATAATTGCAATTTTAAGTATTGGAATTGTTCATGGGGCAAATGATTTAAAAATTATATCGACTTTTACTAATAATGGTAACAGAGTAAATAAATTAAAATATTTTTCTTTTTATTTATTAACTGTTCTTATAGGATGTTTATTATTCTTTTTTTTACCTTCTTTAGCACTTTTGGTTTTTGTTTTGGTTAGTTGTTTTCATTTTGGTGAACAGCATTGGGAATCTAAAATAAAACCAAACAAATACAATTCTTTTTTTTATTTTTTTTATGGGGGAGTTATTTTTTTATTACTTTTTATTATTAAACATGAAGATGTTTCTAAAGTTATATCTCAAATTACAGGAATAAATTTTGAAAGTATTTTTTTTCAGATTTTGTTTTTAATCTTTTTCTTATGTTTTTTTATAATAATATTTTTTAAAAAGGAGTTTATTTTATTATTTATTGAAATTTTACTTTTATTATTTTTTATTTTAGTTTTTTCTAATTCAACATTAATATATTCATTCTCTTTTTATTTTATTATATGGCATAGTTTGCCATCATTAAAATCTCAAATAAATAATTTGTACGGTGATGTTTCATATTTTTCAATTTACAAATATGTAAAATCTTCAATTTTATATTAGTTAATTGCAATAGTTGGATTATTTTCTAGTTATTATTTTTTTAATATTCAGTCAAATTATTTTCTTCCTTTATTTTTTTCTTTTTTAGCTGCTATAACTTTTCCTCATGTTATAGTGATTTCTTTAATGTTTCAAACAAATAAAAATAATTGATGTCAATCATTTTTCAATTCTTATTTTTGTTTAATAAATTATCTTAATATATTATTTAACATGTTTGATAGTTTAAGCAGTAAATTAGAAAAAGCATTTCAGGTCCTTAAAGGACATGGTAAAATTACTGAGATAAATGTTGCAGAAACACTAAAAGAAGTTAGAAGAGCTCTTTTAGATGCTGATGTTAACTATAAAATAGCTAAAGATTTTACATTAAAAGTTAAGGATAAGGCCATTGGGATGAAGGTTTTAACAAGTTTAAAACCTAGTCAATTGTTAATTAAAATCGTTAAAGATGAATTAACCGATTTAATGGGCTCAGAAACTTCTGAAATTAATATTAAAAATAAACCTTCAATTATTTTAATGTCTGGTCTTCAGGGATCTGGAAAAACAACTTTTAGTGGAAAATTAGCCCTTTACTTAAAAAAGAAATTTTCTAAAAAACCATTGTTGGTTGCATGTGATGTATATAGACCAGCTGCTATTGATCAATTAGAGGTTGTTGCCAAACAAGTAGATGTTCCAATATTTTCTAATGTTGAAGAAAAAAACCCTGTAAAAATAGCATTAAATAGTTTGAGTTTTGCAAAAAAACAAGGATGTGATACTATAATTATTGATACTGCTGGTAGATTAGCAGTTGATGATGTTCTTATGAAAGAAATTGAAAATATTCATTTAGCAGTTAAGCCTTCAGAAACTTTATTTGTAGTAGATTCAATGACAGGTCAAGATGCTGTTAATACAGCAAAAGCTTTTAATGAAATTTTAAATTTTGATGGTGTAGTACTAACTAAATTAGATGGAGATTCAAGAGGAGGTGCTGCTTTGTCTATTAAAACCATTGTAAATAAGCCTATAAAATTTATAGGTACAGGAGAAAAAATGTCTGCTCTTGATGTTTTTCATCCTGATAGAATGGCTGATAGAATATTAGGAATGGGAGATGTTGTTTCATTGGTTGAAAGAGCTCAAGAACAATTTGACATAGAACAAGCTAAAAAAATAAATAAAAAAATTGCTAAAAATAAATTTGGTTTCGATGATTTTTTGTCTCAAATACAACAGGTGAAAAAAATGGGAGATATGAAAGATTTAGTTAAAATGATTCCAGGTATTGGCAATAAGATGAAAGATGTTGATATTGATGAAAGTTCTTTTAAAAATATTGAGGTTATTATAAGCTCAATGACTATAAAGGAGAAACAAAACCCTAATATTTTAGACCATAGTCGTAAAATAAGAATTGCTAAAGGATCAGGAAGAGGTATGGATGAGGTAAATCAATTAATTAAACAGTTTAATCAAATGAACAAAATGATGAAAATGATGCAGGGAGGAAAGGGTCAGCATTTAATGCAAATGTTTCAAGGAATGAAATAATAGTTTATGATTTTAGATGGAAAAAAAATATCTTTTGATATTAAAAATGAGATTAAAGATTTAGTTTCTAAAAGAGTTTCTGAAAGAAAAAAAACACCTCATTTAGCAGCAATAATTGTTGGAAATGATGGTGCAAGTTTAACATATGTTGGAAGCAAAGTAAAAGCTTGTGACTATGTTGGGTTTAAATCTACTCTTATTCGTTTAGATGATTCAATAAGTGAAAAATTACTTTTAGGTCATATAGATGATTTAAACAATGATAATGAAATTGATGGTTTTATTGTACAATTACCTTTACCAAAATCAATTAATGAACAAAAAGTTTTGTTATCTATAGATCCAAAAAAGGATGTTGATGGTTTTCATCCAACAAATTTTGGGCAAATGGCATTAGAGATGGAATCTTTTATTCCTGCAACTCCATATGGAATAATTGAACTTTTAGAAAGATATAATATTGAGACTTCAGGCAAAAATTGTGTTGTAATTGGAAGGAGTAATATTGTTGGCAGGCCAATTAGTATTTTATTAAGTCAAAAATCTAGTAAAGGAAATGCAACAGTCACATTAACACATAGTAGAACAAAAAACTTAGAGCTTTTTACAAAAAAAGCAGATATAATTATTTCCGCATTAGGAATCCCGGAGTTTTTGAAAACTGAAATGGTAAAAGAGGGAGTTGTTATAATAGATGTCGGTATTACACGTGTTATTGATAAAACTAAAGAAAAGGGTTATTCGATTAAAGGAGATGTGGATTTTTTAAATGTTTCAAAAAAAGCCAGTGCAATTACTCCTGTCCCAGGAGGGGTTGGTCCAATGACAATTTCTATGTTATTAAAGAATACATTGTTAGCATGTCAAAGAAAGGATTAAATTTTTTCATAACTTTCAGAAAACACTTTTTCAAATAGAACTTCAAAAAAAATTAACATTTTATTTTTTAAATAATTGATTTAAATTTTTAAAAGATTTAAACTCTAGGGCATTTCCAGAAGGATCATAAAAAAACATAGTTCTTTGTTCTCCTGCAAGTCCTTTAAATCTGTCATATGGTTCTATTTCAAATTTTATTTTATTTTTCTTTAATTTTTTTTCAAAATCAATAAATTCATTCCAAGATAAAACTATTCCAAAATGAGGAACAGGAACTGATTTTCCATCAACTTCATTATGATGTATTTTTTTTTTGTTTGGATCAAAGTGAAGCACTAATTGATGTCCAAAAAAACTATAATCTGCCCATATTTTTGAAGATCTTCCAGGTGAACATTCTAGTGTGTTTTCATAAAAGTCTTTACAAATTTCAAGATTATCAACTGGTATGGCTAGATGAAATGGATTAAGAGTTTTCATTTTATATATATTCTGCAATATATGTAAATATATTTTTTAAAAATATTATCTGATTTCATAATAAATTATATTTGAAAGTAGATTTAAATAATAAAATTGAAATTAGTTAATAAAGGAAATGAGTTGCCATTAATGGAATCTTTTTATACACTTCAAGGAGAAGGATTTCATAAAGGGTCAGCAGCATTTTTTATAAGGATAGGAGGTTGTGATATTGGTTGTCATTGGTGTGATGTAAAAGAGAGTTGGAACCCTGAAATTCATCCATCAACAGACATTAATAAAATAGTTGAAAAAGCAAAAAAATATTCTAAAGTAGCTGTTATTACTGGTGGTGAACCTTTAAGCTGGCCTATGGGACCGCTTACAAAAAAATTACAAGACTCAGGAATTTCTACTCATTTGGAAACTTCAGGAGCTTATCCTTTATCAGGATTTTGGAATTGGATTTGTTTATCACCTAAGAAAAATAAATTACCGAATGATAAATTTTATAAATCTGCAGATGAATTAAAAATTATTGTTTATAATAAAAGTGATTTAATTTTTGCTAAATCACAATCTAAAAAAGTTAGAAAAAAATGTAAGCTTTTTTTACAACCAGAATGGAGTGTTAGAAAGAAGATAAGTTCTTTTTTGGTTGATTTTGTTTTAAAAAATCCAGAATGGAAAATTTCACTCCAGACACATAAATATTTGAATATTCCATAACTAATAATTATTGATCAAGGATATATTAAATATTTCTTTCTTATGATTTTAAACTTTTCTAATTTTTCATTCCATGTTCTTCTAATTTGAATATGATTCCAGCCAGCAATAATTTGTTGTTTTAATGATGAATCACCAGATATTCTATCAAATCCGTTTAAAAAAAAGTTTTTTTTGTCTGGATATTTATTATAGGATTCAATGAGCCATTTAATATTAATTTTATTTCTTTTTTTAGTATTTCTTAAATCCTTCCCATAACATAAAACTCCATTATGTTTAGGGTTTTTTGAACCAAAATTAGGTTTTGGAGTAAATTTAAATTCAGATTTTGGAAATTTAGGATTACCATAAATTTGAAATTGCATTTCCGTTCCTCTTCCAACACTTATAACAGTCGGTTCTAATAAACATAAACTAGGATATAATTCAATAGATTTTTTGTTTGGTAAGTTGGGTGAAGGTCTTAAAGGAATTATATAATTTGATTTATGGGTATAGTTTTTTAATGGGATTACTTTTAGTTTGCAATTAATTGAATTTTTTAACCAACCTTCACCATTAATCATTTTTGCATATTCACCTATTGTCATGCCATAAACAATTGGAACTTCATGCATTCCAACAAAACTTTTGTTAATTGGTTTTAAAACGGGTCCGTCTATATAATTAGAATTTGGATTTGGTCTATCAAGAACAATTAGTTGAATATTATTTTCAGCACATGCTTCCATAACATAGTGTAATGTAGAAATATAGGTGTAAAATCTAACACCAACATCTTGGAGGTCAAATATTAATATTTCAATATTTTTTAAATCTTCAGGTTTAGGTTTTCTGTTTTTTCCATAAAGTGAAACAATTTTTATTTTAGTTTTTTTGTCAATTTGATTTTCAATTTTTTTTCCTGCATCTTGATCTCCGCTAAAACCGTGTTCTGGAGAAAAAATTTTTTTAACATTTATACCCAATAAAATTAAGCTATCAACTAGGTGAATGTTTTTTGAGCCATTCTTAATAATACTCCCGTTATTAGCAACTACACCTACACTTTTGTTTTTTATTAAACTTAAATATTCTGAGATATTTTCTGCACCTGTTTTTATTTCAATTTGACCTAAACAACCATAGTTACATATAAGCAAAAGAAAAAATGTATTTTTGAAATAGGCGTAATTTTTTTTAATTGAATTTATCATTATTTTTTGCTCGTAGAATGCAATTCAGGGATCCTAAAAAAAACAGTATCTCTAATCGCATAATAAATATAGCAATTCTAGCAGTTTCAATTGGGATAGCTATAATAATTATTGCTATTTCAACAGGAAAAGGTCTTCAAGAAAAAATTAAATCTAAAACAATTGCTTTTAATGGTCATATTTCAATTACTTCTTTTGAAAATAATGAGTCTCAAATATCAGTTTTACCATTTCAAGACAATTTCAACTTAAAGAAAATAATTAAAAAAAATGATGGTGTTGATATTATAAACTCTATTGCTTTTGATGGCATAATTCTTAAAAAGAAAAATGCTTTTGAAGGAGGAGTATTTAAGGGAGTTGATTCTAATTATAAATGGGAGGTTATTAAAGAATTTTTAGTAGAAGGGATTTATCCGCAAATAAATAATAAAAACATTAGCAATGAAATTATTTTATCTAAACCAATGGCTAATAGATTATCTCTTGAATTGGGAGATAATATTGACTTATATTTTCAGAACATAAAAAATCAAAATATGCCTTATAGATCAAGATTTAAAATTGTTGGATTATTTAATTCAGGTTTTCCAGATATTGATAATAATTTGATATATGGAGATATTGATCAAATTAGAAGAGTTAAAAAATGGAATAAGAATATGATTGGAGGTTATGAAATATTTATTGATAATATTTATAATGCGGATAAAGTTTCTGAAAAAATCTATGAAGAATTACCTCCAAATTTAGATAGTATATCTATAACAAAAAGATTTAATTCAATTTTTCAATGGATTGCTCTTTTTGATTTCAATATTCTAATAATTTTAATTATAGTTTTTATAGTTTCTTTAATCAATTTATCAACGACTTTATTAATTTTAATTTTTGAGAGATTAAAAATGATTTCTTTATTAAAAACAATCGGGCTAAAAAATATAATAATTAAGAAAATATTTTTATGGAATGGTTTATTTATAATTTTAAAAGGTTTACTAATTGGTAATTTTTTTGGTATAATATTTTTTGTCATTCAAAAAAAATATGGAATAATTAAGCTTGATCCCGAAACTTATTTTGTAGATATAGCTCCTGTAATTTTTGATTTTAGACACGTTTTTTTTGCAAATATGTTATTTATTATTACCTGCATAATTATATTATGGATTCCATTAAATATAATTCTAAAAATTTCTCCATCTAAAGGTTTAAGATTTAGATAGAAATAATTTGATTATTTATTTAATGCTTAATCTCATAATGGTAAATTTGTAAATTATAAAAATGAAATATTCAAAAAACATTCTTGAAACTATAGGTAATACTCCCTTAATTAGATTGAATTCTATTGTTAAAAATATTAAACCAACGGTATTAGCTAAGGTGGAAAGTTTTAATCCAGGAAATTCTGTAAAAGATAGGATGGCATTAAAAATGATAGAAGATGCTGAAGTTGAGGGTAAATTAAATAAAGGAGGAACAATTATTGAAGGAACTTCTGGAAATACAGGAATGGGACTAGCTCTTGTTGCAATTGTAAAAGGTTATAAATTAATATGTGTTTCTAATGATAAACAATCAAAAGAAAAATTTGATGCTTTAAAATCAGTCGGTGCAAAAGTTATTGTTTGTCCAACTGATGTTAAACCTGAAGATCCAAAATCTTATTATAGTGTTTCTAAAAAAATTGCAAGTGAAACACCTAATTCATGGTACGTAAATCAATATGACAATTTATCTAATACAAAGGCTCATTATGAACAAACCGGGCCTGAGATATGGAATCAAACAGATGGAAAGTTAACACATTTTGTGGTCGGAGTAGGAACAGGTGGAACAATATCAGGAGTAGGAAAGTTTTTAAAAGAAAAAAATCCTAAAATTAAAATATATGGAATTGATACATATGGATCAGTATTTAAAAAGTATCATGAAACAGGAATTTTTGATGAAAATGAGATTTATCCATATAAAACAGAGGGAATAGGTGAGGATATATTCCAAAAAATGTTGATTTTGATATAATTGACAAATTTGAAAAAGTTAGAGATAAAGATGCAGCAATATATACAAGAAAACTTGCAGAGGAAGAAGGTATTTTCGCTGGAAATTCATCCGGTGCAGCTATAAAAGGTGTTCTTCAATTAAGTAAAGAATTTAGAAAAAAAGATGTTGTTGTTGTTTTATTTCACGATTCAGGTAGTCGATATATTCAAAAAATATATAATGATGATTGGATGAAAAAAAATAAATTTATCTAGAAAAAAATGTTAAGAAATAAGTTCATAAAACTAATAGGGCCTTAGATTTTAAGTCTATTATTATATTATATTTCTAACAATAATTGTATAAAAAACTCGTTCTTTGTATAGAATATTTAGTATGAGTTATAAAAACCTTTTCAGTAGGGCACTGTTAGGATTAGGATTTTTGTGGATTTTCCTGTTCTCTTATAGTGTTTATTCTCAGACACCAACTGACATACTTAAAATTAGTAAATTAAGTGGAATAACAGTTCCCAATCCATCTCCACCTTCCCCCATAGTTTTACCTGCAACTTGTCCAACTGCGACATATTCTTTAGGTGTTGAAATTACTAACCAAAGTACCTATACTATAAATTTTGGTGATGCAGCCAAAGCTCTTAACATAAATGTTGTACTTACTGGTCCTAACAGGGCTGATAATGGTGGAGCTGCAGGATTGAATCAAGCATTATCAGGATCTTTAGCGGGAGGCGCAACCATAACAGTTACATTTACTACTATTGATTTAGATACTCCTGGGGCAAATACTTTTACAGTTTCTTTAACGGGCAATGCTATTACAGGTACTGCAATTACTGGAGTTGCTGAGGCTGCACCTAACTTGGATGACAATTATGCAGCAGGATCAGTTATAACGAACCCAATCCCTTCTACGGCAACTTTAAATTCATCAGCAGGAACATCTGTTTGTGAAGGGGACTTAGTAACGATTTCATCTGGTGGAGGAAGTACTTACCATTTTTTCTTAAATGGAGCACCATTAACTGCTATTCCAACTAATGATTCCTCTTTTTCAATGACAACTCTGTCTAATGGTGATGTAATTAGTGTTAGAGTAGTTGATGTTAGTGGATGTATTAGTACAAATTCCAAAACATTTACTGTAAATCAAACTCCTAATTCTGGAGGAGGAGGAACTTTAATTGATATGGAAGCAAACACTCCGGGAGAGGTTGAAGTTTCAACTGAATTTCAAGTTGATAGAATAGAGTTTTCTGGAAATTCTGGAGCTGCTACAGAAAAATATTATGCTTCGATAAATGGAGTTCTTGTTGGTCCTTATGTAACTTCTGCCCTTAATGAAACGCCATCAACTCTTGCAACGGGATTAGCTCCTTTTATTCAGGCCAATGCCAATATTTCAACAGCATTAGCTAATACGGGTCCTGGAGGAGCAGGCACTATTGAGGTTACTTCAAATGCCAAAGGAATGTCATATGTTGTTGAAGTGTCAAAATCTTCTTCAGCCTCATCAACAATAGGTGTATCGCTAATTCAAGCTGGCACAACTTTTACTATTTGTAGCTCAGCCACAAAAATTAAAGCTACTGGACCTGCTATAACTTCATCATATTCATTTACTCTTGGAGGAAGTCCTCTCGCAATAACAGACGGAACATCTATAACTACTTTAACTCCGCCATTTGCGACTCCAATTATGTTAGAGGTTACTGGATTTACTGCTTTAGGCTGTTCGTCTAAGAAAACTGTAAACATAGCTATAAACTCTTTGACTTCAGTTGGATCAATTGGTGCTGATCAAACTATATGCTCTGGAGGTAATCCAGGTGTTATATCATCTTTAGCTTCAGCAACAGGTAGTGGAGCAATTACATATTTATGGTATGCTTTTCCATCTGGAGGAACTGATTGGGCAAAATTAAGCCCTGAGGTTACAACCGCATCTTATGACCCTCCAGCATTAACTGTTAGTACAACTTATAAAAGAAGAGCTATATCTACATTAAATAATAAAGTCTGTTTTGAAGAAAGTAGCGTTGTAACTGTTACTGTAGCCCCTGCTCTAGCAGGCGGGAATTTAAATTCTTTAGCAGAAAGCATTTGTTCAAGTGGAGATCCCTCTGATATGACTATAAATGGAGGAACAGATACGGCAGCGGCAGCTGATATTTTTTATTCGTGGGAAAAATCAACAATTTCTTCAGTAGCTGGTTTTTCAGCAATTAGTGGAATTACAAGTCCTTCTTATAATCCACCATCAGGTTTAACAGAAACAACTTGGTTTAGAAGAGCAATAATAAGAAAAAGCGGTTCAACAGAGCTTTGTAGAGAATATTCTCAAGTTAAACAAGTTACTGTCAATGTTGTGGATGCTGGAACAATTAGCTCATCAATTGAAATTTGTCTTTCTCAATCTACAATAATTGGAAGTTTGAATGATGCTATTGGAAATGGAGGCGCATCTCCAGTTACATATCTTTGGCAAAGGAATAATGCTGGTACTTGGGCCCCGGCCTCTACTGTTTCAGGCACTAATGCTGCTAGTAATTATAACATTCGCTCCGATATATATAATACTGCTGGAACTTATACTTTTAGAAGAGATGCGGTAGTAAGTACTTGTTCTGTGACAACTAATATAGTTACTGTGACTGTTCACCCATCTTTAGTTGCAGGAGTTGCTTCAGTTACAACTAATCAAACAGTAATATGTTCAGGTGGAGATCCAGATATTTTAACAACAACTGGAGGATCTACAGTGGCTGGATCAGGGATAAGTTTTATATGGCAAACTTCGCCTAATGATATTGCATGGTCAGATATAGCTGGTTCAAATTCTGAAGAATATAACCCTCCAAACGGTTCACAGGCAACGGACTTATATTATCGAAGAGTCGTTATTCGAAGTGATGCTTTAGGACAAGAATTATGTAGAGCTAATAGTGATTCTATTTTAGTAGATGTTAATTCAGTAACAGCTGGAACAATAAGTTCGACTCAATCTACAGTTTGTAGTGGAGATACTCCTCTAGAAATAATCAGTTTAGTTGCGGCAACAGTAGATTTAGGGGCTACACTTTCTTATCAGTGGGTTACAAGAACATATGATGGGGCTACTTGGTCAGCATGGGCTAATGCTCCAGGAGGCTCAACAAGCGCTACTTACCAGCCGGCACCATTAACTTTAAAAACTGAATTTTCAAGAGGAGCAATAAGCACAGAAAGTACCACTAGCTGTTTTGTGAGTTCAACTGTTATATCAATAGATGTTAGTCCTGCAAATAATTTAGCTGTTAGCACTTCTTCTCAAACTATTTGTTTAGGGGACGTTCCTTCTCCTTTATCTTTTATTGGAGCTTCAACAGGAGTAGGATATACAAATCAATGGCTTGAATCAGATGATGATGTTCTTTATACCCCTATAGTTGGAGCTTTTGGTACAGCATATTCACCAGGAGCGATTACAAGCACAAAATATTATAAATTACAAACGACTTATACTGATGGACCGACTTCTTGTACAACAACAAGTACTGGCCAGCCAGGAACAATTGCAGTTACTATTGATACTGCAGCTCCAACTTCTCCAGATATAACTGCAAGTACAGGAACAGTTACTAATACTTTCCAGGAAGTAATAATTAATATAACTGGAGCTCCAGGTGTAGGAGAAATATACTATGCCACAATTAATGGAACACCATATCCTTATCCTGTTCCTGGTGGTTTACCATCTATAAGTAGTGTAGCCATAGGATTAGCCGGTGTAGTATTAGGTGATGGAAACATTGGATCCGCTGTTGCAAATGGTCCTGAAGGAGCTGGCACGATTGTTCTTACAGCAGCTACAGCTGGAAGTGTATTTACTGTAAAAACTTCTAAATCTATAGGGGCAGGAGGATCTATTGGTAATCAAATTAAAACGGGAAGCAAGTTGATAACAGTATGTGTAGGAGATCTGGGAGTAGCAACTTTAACGGCAACATCCACAGTATCAACTGGTACACCAACATATACATTTACTTTAAACGGATTAACTGTAGCAGATACTCCAGATGGTACAATAACTCTAGCTGCGGATTTGGTGGATAATGTTCTTGTAATAGCCAAATCTACATCAAATACTTGTGCAACTGATTTTGCAGTTAATGTAACTGTAAATAGAGTTACGGCTGGATTAATAGAAAGTTCTGATTCAATATGTTCTGGAGATGATCCATCTGGATTTAATAGTCTTTCTGATGCAACTATTCCTGCTGGAGCAAGTATAGTTTATGAATGGTGGGTTAAAAGAAGTGATGGTGTTGGAGGTTATACTGATACAGGAGCAACTGGAGCTGTTTATGATCCTCCAGGAGGATTGGTTGTTTCTTCAACATATAAAAGAGTTGCTAAAAGCACTTTGAATGGATTAGCATGTACTGCAGATAGTAATGAAATTGAAATTACAGTTCTTCCAGATTTAGTTGCTGGAGTAGCCTCTATAACTACGAACCAAACATCAATTTGTTTAGGGGGAGATCCTGAAGAATTAAGTGTTATTGATGGAACAGTATCTAGAACAGCAGCAGGTCCTGGAATATTTTTTATGTGGCAAACATCATTAAATGATTTAGCATGGACAGATACTGGAATAACAACTGAAAATTATAATCCTACAGCAGGTTCTCAATCAGCAGACTTATTTTATAGAAGAGTAGTGATTAGAAAAAATGGATTTGGAGTAGAACTTTGTAGAGCTAATAGCACCTCACAGAAAATAAATTTAAACTCTGTTCAAGCAGGGACAATAAGTAGCTCTGTAATTGCTGTATGTAATGGAGATATCCCTCCAGTAATAATTAATGATATAGATGCATTGCCAGACCCAGGAGGAGCGACACTTACTTACCAATGGGTTATAAGAACAAGACCTTTAGCTGGTGTTTGGGGACCTTGGGGAAATGCTCCAGGAGGCTCAACAAGTCAAACTTATCAGCCAGGTGCATTAACTTTAGATACTGAATTTAGAAGAGGAGTAACAAGTTTAGATGGAACTTTATCATGTTCAACAAGTTCAACAGCAGTAAGAATACTTGTTAACCCATTAATTAGTACGGCTGTAAGTACTTCCTCACAAACCGTTTGTTTAGGTGACGTCCCTTCTCCTTTATCTTTTGTGGGAGCAACAACAGGAGCAAATTACACAAATCAGTGGTTAGAGTCAGATGACAATATTACTTTTACTGATATTCCTGGAGCTTTTGGAACATCATATGCCCCTGATGCACCTACGACTACAAAATTTTATAGACTGCAAACAACTTATACTAGTGGTGCCTATACATGTACTGTGACTAGTACAGGTGAGCCTGGAACAATTGAAGTTACTGTAGATTCTGCAGCACCATCATCACCAGATATTATTCCAAGTACTGGAACAGTAACTAATTCATTACAGGTTACAAAGATTAGTTTAGCAGGTACCCGAAACGTAGGAGATAAATATTATGTTATAATTAATGGAGTTATTTTAGCTCCAGAAACTGCAGTTCTAGCAGATACTGTTTCATCTATTGCTACAAGGTTAGCTGCTACAATTCAAGCAGATGCAGCAATTGGATCGGCTGTTGTTACAACAATAGATGCAACTTCAGCAAGCATATCGGTTACGGCTAATACAGCTGGTAGTGTCTTTACTGTTAAAACATCTACATCTTTTGGTGCTGGTATAAATATGGGAACTCAAATTGTTACTGGTAGCAAGTTGATAACCATTTGTGTTGATGATCTGGGAGTTGCAACTTTAACAGCCACATCGACTGTTATAGCTGGAACACCTACTTATACATTTACTATAAATAATATTACTGAACCGGATACTCCTGATGGAACATTAACTCTTCCAGCAGGAATGGTAGATGATGTACTTATTATAGCTAAAGCGACATCTAATACATGTGAAACAGATTTTGCTATCAATGTTACAGTAAATAGAGTAACTGCAGGTACCATTAGTTCTTCGGCTTCAATATGTCCTTCAGGTGATCCTGATGAGTTTACAGGGACTTTGGCTACAGCACCATCTGGAGCTTCATTAAGTTATCAATGGTGGGTTCATAATGGTACAGTATGGAATAATACAGGAGCAACTGGTCCGACATACAATCAACCAGCATTATCTGTTTCATCAACATATAAAAGAATTGCAATTAGTGATTTAAATGGTCAGATTTGTAGTATTGAGAGTAATCAAATTAGCGTTACTGTTGAAACTGCATTAGTTGCAGGAGTGGCTTCTATAACAACGAATCAAACATCGATATGTTTAGGGGGAGATCCTGCCGAAATATCTGTTATTGATGGAACAGTATCTAGAACATTAGTAGGACCAGGGATAACTTTTTTATGGCAGACTTCACCAGATAATCTAATTCCATGGACAGATACAGCAGTAACTACAGAGAATTATGATCCTATAGCCGGATCACAGACAACGGATTTATTTTATCGAAGAGTTGTGATTCGCAGAGATAGTGGAGGTGTTGAAATTTGTAGAGCTGAGAGTTCGTCAGTTAAAATAAATTTAAATTCTGTTCAAGCGGGCACAATAACTAATACTCAATCTACAGTCTGTAATGGTGATACTCCTTTATTATTAACAAGTCCACCAGGAGGTGAAGGAATTCCAGATTTAGGAGGACCAACACTTTCTTATCAATGGGTTTTAAGAACAAGACCTTTAGCTGGTGTTTGGGGACCTTGGGGAAATGCTCCAGGAGGATCAACAAGTGAGACTTATCAACCAGGTGCACTAACTTTAGATACTCAATTTAGAAGAGTGGCAACTAGTACAGATGGAGCATTATCATGCTCGGTAAGTACAACTGAATTGACGATACTTGTAAACCCAGCGACTAATACTGCTGTTAGTACATCTTCACAAACTATTTGCTCAGGAGAAACACCCTCTCAATTAACTTATACAGGTGCTAATACTGGGCCAGGGTATGTTAATCAGTGGCTAGAATCAGATGATAATATAACCTTTGTTGCAGTTGAGGGAGCTTATGGACTTGCGTATTCTCCACCTGCATTAGCAGTATCAAAATTTTATAGATTACAAACAACTTATAATGGAGGGGGAATTTCTTGTACTACAACGACAACTGCTGGTGCAGGTACAGTGGCTATTTCGATTAATCAAGCCCCAAGCTCTCCAAATATTGTTGCTACTTCTGGGACAGTTACAACTACAAAACAAATTACTAATGTTAATATTAATGGAAGTCCTCAAGCTGGAGATTCTTATTCAGTTACTTTAAATGGAGTCCTTTTAACTTCAGTTGTTGCTACTTCGAATGCTAGTACTTCTTTAGAAGTTGCTCAAGCTTTGGATGATATAATTGCAGCTGCAGGGGAGATTGAATCTGCTGTTAGTTCAGGTGCAGCAGCGGCAGCACTTATTCAAATTACAGCAACAACTCCAGGGTCTACATTTACAATTCAGACTTCATGTTCACCATGTAATTCATCTAGTATAGGAGAACAAAATGTTTTGGGAGCTAAAAAAATAACTTTTTGTTTAGCTGATTTAGGGACAGTAAGTATAACTGCTTCGGCACTTTTAGGTCCTGGAATTACATATGACTTTTTCCTTGATGGAACTCCACTTGCTGATGGACCTGAGGGAACTATTTTAGTTCCTGGAACAATGTCTGATACAGCTGTTCTCACTACAAGAGCAACTTCAAATACATGTTCAATAGAATGGATAACTAATCTTGCTGTAAATAGAATTAATGGTGGAGTAATAGGTGCAGCTCAGACTATTTGTTCAGGAGAAGATCTTGCTGCTTTTACAGAAGTTGTACCAGCATCAGGGCCCATGGGAAGTACAATACTTGAATATGAATGGTATATAGATACTGTTAAAGATGGAATTGATAATTTCACATTAATTCCAGGAGCTACTGGAGCCGTTTATAATCATGGGTCTTTAACCGCTTCAGCTACATTTTATAGAGTTCCAATTATTGATTTTGGGGGTGTTTTATGTAATGCTCCAGATGCTGCTGCAAATGCTTCTCTGGCAACTCCTGACCCTAATCCTAATCGAAGTAATTTAATTGAAATAACAGTATCGGAGGCATTAACAGCTGGGGTAATTGTTCAACCTGATGAGGTGGTATGTATGGGTGTAGAGGGTGACCCTATTGCTATGACAGTTACTGGAGGAACTGGTCCAGGTGCTACTATAAGATTTCAATGGCAAAGAGCTACAGCTTCTGTTTTAGGACCATTTACTGATATCCCAGGTGTAACTACAGAAGGATATAATCCTCCAGCAAATTTAGGGACTTCAACTTGGTTCAGAAGAAAGATAAGTCAGATAGATGCATTTGGCGCTGAAAAATGTTTTGCCTTTACAAATCCAAGATTAGTAGAGGTTAATACTGTTACTGCTGGAACTATTAGTGGAACTCAAAATGTTTGTAATGGGGACATTCCAACATTATTTACAAGTACTGTTGATGCTACAAGTAATACAGGAGTCCTTTTTAGTACAGGAACTATTACCTATTTATGGCAACGCTCAATTGATGCTGGTGCTTCTTGGGCTACTGCTCCAGGTCCTAACCCTACTAATCAATCAACTTATCAAGCTCCAGCTATAACTCAAACTCAAAGATATAGAAGGTTAGCTTTTGGAACTGTTTCATCAGTATTCTGTCCTACAGGAGCTACAACAGTTACTTCAAACATAATATTTATTACTAGAACATCTAATGTAGGAAGTCCACCAAACATTAGAGCTGTTTATGGAGGTGGAAATACAGGTAATTCTGGAAATACCACTGAAAATTTAATTGTTAAAGGAGGAACAATTTATAATAATTCAGCTTGCGGAACACCTATGGTAGAAAGGTTTGAAGCTTGCCCTGTAGGAGGAGCTACCGGGTATGAATGGCAGTTAACAGACCCTGATGCTGGATCTATAAATGCCTCTACAGGTGTTGTTAGTTGGTCAACTACTTTTACTGGAAGTGTTACTATTCGCGTAAGAGCTGAAGGATGTACAGGCCCTTCAGGTTGGACTGAAACCAGTTTTGAAATAGCTTCAACTTCTTCAGAAGTTACAAAACCAACACTTCCTACAGCATTTGAACAAGCTAAACGTAGACGAATTACCTTTTCTTCAACAGCAACTGGTACAGTAGGAGATAGGTGGACTATTTATATAGATGGAGTTGAATATACTTATATTACACAATTAGGAGATACAAATACTCAGATAGGAACAGCTTTACGTAATTTAATAAATGCTGCAACAGGTATTGCAGATATAGTTACAGCCTCTGGATCAGATCCTATAACTCTAACTGCAGATGAGATTGGGAAAGACTTTAACTTGCAACTTGAAAGAAATGCCGGTTCTACAGGTTGGTGGTGGCAAAGTAATCTTTTTTATGGCGGGGATTCTGAGCGTGTATGTTATGTTGAACCGGGATCAATTCCTAACTGTCAAATAACTAATACGACTCCTAATACTCAATTTTTTTCTGATTCTACAGGATTTGCTTCGATGACTTGGGATCTTGAGATCGTAACTCAAGGAGCTGGAAGTCCAGCTTCAGCTGGTTCAATAACTACTGATGAGGGTGTAGTAAATTGGAATCCAGGGTTTCATGGAACAGTTAATATAGGTGTTATAGCATGGGGTTGTAATGGAGTTGCTTCTGAAAGGTCATTTAGTACTGTTGTTATTTCTCCAAATGCGAGCCCACCTTCTGATATTACTGTAGTGGCTGGATCTTCAATTCCAGTTTGCCCTGCAACTGAGAGTCAAACTACATTTTTTGAATCTTCTGGATCAGATGTAACATGGAGTTGGAATAATAGAGCGGCAGGTGAACTAAATGCATATACTGGTCAGGTAACTTGGACCACTGGATTTAGTGGAGATGTTACTATCACTGCTCAATCTATGGGTTGTGGTCTTCCTTCTGTTTCTAGAAAAATTACTATTGTATCTAGTGCTGTGGTTTCTTTAACTTCTGCTGCTGGAACAAATAACTCTCAAAATATATGTAAGGGAAGTCCAGAGTTAATTCCTATAACTTACAGTATTTTAGGTGGTGCATCAACAGCATCGATTACAGGTCTTCCAGATGGATTCTTTGGTACTTATTCAACAACTACTCAGCGTGATAGGATTACTTTATCAGGTATTAATGCTGGAGATGTATATAATGCATCAATTAATGGGGTAACTTATTCAATAACAGTTTCTAATACAGACACATTAGCAGCAGCAACAGTAAGTTTAGCAGCTTTAATTCAAGGAAATGCTGATATAGCTACAGCAACTCCAAATGTTGGAGGAGTTAATGGAACAATAGATGTAACAGCTGTTATAGCTAATAAATTTTTCTATACCTCGGTTACAAGGACTGGTGCTGGAAATATTACTTCTCAAAATGTTACTGGGACTGGTGTATTTACTATTACAGGGACTCCATCCTCATCCGTAGGTGTTTATACTAGACACGATTATAGAATTACTACAGGAGGGGCTACTTGTACACCTACAATTATAGACGGATTTTTTAACCAATTTCCTGAATCACAATTAATTTTAAAAACTGCAGGAACTGATGATCAAGAAATTTGTAATAATTCTCCAATAACGGATATATTTTATAAAATCTTAGGTACTAGTGATGCTACAGTTGCTCCTTTGGTTAATTTTGAAGGCTTACCTCCAGGAATGACTCCAGGAGCAAACACAGCCAGAACTGCAACGAAACAAAAAGAAAAGGTTACTATATCTGGGGCTACGGCGACATCGTCTTTTAGTTTAACTATTAATGGAATAATAAAAACTTCAGGAGTTGGAGGAACTGATGCAGCTGTTGCGGCAGATTTAGAAGCAGTAATTGATGCTGATGCTACTCTTTCTGCTCTTGTAACGACTGATGATTCTGCAGCTGATGGAACATTAACTATCGAAGCCATAGCAGCTGGAGTTCAGTTTGGTATAACAGGGGCTAAATTATCTGGAACGGGTAGTATTACTATTGCTAATGAAGAAGGGATAGCACAGATTAGAATTTTTGGAACTCCTGTTATCACAGCAGATTCCGATGTTCAATATATTTATACTGTAACAACAAATGCTAATCCTGGAGGTTGTACTCCAGCAGCTACAATAACAGGAACTATTAAAGTTTCTCCAGCTGAAACAGTGGTTTACGCCAATACCTTATCTTACCCAGGAGCTCAAACACAAACTTTATGTCCCTCAAGTACATTAGAGGGAATAAGGTATACAATAGGAGGTGCAGTTGCTACTGTGGTTGTAAGTGGTCTTCCACCAGGAGTTTCTGCAACACATAGTGTAACAGCACAGATAGATCAATTTACAATAACAGGTGTGGCGTCAACAAATATTATTAATCTTATTGTAAATGGAGTTTCATATAGTAAAACAGCAACCAATACAGATACAGATCAAACTGTAGCTTTCGCAATTGCTACTTTAATTAATAATGATACCAATGCTACTGTTAATACATTTCTTCCTGGAGGAGGAGTAATTCGACTTACTTCAGACACGGATGGGGTCCCATTTTCTTCATTAGGATTAGCCACTGGAGGAGTTGCGGCTATTAATAAAACAAGTGTAGTTTCTAATGTCAATAATGTTCTTATTGAAGGACCTCCTAATAATACGGCTATAAAGGGTTATCCTTATAATTATACGATTACAACTGATGGAGGATCATATTGTAATTCGGTGCAGAATGGTGGGACGATCACAATTAGTGAGGGGCCAAAGTTCGAATTAATTTCTGCAGCAATTACTGATAGTCAAGAAGTATGTAACGGCTCAAATATTGTTGATATAGAGTATAAAGTTACTGGTGCAGGAGGAGCACAGATTGATCCTTTGGATGCCACTACTTATTCTGGATTACCAAATAGTATTGATAAATTATTTACTAAGACAGCTCAGACAGATAGCATAACTGTTACAGGTGTAGATCCTGGAGATGAGATAAAGGTCTTTATAGAAGGAGTAGAGTTTTCAAGCGGTTTAGCCAGTGCAACTACCGCAGCTGCTGTAGCTTCTATAACTAATGGTATAATTACATCAGGTAATCCTAGTATTTCTGGTAAAGTCACGGCTACTGATTTAGGTGGAGGGGTTATGAAAATTACAGCTATTACTACAGGAGATCCAATTACTATATCTGTTGCAGCAACAGGGGCTTCTATTACAAGGTCTAATCAAGTAGGTACTGGAATTTATAAAATTTACGGAACATTAAATCAGCCTCATGATACAGAAATGACTTATACTTATACAGTTAAATCACTACTTAATAATGGATGTACTACGGCTCTTATTTCGGGTACAATAAAAATTGAACCTTTAGAAACAGTTACTTATACTTCAATAGGGTCATTCGATGGACCTGCCACACAAAACCTTTGTCCAGGCACACAAATGCGAGGAATAGTTTTTAAAATTGGAGGAGGTGTGCCTGCTGTTGTAGTCGCTGGACTTGCAGCTGGTGTTACTTCATCTCATAGTCGTACAGCTCAGGTAGATCAATTTACAATAACAGGTGTGGCATCAACAAATACTGTTAACCTAATTGTAAATGGAATTTCATATAGTAAAACGGCAACCAATACGGATACAGATCAAACTATGGCTCTTGCAATCGCAAGCTTAATTGCTAATGATACAAGTGCGACAGTATCGACTTCTACTCCCGGGGCAGGAGTTATACGATTAACAGCGGAAACAGCAGGAGTACCATTTTTTGCTAAAGGTATACCTAATGGAGGAGCTGCTGCCATCAATAAAACAAGTGTAGTTTCTAATGTTAATAATGTTTTAATTGATGGAAGTCCTGATAATACAGCTATAAATGGTTTCCCCTACACTTATACGATAACTACACCTGGAACAGATTGCCCATCTGCTGTTGGAGGAGGTACAATAACTGTTTTAGAAGGACCTAAATTTGAATTAATTTCTGCAGCAATTACTGATAGTCAAGAAGTATGTAACGGTTCAAATATTGTTGATATAGAGTATAAAGTTACTGGTGCAGGAAATGCGCAGATTCAACCTTTGTCAGGGTTTACTGGTTTACCGGGTGGTTTGACTAAAAACTTTAATCCTACATCCCAGCAGGATAGTATAACTGTTACAGGTGTAGACCCTGGAGATGAGGTAAAAATATTTATAAATGGTTTTGAATTTTCAAGTGGTGTAGCCAGTGCGACTTCAAATGCTGCTGTAGCTTCTCTAACTTTAGGTATAAACTCATCAACTGATGTTAATGGTGCTGTTACTGCTTTAGATACAGGTGGAGGGATTATGACAATTACAGCAGATTCACCAGGTACAGCATTTACTTTGTCTGTTGCTGGAACTGGTGCTACTATCACAAAGTCTAATCAAGTAGGAACAGGGATATATGTGATTTCGGGGCTATTAAATCAAGCTCATGATTTTACAGCAACATATAATTATACAATCGAATCTTTAAATAATGTCAACTCATGTGCTTTAACTACTGCTTCAGGTACAATAAAAATTGAACCTTTAGAAACAGTTACTTATGATAATACTATTAACCCATCTTTATTCCCAGGTACTGCGACACAACAATTATGTCCAGGCACTGATATGAGCGCAATAAGTTTTAAAATTGGAGGAGCTGTACCTGCCGTTGTAGTTTCTGGACTTCCACCTGGTGTAACTTCTACTCATAGCGTTACAGCTCAGCAAGAACAATTCACTATAACAGGTGTAGCTTCCACAAATACTGTTAACCTAATTGTAAATGGAGTTTCATATAGTAGAACAGCTAATAATTCAGATACGAGTCAAACTGTAGCTGAAGCTATATCAACTTTAATTGCTAATGATACAAGCACAACAGTATCTAGTACTACTCCAGGAGGAGGAGTCATATTATTAACTGCTGAGACTAGTGGAGTGCCATTTGGTTCATCAGAAAGTGCTTCTGGAGGAGTTGCTGCAATAAACAAGGTTGTTATACAGCCTAATGTTAATAATCTTTTAATTGAACAATCTCCAAATAGTACAGCTATAAATGGTTTCCCCTATAATTATACGATAACTACACCTGGAACAGAATGTTCTTCTGCAGTTGGTGGAGGTACTTTAACTATTGTAGAAGGGCCTAAACTTGAATTAACATCTGCTGCACTTACAGATTCTCAAGAAATTTGTTTTGGAGATACTATTACTAATATTACATATAAAGTTACGGGAGCACGAGGAGCACAGATTCCTCCATTGGTTTTAGCAACCTTTACTGGATTACCTGCAAATTTAGCTAAAAACTTTAATCCAACAACTCAACAGGATAGAGTAACTGTAACTGGTGTAGCAGCAGGAGATGAGATCAAAATATTTATTGATGGTTTTGAATTTTCAAGTGGTGTAGCCAGTGCAACTTCATTAGCTGCTGTAGCTTCTCTAACTTTAGGTATAAACTCATCAACTGATGTTAATGGTGCTGTTACTGCTGCAGATACAGGTGGAGGAGTTATGACAATTACGGCAGATTCTTCGGGTATACCTTTTACTTTATCTGTTGATGCTACAGGTGGAATTTCTGCTGTTACTAAGACTAATTTAGTGGGAACAGGAATATATACAATTTCAGGTCCAATAACTCAACCTACCGAAACGGAGATGACTTATAATTATCAAATAACAACTACAAATAATGTAAACGGTTGTTCTGCTGCAACAGCAACGGGTACTATTAAAATAATTCCTGAAGAAAAAATTACTTTGGATCAGTTAACTGATCCTATAAATTTTGGTGGACCAGCAAATCAAGAAGTTTGTGAAAATACTAGTATTCAGGGAATAAGGTTTAACTTGACAGGAGGTGCTTTTGCTGCAAGTTCAACTATAGCCACACCTCCATCACTTACCGGATTACCTCCAGGTATGGGACTTAATCATATTAGAGAGAAACAAGCTGAAGAATATACTGTTGCTGGTGTAGCTGTTGGAAACTCTATTAATGTAATAGTTAATGGTGTTTCTTATTCTAAACAAATGGGGGCAGCTGATACCATATCTTCTGTTATTCAAACTATAGTTAACTCTATTAATAATGATCCAAAATCATCAGTTACAGCATCTCGAACAGCAGTTGATAAAATTTTATTAACCGCAGACACTGCAGGAAAGCCATTTACTACTTCAGGTATACCTACAGGAGGCGCGGCTTCTATAACAAAAACAGCTGAAGGAGTTGCACCTCAAAATAATAACGAAAATTATGTAACTATAGAAGGTAGTCCAGCTGAAGATGTTACATCTGAAAAGATATATACGTATACTTTAACAACAACTGGAACTTTTTGTACAGATGCTACTACTACTGCTACTATAACAATTAAGCCAGTCTCTGAAATTTCTTTATCTTCTGCTGCTACGACTGAAAATCAAGTAGTTTGTGATGGTGCTTCAATTGTTGCAATTACTTATCAAGTTCTCGGAGATGTTGCAACTGTTTCTGCAACAGGCTTACCTGGAGGATTGACTGTTAATTGGACTGCACCTGTATTTACAATTCAAGGAGTAGTAAATCAAGCTGTTGTATCAAAAACGACATTTAATTATACAGTTACAACTTCAAGTAATGATTGTAGTCCTGAGCCTACAGCTTCTGGATCAATTGTTGTTGCACCTGATATAAGCATTGATGTAGGTATGTGGACAGTATCTAAAACGCTTGGAGATGGAAGTTATACAGTCTCATGTAATGGAGTAGAAGACGCTGCAATTACCGTTCCTGATGCTTCGATTACAGGCGGTATAACTAGTATTGCTCAAATCGATAGAATAGTTCTTGGAAATGCTGGTGGATCAGCAATAGAACTTGATAAAGTATCAGTAATTATAGATGGTTCATCCCCTATTGAGGTAACCATTTTAGATAATGATCAAAAAACTGGCCAATCTTCACCAGTTGAAAGTCTTTCTTCTATTGCAACTAAACTTACAAATGCAATTAATGGGGCGGCTGGAGTTAATGTTACAGCTATAGCTAATGGTTTTGGCGCAGGAACAATTAAATTAACAGCTGATGTGGCGGGGACAGCTTTTACAGCTACTACAAATAGCAATTTAGTTGCAACCTCAAGTCTTACAATAACTAGATTAGCAGCTGTTGCTAATAGTAACCTTACTTATACATATCAATGGTATAAAACTGGAGTTACTGATCCAGTTTATTACACTAAGGATATTTCAGGGGTTGGACCTGGTGAATATAAATTACAGGTAGGAACATCTTTAAGTGGATCTTGTTCAACTACATCTAATCCGATCACTATAGTAGAGCCAGATCCAATAACAGTATTACTCGTAAATGATTGTGGTGGAAATATGACAGCAACCGTAACTGGTGGAAGTGGGGATAAAACATATGAACTTATTGATGTTAGTACTGGTATTGTTGTTCAAACAGAAACGATTGTTGCTCCTACTAATACTTTTACAGGAACTATTGGAAAGAGTTATATTGTTAGGGTTACCGATGAAAATTCATGTTCAAATGTAAGTGGTCAAGTAACACTTTACAATTCTCTCACAATCGATTCAAATAAATATGATATTCAACATGTAAGATGTTTAGGAAGAGATGAAGGAGCTATTACAAAATCAACAACTGTAACACAAACTGTTAGTGGAGGTTCAGGTTTTTATAGTTATACATGGACTGGTCCTAGCGGAACATTTACTACAGAAAATATTTCTGGTTTGGCTGCTGGTGATTATCAACTGGTAGTTGTAGATTTAAATGCTCCATCTTGTACAGCAACTATTTCTAAAACAATTAGGCCTGCAACAGCAATAACAATAACACCTGATTCAGCTAATACG
>CAYUZY010000003.1:29965-35637 GCA_964448645.1 uncultured Flavobacteriaceae bacterium
CGACTCAAATGTTATGTCCTGTTGCGAGTGATACGGTGCCTGGAACAGATTGGGGAACATTAACTGTTTCTGTAACAGGAGGAACAATTGCGCCAACTTATCAATATCAATGGGTTAAATTGCCATCTGGCGCAAATATTTCAGATTCATTTGGAGGAAACACAAATTCAATTAGAATTAATTCTGCAGGAGATTATATGGTTATTGTTTCAGATGCAAATGCTTTAGTTTCAACTGGAAATGTATCTGCTTCTACAACATCATGTTCAATTTCTCAGTTATTTACTGTTACAGGACCATCTGAAGAATTACAAGCTTTAGTTAGTATTGATGATATTAGTAATCTTTCTGGAACTCAATATACTATTCCATCTGGGGTAGGAAGTAACACTCTTAGTTGTAAAGGGGATAATTCAGGAGGATTTACTTTTGTTATTAGTGGAGGTACAGCTCCATATAAGTATCAGGTTAATGGAGGTTCTTGGTCATCAGCTTCTGGATCTTCAGTTCAGTTAACAGGGTTAAGTGCAAATACATATAATATTAGGATCAGAGATGCAGGAGATTGTACATCAGGAAGTCAGGAAGGAGTGGCATTAGCTGCAGATACTGGATCCTCTACTCCAACTCAAAATATTGAAGTAATTGTTTCTGAACCTGATGAAGAATTTAAGTTAAGCCCAACTAAAACAATTACAAACCCTGAATGTATTGGTGACATTCAAGCTCTTGGATCAATAGAAATAAATATTGAAGGGGGAGTTAGACCAGTTAAACTTGAATGGCAAGGTCCTGCTGGATCAGCTTTTTCTCAGATTCGTTATATTACAGATGATAGTGTTACTTCTTTTAAATTAGAAGATATTGAAGATCTAGGAACATATACTTTAGATGCTACTGATGCTAATGGGTGTAGTTTAAGTACAGTATCTTATGATGTAAATGATGGTTCAACTAATAACCCTCTTTTAAAACCTACAATATCTGTTACTCCTCCATCTGATTGTAAATCTTCTGATCCAACACTGTTAGAGATGTCAGGGCCAACAGGTGGTTCTAATCAGGAAATTCAAGCCTGGTGGGAAAGAAAAGGACAACAATCTGTTCAAAATTTTCAAATTAATTATATAACTATTTTTAACCCTCAAGCAGGAGATAAGTTTACTGTTACAGTGGATCAAACTGATTTTAGTGAAACATATACAGCTTCAAGTAGCGTTTCTAGTATAACAGCTCTTTTAACTGCTCAAATTTCAGCTACTGCAGTAGGTGTTTCAGCAGGTATTGTAAATGGAAAAATTAAGATTACTGGAGCAGAAAAAGGAAAAGAGCTTACCTTATCAGTTGCAGTTTCAAAAACTACAGGATCTTTTGCTATAATTAATAATATTATAAGTACAGCAGCTGATGAAATTGTTAATGGATGGATTCCAATTACAGAAAAATCTGCTGGAAAATTACAAATTGAGGTAACTGAAGCAGGATATTATCGAGCTGTTCAAAATGATACGGGTCTTACTTGTTATGCAAATTCTCAATTAGCAAGTGATCAAGTATATGTTAGTGGTGAAGCAAATATTATTGAATTACAGCCCGGGGAAATAGATTATCAAAATCAATGTAGTTATTCTGCAACTCCAGTTTCTGCAAAATTTAATTTCACTATAACTGGAGGGTCTGGAAATTCCTCTCAGATATCAGTAACTTTAAATGGTACTATTATTGACGAGGCGAGTGGAAAATTATCAAAAGCTTCTGGAAATCGATATACTATATTAGATTTAGCTGCAGGTGAATATGATATTCAAGTTACTGATGCAAGTACTCCAGGATGCCCTGCTGATTATAAAATTGAGGTAGTAGAAGTTCCAGAGATAGAATATACTGGAGAAAGAGAAATAACTATTGCAAAATGTATGGATTCAACTCCATTTACTTTAGATATTAATGATATTAGCACCACTTTTAATGCTTTTGAAAATCAGAGTGGAGATCCTTATTTTGCATATGACTGGAAGACTCCTGATGGATTAACAATTAAAAATACAGATACTTTTATAGCTGAGGTAGGAGTGTATGAGTTAACAATAACAGATAAAGCTGGTTGTACAAATGATCCTGCTAAACCTATTTTAATTGAATTTAAGCAAGAAACAGATGATATTATAGTAACAGAAGGTTTAACTGATGATAATGGAGATCCTGCTTTTTCTAACCCGGTTAGTTGCTTTTTAGATGCAAAAGATGGTAAAATATCTATAATAATTCAAGGGGGCCCTGCTAATGCTCAAATAAAATGGTACTTTCTAGGTAATTCTAGTTCAAGCACAGGTGGAAACTGGGCTGAATTACCTCAATATGCAGGTTATACTTCAATGAATGATTTAGAAAAAGGATCCTATAAATATGAAATTATTGATCCAGATGTTACACTTTTTGATTGCACAAGAGATTATACTTATAAAGAAGGTGTAATAAAAGTTGAAGATGATAAATCCCTTATAATATCAGATGGACCTTTTGTAGATAATAATTTATGTAACAATACGGGAGGTATTTTAAGAATTGATGTTATTGATTCTCAACAATCTCCTATTACTTTCAAGTATGGTACAGATAAAACTACAGCTGTAGTGGTTGATCATGTAAAAGATGATATAGACTCCTATGTTGTAACTATTGAAAATCCTGTAAATTTAGCTAATTTATACGTCTTTAATGATAGAGGTTGCGAAAAAGCTGTAGAACTTAATTTTGAACTTGGAACTCCTGGTTTTGAGTTTACAACACCTACTTATAATGATTCTATAAGTGAAGATGATAAAGTTATAAACGCTAGACAAGATATAACTTTCACTAACGAATCTACTTCTCCTTATACTAAAGTTAGATGGGATTGGGGAGATAATGTTTTTGAGGAAATAGTTATTGCCGATTCATCTATACAAACCGATCCTGCTCTACAAGGAGATTCTGATGGTGATACTTGGATAGATTGGGTTGAGTTTTTGGCTGGAGGTGTTTCTATGTTAGAGAGTGATACTTTAACTCCTGAAGATAAAGATGGTGACGGTGAGTGGGATGGTCAAAAAGTAATTCTTAAAGGGGATCAAACTCATTCTTATGGACTTCAGGGAACGTACCTGGTAACCCTTCAAATAGAAAATGAATTAGGATGTTTTGATCAAGTAACTAAGCCAGTAAAAGTTGGAAAAGGTTTCTTTGTTTTACCTCCAAATGTTTTTACTCCTAATGGAGACAAGAAAAATGATTATTTTGGAGTTTTATTTTCAGGATTTTGTTATGTAGAATTCACAATATATGACAATACAGGTAATGTTGTTTATCCTATGAAATCAAGTGGAGATAATCCAATAACATCCTCATCATCTACCAGCACAAGTACTACAAGTACACTTGGATATGCGCCTAATTTCAAAAGAGATGAAGGAGGTAATTTCCTTGGTGGACCAAATGAAACTGGACCTGATGGTTATGAAGATTTTAAGCCTTGGGATGGAAAAGTTGGTGATGAGTTAGGAACTGCTCCATATTACATTTGGACTTTAAAGGGTTGGAATAAAGAAGATTGTGGTGATGCATCAGATTTCAATGCCATAGTAAGAGAAGGTGCATTTATAATACTAAGATAGAAATGAGAAGAATTAATTGGTTTTATTTTATGGTTTTACTGTTTCTTTTACAGTTAGGATCTTTATATTCTCAAGAAGAATATTTGGTTAATAATTCCCGTTTTCTTCAAAAATCAAACCCTAGTTATTTTGGATATAACAGCTTGTTAAAGGTTGGTGTTTTATATAATTCTCTTACTTTAAATGCTTTTGAAAGAATGAATAATAAATATATATTTGGAACAATTAGTTTTGATAATCAAAATTTTTCATTAGGAGTTGATGTTAACTCTTTTAAAATGGAAAAAAGTGGTTATGGTCAAACTCTGGCTAATATAACTTATGTTTATAAACTACAATTAGATAATTATTTATTTTTTCTTCCTGCTATAACAGGTGGGCTAGCAAGTAAACAATTTAATCCAGATAATTTAACTTTTGGAGATCAATTAAGTATTGGAACAGGACAGCTTTTGGAATCAAATGATCCACTTGCATCAATAATTACTAATGCTAATTATTTTGATTTAGGAGCTTCTTTTTTATTACATAGCGAAGATTTTATGGCTGGACTAACTATTAAACATATAAATAAACCAAATGATTCCTTTAATAAGGAAGATGATACAAGTGAGAAACCTATTCAAATAGGAATTCAAGGGGCTTATGAATTTGATATTAATCCTTATGAAAGAAGATATCTTCCTAGGTATTCTTTTTTAATGGTTTATTTAAACGCCATTAAAGTTCAAAATTCAGTTCACATGTATCTTTCTCAAGAGCTTCAGCTTGGTGAATTTTCTGTGGGATTAAGTCAACAAGCAGGGGGTAGTGGGCTAAATAATCTTGGAGTATCTTTTGGATTGTCTGCTGAAAATTTTGATTTTGGAGCATCATATAATTTCAATTTCTTCAATAAACCTGGAAAAGTTTTTTCTCCATCTATATTTGAACTTTATGTAACATTTGATTTTAGTATCTATAGAAGAAATCAAAGGGGGTTATTTAAAAGAATACAAATAGATAATTATTATTAAAATATAGTTGTTTTAGAAACAATATTTATTTTCATTAATTAACTTATCAGCAATTTCAGTTTTTAAATTAAAAATGTTTGGACAAGATTTATAGTCACAAGTTTTTTTAACTAACAACAATAATTCAGATTTCTCATCACCTTCTGAAATACTATAAATAATATCTTTTGATTTTTTTTGTATTATTTCATTTGCCTCGTGTAAATATAATTGAGTCATATTAATTTGTGAAGATTGAGATTCTTTATCAGATTTATTAATATTTTTTATAGTTCTTTTTAAACCAGAGTCAATTAAATAAATTTCAATTAATATATCAGACAAAGAAATTAGAACTTGTTGCTTTTTATCAAGGCCTTGACCATATTTTCCTACTGCTTTTCCAAGTAGCATTAAAAATATTTTTTTTAAGTTAATTAATAGTTGAGTTTCATTTGACATAAGATTAGTTGGAATATCTTTTGTGCCTAAATTTTTTAACAACTCACTTTTAGCATTCATTACGACTTCCATTAAATTTATTTGCCCTTTTATACCTTTTTTTAAAAGCATACCGACAGAAAGCATTCTATTTATTTCATTAGTCCCTTCATATATTCGTCCTATCCGAGCATCTCTCCATGCAGACTCCATTGGAGCTTCTGCAGAAAAACCCATTCCTCCAAAAATCTGAATTCCTTCATCAGCACAGTTCTGAATATCTTCAGATATTCCAATTTTAATCAAAGAACATTCAATGGCAAAGTCTTCAACTCCTTTTAGTTCTGATTCTTGATGAGATAATCCTTGATCTAGAAAAAGTTGAGTCCTATTTTCAATGTCTTTAGCGGCTCTATAGCAAGCAGATTCTCCTATATAGCAAGATGTAGCCATTTGACCAATTTTTTCTTTTATAGCGCCAAAACTCGAAATTGGTGATTTAAACTGGACACGTTCATTTGAATATTTAACGGCTTCAGTAATTATTCTTCTTTGAGCCTCTAAACATGCAACACCTAATTTG
>CAYUZY010000004.1:0-34984 GCA_964448645.1 uncultured Flavobacteriaceae bacterium
TATTTTAATTTTTATTTTTTATAAATTTATCGATCGATAAATTTATATAAGTGAACACTTTAACATTTGGGTTTTTACCTAAAACATTAAGAAGATTAATAAGGTATCCTCTTATTATATGGTATATTTTCTTATGTAGTTTAATACTTGACAGACTTTATGGAATTTCAGGTTTTAATAAAATTTTTAACTGGAATGATAGACAAACACTTATAGTATTAATAATTTCTTTTACTTTACCTCAACTAATTAGCCTAATATTAAAAATCTTTTTTTTTAAAAATTCTGAAATTGAAAAATAAAAAGTTTTACTCCCTATTGATTTTTATAATTCTTTTTATAATTAATTGCACTAAAAAAGAAAATGATTGTATAACCATTTCAAATAAAAAAATAATTAACGGTCTATATATTTTTTATTGGGATAAAGATGGAATCGATGTAGATTCTAATGATTCAGACTTACCTTCTGGTCTTCAAGATATATCTAGATCAGGTAGTGTTTCTAAATCAGATTATGAATCATATAAAATTGGAGAGAAATATTGTTATCCTGAATTAAGTAATTAAAAAAATATGAAAAATAAATCTCCAATAATCATTGAGGATGATAATTCACAAAACAATTATTTATACAAAATTTTAAAGTGGTTATTAGATTCCATAAAATCATTTTTTAAATTGGGATGTGGGTGCCTTATAACTATATTTATCATTATTCCTTTACTTTTTTATTTTCTTAATATTACCAACAAAATTATTGAACCATTTCAAATATTATTCAATTGGTTATCTTTTTAAGTTTTTTATGAAACAAGAAAATGACTAAAGTTTAGAAATCATATTCTATTCCTCCGTAAACACCAAAAGGGTGACCTGGTCTTAAACCTGCTGGAACAAGAGAAACTGAGTATTCTTTGTCAAAAAGATTTATAATTTTTGCGCTAATATTAAAATTCTTATTGATTTTAAATTTACTAGAAATATCAAAAATAACATTAGAAGGTATTTCATCAATATTACTTATTCCATTACCTCCTGCAAGAGTAGTATATTTTCCATTATAATTTACACTTAAATTAACTTGAAATCTATTTGTAAAAAGACTTATTAGTGAATTAAATTGATGCTTAGAAATATAAGGTATTCTATTACCCTTTTTTACTTCTCCCCAAATATCTTGTGTGCTTCCGAAATCACTTTGAAATCTCGCATTAGTTAAAGTGTAAGAAAAAGATATTGGAATTTTAATTTTATCATTCTCAACTAAATTATAATTTAGTAAAAATTCTATACCATTGACTAGAGCCTCTCCCGCATTAAATTGATCAAAATCTCCTGTGCCTCCTGAAGCTGCTAAATCACTTCCAAGTAAGTTGCTATAATTGTTTAAATATCCTATTAATTCGCTTTTTAATTCACCTTTAGAAAATCTTGTGCCAAACTCAAAATTTATACTTTCTTCAGGCTTTTGACCTTGTGAACTACCTGGAGGAGAAAATCCCTTGTGTACTCCTCCAAAAAAAGATAATGATTTGTTTAAAGTATAATTAATTCCAACTCCAGGAATAAAAACAGAAACCTTATTTTTTCTTTTTGAAACTTGACTTTCATTTCGATTTGGATTACTCTTTCCAAAGTCTTCTCTTCCAAGTATGATAGACTCATAGCGTAACCCTGGAGTTAAGGTAAAGCCTTTAAATTTGTACTTATACATTATGTATGTTGCAAAAGATTCAGCTGAACTAATCCTGTTTCCTTCAGCGCCAAGTATACCTTTACTTGTAAGCTTCATATTACCATTATTTATACTATAACCATCTTCCCACTGGAATCGATCTTCTTCATCATAATGAATCCTAAAACCTATTTCAATATTATTAAAAGACTCATTTTTTCCATACCAATAATAATCAATTTTAGTTTGAAGTCCTTTCGAATAATACTCTCTATTATTAGCCTTTACTCTCAAAGCATCAGCCTTTCCATTTGTACTTCCACTCAAAATTGAATAATGACCCAGGAATAAATTGGGGCTAGATACAATATCAGATATTTTTTTCTTCTTATCTTCAAATACTACATCATCAAGTTTATACCAATTACGTTTAAATCCATTATAGTAAACATTAGAAACTACTTTAAATGATGAAGAAAAATTTAAAGTGTGGGTTAATAAATATTGAATATGGTCTGCATCCATTTGATCCTTTTTTGATGCAGCATATCTTTGATATGGATCCATCGAATAATCTGATTTCGTTAAACCTAAGTATGTTTCATTTGAAAGCTCATCATAATATTGGAATTTTAACTCTAAACTCTGATTTATTAAAGCTTTTTCAGAGGAACTTAAACTTATTTTAGTTACAATTTCATTAATATCAAACCCTGTATTTATATCCTTTCCTAAAGATTTGAATCCATTAGAATTATAATTTAAATACTCTATCATATAACCAAACTGGCCATGAGTATTTCCTATACTTGCAATAAGTTGTCCTGAATTAAAACTACCATAGCTTGTCTTAATTCTACCCTTGAAATTATCAGGTATATGAGTTGTGACAAAATTAATAGCTCCCCCAGTAGTGTATGGTCCATATTGAACTTGACTACTCCCTTTTAAAATTTCTACAGCCTCCATTTTAGCAACAGATGGAAAATAATAAGCAGATGGGGCGCTATAAGGTGCAGGAGCTATTAAAACTCCATCTTCCATAAGTGTAATTTTAGAGCTTCTCTCAGGGGATGAACCTCTTAAACTTATATTAGGACGAAGTCCAAAGCCATCTTCTTCATAAACATTAATTCCAGCAACTACATCTAAAACACGATTAATATCAACATAATTAAAATTTGACAATTCCTCGTATGATAAATAATATGCTGAACCTGTGCGATTCTCTGAAACAAACTTATTACCCAAAATCGTATTAGATCTTACTATTACTTCATCTAGAGCGGTTATAGAGTCCTTTTGAATTTGCAATTTATTTTCTTGAGCATTTGTTTGAAAAATGCATAGAAATAATAAAAGATAATTTAAATTTTTCATATTATTTATATTTAGTCTAAATAAATTTTACGCGAATATATTAAGAGAGATTTTAACAAACAAATTTTATTTAGACTAAATATAAATAAATGTTAAGTATTGAAAAAACTTGATATTTGTTATTAATTTAATATGAAAATGAAAAAATTAATTAAATTATGACATCCAAAAAATCAATTATTGTATTCTATGACAATTATTGCGTTCTATGCAATAAATCAATTATTTGGTTTATCAAATATGATACTCAAAACATTCTAAAGTTTTCTCATTTTAAAAGTGAGTTTGTTTTAAAAAACCATAACCATGTAAGTAAAATAGAAGCTGTTTCTGTAAAAGATGAAAATGGAAATTATTTAAATAGAAGTGATGCTGTGCTTTATTTACTCAAAAAATTAAATAAATTGAAATTTTTAAGATTTTTAGGGTCTCTTACTCCAAGGTTTATTAGAGATAGTCTTTATAATTTCATTGCAAAAAATAGATATAATTGGTTTGGTAAATATGACAATTGTTTGATTCCAGATGAAAAAATAAAATCAAAATTTATCTAAATTTATCTTAAAAGTTGTTCAAAAAAACCTCCTATTTTTTTATTTCTTTCTACAAAGTGAATTTCTAATATCCACTCTCTTTTTAATCCATCTTTTCCTGGAGCAAGCATGTCAATATTATTATCAGGATGAACATAATTTGTCTTGTCTTCATTGTCTAGTTTTTCATGAGGAAAATGCCCAATAAGATGTCCCGCTATTTCACCTCCAAATTCCCAGTTATATTTCCTAGCAATTTCTTCTGCATAAGAAAATAGTTCTGCTCCTGTAATACTTTTCTGTTTTTTAAAATAATCTCTACCCTCAAACCATGCTAATTCAATATCTTTTTTAAGTTTCAATTTTAATGGATCGTCTCCTAAGACATATGTCCTGCCAAAATCTGCTTCCCATTCTTCAAAAATTGGTCCAAAATCAAGAAATAAAATATCATTATCCTTTATCATTAAGTTTTTAGGATTCTCTCTATAGGGATAAAGAGTGTTTTCTCCAGCTCTGACAATTCTTTTATGCCAGTATTTTTTTATACCAAACAATTCAAAAGCTAAATCAAAAACTTCTTTATTCAAATCATTTTCAGTTTTATTTGAACAAATTAAACCTCTAGTTTGAATCTGATCAAAAAGTTCTGAAGCCTTTTCTTCAGCTTCAATTAATTTTTTTAAAGTTAAATCCATAAATCAAATACAAATTTAAGCTAATTAACTCCTAATGATTTTTTTTGCTTAAATTTAAAATAAAGAAAAAATAATGAAAAAATTTGCATTTATAATTTCTCTTCTCATATCGATTAATTTAATAGCTCAAGATCCCATAAATTTTGATGAATTAGAATCAAATCAAGTTATTGATTCAATAGAAGTAGATGAATCAATTAAAAGGATTTCTCTTGGATTAAAAATTGGCATTCCCAATATTATTGGTGGAGCTGTTGAAGGAGTTTTACCTATACTCGGAAATAGAATAGCTCCATATTTTAATATAAGTAGTTTTGATTTAGATGTTGAAAATGTCACTGCTGGTTTATCTTATACTGAATTTGGTTCAAAATTTTATTTTGGCAATAAAGGTAAAGGCTTTTTTATTGGTGTTGGAAGCTCCAAATTTGCATCTACTCTAGATTTTAAAGATTTAAGCCTAGATTTTGGAGAAAGAGGGACAGGGAGTGTGGATCTTGATGTAAATACTTTTATAATTAAATTAGGAGCGAAAACTGGTGGAAGAATTTATTTCAATTTTGAATTAGGTTATGGAATTGGATCTATTCCTGAAGAGTTAAAATTCAACGCAACTTCAACAACTGGTAAAACTCAATCTACAACAGAAGAAATCCCAAATATACCTGGTGTTAATCCTGGTGGAGGAATTCTAATTGGAAATGTAGGTTTTGGTATATCTTTTTAAAAAATTATATTTTTTTATAATTTTCAACAGTTAATTTACTTTTAACCTCTCCTGTGTGTAAAATGTTATTGGGTTCAAATAACATTAACCATACTTCTTCTTCTGCCCTTGGTTTATGATCCACTCCTTTTGGAACAACAATCATCTCTCCTTTATTTAATTTAACTTTTTTGTCTCTAAATTCAATAATCAATGTTCCTTTATAAACAAAAAATAACTCATCTTGATCTTCATGATTATGCCAAACGAAATCTCCTTTAACTTTAGCTAATTTTACATTTTGACCATTTAGTTCTGCAACTATTTTAGGGTTCCAATAATCATTAAATAATTTAAACTTTTGATTAATATTTATTTTTTCCATAGTATGTTTTTTAAAGAACTCTTTTTAAAAAATTAATAAAGTTCTTATTAAAAATCTTGTTTATATCCTCTTCATTATAACCTCTTTTTTTTAATATTCCATCTAATTTTTGCAAATCTGCAATTGTGTCTAAATCTAAAGGACATTGTTCTTTTCCAAAGCCTCCATCAAGATCTGAACCTAATCCTACATGATTTGAATTTCCTGTTAACTGACATATATGATCAATATGATCAACAATATTCTCAATTAATAATTCTTTTTTTTTGGGGTTAGAAACTCCTCTTTCCCAATTTGGAATCATCATCCAAGCATCAAAAGCCATTCCTATAACCGCTCCCCTTTTTGTTAATTCTTTTATTTGATCATCAGAAAATTGTCTTTCATCAGGAACTACAGTTCTAGTATTACTATGACTTGCCCACAAATTTCCATTATAATTATCAATAGTTTCCCAAAAACTTTGATCACATAGATGAGTTAAATCCAGAATTAAATTTAATTTTTCTATTTCTTTCAACAATTCTTTACCTTTTTTACCAATACCTCCACTAGATCCAGTTCCAAAAGCATAAGTTCCTGGGCCATAATGAGCAGGCCCTATTGCTCTTAAACCCTCATCATATAAGTTGTATAAATAATCTATATTAATAATTGAATCTGCCCCTTCTAAACTTAATATATATCCTATTCTTTTTTTAATAGAATTATCATTCCATTTTTCTAAATGTTTTATTAAAGATTTTCCATCAGATATTTGAACCATCTCCCCTCTAAATTCCATAGTTCGATACCAAGCTAACTGACCTTGAGCATGAGCCCAAGCCTGCTCTGGAGAATTCCAACCAGGTAATGGGTTATTGGGTTTAACATACCTAGAAATTAATGTTGCTACACAAAGACCTATATTTCCTTTAATTAATTCTGGTAAGCAAACAGTTGAATTACCTCTGTCTGGTTTGTCAGAAAGGGGTTTTTCAAGATCTCTAATTTTTTCTATGGGTAATGTCAAATCTCTGTTCCACTCTGTTGCATTCATTGACAAATCTAAATGACAATCAAAAATAAATTTCATAATTATAAATTAAATATAATCTCTACCATCAATATTCCAAGTTCCTGTTTTCTTAGATTTAATAACTGTATATGCCTTATTATGTTTAGCCACAGTTGGACATATATGATATGGTATAGCATAAAACAATTTTCCTACTTCATGCTTATTAGCTTCAGTTGATTCAACAACTAAATGCTCCTCACTTTGTCTAATATGATTAACATTTTCTAAACCCAAAATTTGGATTCTAGGTAAAGGCATTTCAGAAGCAACTGATTTATGTCCAAGATCAAAACAAATAAGATTTTTTGATGGTTTACTAACTATTCTTGTTATTAAAAGTGCAGCATTTAAAAAAGGTGATTCTTTCCATAAGTTCTTATATCCTAAATCCCATAAAAGAGTTGTCCCAGGACTTAAAAAAACATTATCTCTTTTAGAATGAGGCAGAAAAGTTGGTGACCCTCCAGCAATAAAATTCTTTACAAGAATATTACTTAACTGAATTTTTTTAGTTAATTCAAGAACAGATTTAAAACTCAATTCACATTTTTTCTTTCTTTCATCTATATTAAAAGGTCTTATATGGCCATCATAAACATGCAGTCCCATTATAGATAAATATTCATCATTGAAAATAGATTTATATAAATCTACAGCTATATCATTAGGCTCAATCCCCGTTCTATTCATTCCATTATTAATGTCTAGCCATAATCTCATTTTTTGTTTTTGTTCTAAACAAATTTTAGAAAACATTTCAAATGATTTGTAATTATCTACTAATGTCGAAAATTTGATATTTGGAATTTTTTTTTCAAAGTCTAACAATTTTAAAAATTTATCTTTAGACGGCTGCATTGCAAATAAAATTTGATCCACCTTGCATTCAATTAAAATTTTGACCTCTGCAAGAGTCGAAGCCTTAAACTTTAATATTCCATATTCTTTTAAAAGATTAATAATTTTAGACATTTTATGAGTTTTAATGTGTGGCCAAAGTCTTTCCGCTCCACCAGAAATTTTAATCATTGATTCAATGTTTTTCTTTATTCTTAAAGGGTAAACAACCAAACTAGGACTATTTAACTCATCTTCATTTAAAACTTTATACCAATTATTATCGATTATTTCTGCCATTTTAATTAATATATTTCAAACATAGCTTCAATTTCTACCGCAATATTTTGTGGAAGGGACATTCCAACAGCGCTTCTAACTCCAAT
This sequence comes from uncultured Flavobacteriaceae bacterium, assembly GCA_964448645.1. Lineage (GTDB taxonomy): Bacteria > Bacteroidota > Bacteroidia > Flavobacteriales > Flavobacteriaceae. The sequence continues at coordinate 7,664 of CAYUZY010000004.1, forward strand.
ACCATTATCAGAGTCGAAAATTTCAACCATTAACTCGCTAAACCCATTTATAACGTAAGGATGATCTTTAAAATCAGGAGTTGCATTTACCATCCCCAAAACTTTAACTACTCTTTTAATTTTGATTTTGGGATCAAGATTAGAAACTATACTTGATAACATTGTAAGTCCAACTTGTCTTGCAGCTAATTTTCCTTTTTCCCGATCAAGATCTTTACCTACCTTGCCTATAATCAGTTTTCCATCTGTTTTTAAAGGCCCCTGGCCTGAAACAAAAAGATACTTGTCTACAATCAATATAGGCCTGTAAACACCTGCTGGTTTAGGGGCTTTAGGTAATTTCAATCCTAAGGCATTAATTTTATTTATTAAATCCATTATTTTATATTAAATTGTTTAAAATCAAAACTCCTATAAGTCCAGTTATTCCAATAGAAGTTTCCATAATTGTCCAGGTTAATAAAGTTTCTTTTACACTTAAATTAAAATATTCTTTGAACAGCCAAAATCCACTATCATTTACATGAGATAACATTAAACTTCCTGCGCCAATAGCTAAAACCATTAATTCAGGATTTACAGCATTGTTTTGAACTAATGGTAAAACAATTGCGGCAGTAGTTAATCCAGCTACAGTAGCAGAACCTACTGAAAATCTTATTAATGTCGCCGTTAGCCATCCTAAAATTAAAGGAGAAAAATCCGTCATTTCTAATAATTTTCCAATATAATCACTTACACCACTATCAACTAAAATTTGTTTCAAAGCTCCTGCTCCAGCTATAATTAATAAAACCATAGTGATTCCTGAAATAGATTTAGTGAAAATTTTCATTATTTCATCCATTTTAATACCTCTTGACAATCCAAGGGTATAAATAGATAATAAGACCGATAATAGTAATGCAATAACTGGGTTTCCAATAAACTTAATTATTGAATAAATAACTAATTTATCTGAAAGAAATTCTAATATTATAGTAGAAATCCCTATTAAAATTACTGGTAATAAAGCTGTAAACAAACTTATTTTCAAACCAGGTAACTCATCTTCAGAAAATACTTTTTTTGCCATAAACTCTTTCAAAGGTTTTGCATTTACTTTACTTAAAAATTTTGTTAATATTGGTCCTGAAATAATTATTGTAGGAATTGAAACTATTATTCCATAAATAAGAGTTTTTCCTATATCTGCTTCAAACATAATCGTTAATGCAGAAGGGGCAGGATGAGGAGGAAGGAACCCATGAGTCACAGAAAGAGAAGCCAACATTGGAAGGGCTATTGTAATTAAAGGAATTCCTGTTGCTGAAGCAACTGTAAAAACAAGTGGAACTAAAATTACAAATCCAACAGAATAAAACATTGTAATTCCAACTATAAATCCAGTTAACATTACAGCCCATTGAGTATTTCTAACGCCAAACAATCTGATTAAACCATTAGTTATTTGCTGAGCCGCTCCACTATCGGCAACAATCTTACCTAACATAGCTCCTAAGCCTAAAATCATAACTAAAAACCCTAGAGTATTTCCTATACCTTTTTCAATTGACTCAATTACGTCAATTAAATTCATGCCTTGAGCAATTCCTACACTTAAAGAAATAATTATAAAAGCTATAAAAGCATTTAATCTAAAAAAGATAATTAATAAGAATAAAAAAATTATTCCTAGAGTAATTATAAATAATGGCATAATCGTTAAATTTATAAAAGGAATAACATTAAATAAAAAATTTATATTATTAATTTAAAAAAACTTATACCCATTGAAGAAAATTCTGATAATATTAATGTTTCCTTTTCTTTTATTCTCCCAAAGAGGGAAAACTGGTGATCAGGTTTTTAAGCATAAATTTCCCCCTAACGTATATAATAAAGTTTCTAACTCATCACTAACCATTTCAAATAATGTTGATCATGATGTAATTGTTTTAATTAGAGATCAAGCAAAAAAATATCTAAGACATACTTACATTAGAAATGGTGATTTTTACACTTTTAGAGACATTCCTATAACAAGGCTATATGTTCAGTTTAAATCTCTTGAATTTTTCTTTGAAGATAGAGAAAGAACTGTTATAAATTTTGGCGAAAAACACACTTTCAATTTCTTTTATGATGCTTCAATGGAAGGAAATTATTTTAAAATTTCTGAAGAAGAATTTTTTAAACCCTAATCTATATTTTTTATATTAAAAATCTTGTATAATAGATTTATTATATTTGATTTTAGCTTTAAATGTTATAAAATTTATTTATGAAGTTTCTAAATGCTGAACCCTTTAGAATAAAGGTTGTTGAACCAATTAAAAAATCTACCCGAAAACAAAGAGAAGAATGGATAAAAAAAGCTCATTATAATGTTTTCAAACTTAAAGCAGAAGATGTTTATATAGATATGTTAACTGATAGTGGGACTTCTGCAATGTCTAGTAATCAATGGTCGGGAGTAATGTCTGGAGATGAATCATATGCTGGAAGTAAAAGTTTTTTTAATCTTAAGAACTCTATAATAGATATTTTTGGCTTCCCCTATGTTCAACCAACTCATCAAGGTAGAGCTGCTGATTTTATTATGTCCCAATTATATTCAAAAAAAGGAAATTATATTCTAGGAAATATGCACTTTGATAGTTTTAAAGGGCATGCAGAAATTGCTGGTTCTATACCTGTTGATTTAATTATAGAAGAAGGTAGGACTGCAAATGATATTTATCACCCATTTAAGGGAAATATAGATATAGATAAATTAAAAAATTTCATAAATAAACACGGAAAAGAAAATGTTGGTTTAATTATTATTACTGTTACGTCTAATGGAAATGGAGGTCAACCTGTTTCCATGGAAAACATTAGATTAGCTTCAGAAATAGCTAAAAAAAATAATATTCCTTTAATGATAGATGCAGCAAGATTTGCTGAGAATTGTTATTTCATTAAAAAGAGAGAACCTGGTTTTGAAAATATGACAATAAAAGAAATTGCTCAAAAAATGTTTTCTTATGCTGATGGTTGTGTAATGAGTTCTAAAAAAGATGGTTTAGTAAATATTGGGGGGTTCATATGTACAAAACATGAAGATTTATTTGCATCTATAAATCAACTTGCAATTATTAATGAAGGTTTTGTTACCTATGGTGGAATGAGTGGAAGAGATCTTGAGGCATTAGCCATAGGATTACAAGAGGGTATTGAAGAGGATTATCTTGAATATAGAATCGAACAAGTAAAATATTTAGGTGATCAACTATTACAAAAAGGTATTCCTATTATTGTTCCTGCAGGAGGTCACGGAATTTATATTGATGCAAAAAAGTTTTATCCACATATTCCTCAGAATGAATTTCCAGGTCAAGCTTTGGTTATTGAACTCTTCAAAACAGGAGGTGTTAGAGGAGTAGAGTTAGGATCTTGTGCCTTTTCTAAAAAAGATTTAAATACAGGTGAAATAATTTATCCTGAACTTGAAATGGTAAGGTTAACTGTTTCCAGAAGAATTTATACCAACAGACATATGGATGTAGTTGTAAACTCTCTTAATGATGTATATAAAAGAAGGCACACTGCAAAAGGTTTAAAAATAACATATGAAGGGCCAATAATTAGTCTAAGACATTTCACTGCAAAATTTGAACTTTTATGAAAAATTTTAATTTCTATATGCCAACCCAAATAAGATTTGGAAAAGGAAGAATAAATGAGCTTAAAGAAATTATACCATCCTATGGCAGAAAATGTCTCATTGTTTCAAGACCTGTTAATGGGTCTCTTAAAAAACTTTATGAAAAAATAAATAAAATTTTAGAAGATATAGGTATTTCAACTTTTGTCTATGATGGTATTGTTCCAAACCCAACTATTGAAGGAGTAAATGAAGGTGTGAAAATTGCATCCGAAAATAATATTGATTTTGTTTTAGGAGTTGGAGGAGGATCAGTTATGGATTCAGCGAAGTTAATTGCTTTTTTAAAAAATAAAGATTCAAAAATTAATTGGAATGAAGTAACTAAAAAATATAATAATCCATTTAAAATATCTGAAAAACCTAAATATGCAGTCCCTTTTATTGCAATTTCAACAACTTCTGGAAGTGGTTCTCACTGTACTCAAGCAGCAGTTGTAAGTGATCTTGAAAAAAAAGAAAAAATAACTGTTTTTCATTCTGGATTATTTCCATCAGTTGCTATAATAGATCCAGAATTAATGCTTACAGTACCTTCAAAAGTTTCTTCTGCTACAGGTTTTGATGTATTTGCTCATGCCTTTGAAAGTTATTTAGGGAACTTAACCTCTCCTCTTACTGAAAAAATGTCATTTGAAGCAATTAATTTAGTTTTTGAATATCTTCCAAAAGTAATTAATGATCCTAAAAATATTACCTATAGAAGTAAAATGGCATGGGCGGACACTTTAGCTGGGATGTGCCTTTCAAATGGAGGGGCTGATTTACCTCATCCTCTTGGAGAAATAATTGGTGGAATTTGTCCTAGAATTTCTCATGGTGAAACACTAGCAATAGTTTATCCGGAATTTTTAAAATATAAAGAAAATATCTCACCCAAAAAATTCTCTTTAATTGAAAAGGAAACAGGTTTAGAAAAAATTGGTCAATCTTTAACTATAAAAATTAATACTCTCTTAAAAGAAATAAATCTTTATGATTCATTTAATTATTCAAATATTTCTTCAAATGAAATCAAATTAATTTCAAATCATCCTCTTTTAGATATTCTTCAGCCTGAAAATTCATCCGAAATAAAAAATATAATGAATAACAGTTTAAAATAAATTTATGATATGAAAAAAATTAAAATTGCAGCAGGGTTAGCACATGTAGATTATGGTCAATTAGTTAATATAGTTAAAGAAGCTAGTGAGGCAGGAGTAGATTATATTCATTCTGATGCTGCAGACATGCATGATCTAAAAAATTTGCAATTAATGGGTGGTCATCAAATAATTGAAGGAATTAGAAAAGTAACTAACAAGCCCATTGAATGCCATATCTATACTCGAACTTGTGATAAGCTTTTTATTGACAAATTATCTGAAGTAGGAACAAACATGTTAATTCTTCCAGCAGAACATTTTATTGGGGCCCCTTTAGCTTATATAATTCATTGGTGTAGAGAAAAAAAGATAAAAGTTGGCCTTACAATTGGTTTATACACACCTCTTTCTTTCGTAGAAGAATCTATTTACGATATTGACAGATTACATATAGTTGTTCATGGTGTAGACGATACCGATGGAAAAGATAATTGGAGTTGGAGAAAATCTTGTATAGATTTATTAAAAAGAGCTAGAAAACTTGTAGACGATAAAAATCCGAAATGTGAAATTGCTATTGATGGTGGAATAAGAGCAAATAATCTTGACAAACTTATTAAATGTGATCCCGATGTTGTAGTATTTTCTTCAGCTATTTTTAAAGATCCTGATGGAATAACTAATGCTGTAAATAAATGTAGAAGTTCTATAAATAATGCCCAAATAAATTGAAAATCAGTCCACAAATAAAATTATCACTAGATTCAAAAAACAAATTTGAAGCTATAAAAGAATTATCCATGATACTCAAAGAGAATGGGAAAATTAATAATTTAAATAATTTTATTAATGAGATTAATCAAAGGGAAAATATACTTTCTACCTACTGTGGTTATGGAGTGGCAATTCCTCATTGTGAATCAACTGAAGTTCTTGAATCTGGAATTGTTTTTGGAAGATCAGACGGATTGATTTGGGATGAAAATGATGATTCTGTTTGTTTTGTGTTATTGTTAGCAATTCCAAAAATCGAAACTAAAGAAAATTCACACATTGAAATAATGTCTAAAATTGCAAGTTTAGCTCTTGATGAAAAAATAAGAAAAAAATGGAAAAATTCTAAAGTTATAAGTGAAATTGAAAATACTTTTAAAATCAACAATAAATGAAATATTGGAAAGAAACTAAAGACATTTTTATGAACACTGGACTTCATTTTAGAACAGGTGTTTCATATATGCTTCCTGTTATTTTAATTGGAGGAATGGTAGGTAGTTTAGCCGTATTGGGAGGAACCAATTTTTCTGATGATTCAATTTGGCAAATTTTTAAAACTATTGGTGAGATTGGTCTTAAATATTTTGTTCCGATAATGGCTGCTTATACAGCATATAGTATCAGTGATACTCCTGGCATTGCTCCAGGTTTTATTATTGGTATTCTAGCTCAACAGATCAACACTGGTTATTTAGGAGCTCTTTTTGGAGGAATACTTGTTGGATATGTTACATATATGTTACTAAAAATAGAACTCACAAATATCCTTCAAAGTACATGGGGATTTATAGCCCCTGTTTTTAGCACAATTATAGTTTCCCTTTTTCTTGTTTATTTTATGGGGCCTCCTATAGCTAAATTAATGGATTTTTTAACTGCATTTTTAAGTAGTTTAAATAAAGATGGATCCGCTGCTATGGGTGGTGTTATGGGGTTCTTAGGAGGAATTGATTATGGTGGTCCTTTTAGTAAAACTCAAAGTACATTTGCTACAGCAGTTATGGATATAGACTTATATGTACCACTAGGAATATGCGGTTCTATCGTTACCGTTCCTCCTTTAGGTCTTTGTTTAGCAACTTTTTTTAAACCGAATCTTTATACTAAAACTGAAAAACAATATGCAAAAAATTCATGGCTATATGCTATAATTGGAGGCTTTACTGAAATAGTAATTCCTTTAGCTGCGGGGGACTTAATAAGAGTAACTATAGCGACTGCTATTGGAACAACTTTAACAGGTTTAATAGCAGGATTCTTTTTACTAGAATTAAGTACTCCTGTGCTTGGAATTGCACAATGGTTTTTTTACAACAAGCCATTAGTATTTGTTCTTTCTGTTTTAGCTGGAACAATTACTGTTGCTTTAATAGTAAATTTTTTAAAAGGAATTAGTAATAGAGATATTAAAGCTCTTGAAGCTGCTGAAGAAAAAATGAATTAATTAATATATTTATAGTTATGAAAATTGCATTAATAACATCTTGTCTTGCAGGTGTAGCTCACAGTAAAATGGCAGCATTAGCTATTAAAAAAGAATGTGAAAAACGAAGTTATCAATTATGTGTTGAAGAACAAGGTGGACATAAAATACCGGTTAAACTTTCAAAAAAAGAAATAGAAGATGCTGATATAGTTATTATAGCTAAAATGGTAACTATATCAGGAAAAAATAGATTTGAGAATAAAATTGTCTTAGATGTTAGTGTAAATAAAGCAGTTAGAAACCCTTCTGAAATTTTGGATATGGCTGAAAATTTACTTGAACAAGAAAAATGAAAAAAATCAAAATTCAAATTAATGATAAGATTGGTTTTCATGCTCGAACTGCATCAATATTTTCTAAAGAAGCTAGTAAATTCAAATCAATCGTAAATATTGAATTTAAAGATAAAAAAGTTAATGGAAAAAGTATGTTGTCAATTATGAGTCTAGGTGTTAAAAGTGGTGATTCAGTTATTCTTTCTTGTGAAGGAAAAGATGAAGAAATTTCAATTAATCATTTGAAAAATTTTATTGATAATAATTTTAATTCTTGAACCATAAATAAAATAAAAGGCATAGGGGCATCTCCAGGGATAGAAATAGGTGAAATCTTTTTTATAAAAAGACACAATCATTCTGTAATTAAAAAAAAATCAAAGAATGAACCAATATTTGAAATAAGAAGACTAAATAATGCAATATCAATTCTAGAAAAAAAAATACTTGATTTAAAGGAAAAAGTTAAACACAAAATTTCTAAAGAAGATCTCTCTATTTATGATTCAAACCTAGGAATTTTAAAAGACCCTGATCTTATAGAAAAAACAACTCATCTTATTAAGAATAATAAATTTTCAGCTGAATATTCTTATAAATATTGTTCTGAAGAATATGCCAAAATTATTAGTAAAATAAAGGATGAATATATAAGTAATCGTGCTTCTGATATTATAGAAATTTCTAATGAACTTCTTGATATTTTAATCGGTAAATCAAGTATAAATATTAATTTATCTAGTCCAAAAATAATTGTTTCAGAAAAGATCTCTACCAATGAACTTGCTTCAATTGATTCAAAAAACATAAAGGGAATTGTAACCGCTGAAGGAGGATCAACCGACCATGTTTCAATAATTTCAAAAGCAATGGAAATTCCTGCAGTTGTTGGTATAAAATCAAAAATTACCAAATTAAAGAATAATATCAAATTAATTTTAAATGGACAAAAAGGAGAAGTAATTTATAACCCTAACCGTGAACAATTAAAAGAATATAAAATCAAAAAAAATATATATAAAGAAAACTTTAAAAAGGCTATTAAAAATAACAAAGAAATTGCTAAAACAATTTCAGGTCAAGTTATTAAAATAAATGCAAATATTGGAAGCTTAGATGAAGTCAGAAAAGCATTAAAATATGGGGCTGATGGTATAGGTCTTTTAAGAACCGAGTTTTGTTTTTTAAACAGAAAAAAATTTCCCACAGAAGAAGAACAATTTAAAATTTATAGTAACATTATAAGTGTTTTACCAAAAAGAGAATTTATAATAAGGCTTTCAGACTTTGGGTCTGATAAAAAAGTTGATTATATAGATCAACCTTATGAACAAAATCCTGCTATGGGCGATAGAGCTCTTAGACTTGGGTTTAAATATTATGACAAACTTTTAAAACCTCAATTAAGAGCTTTGATTAGATTATCTTTTAATAATAATGTGAAGATATTATGTCCTATGATTTCTGATATAGATGAGGTAAAAAAAATAAAAAAAGCGATAATTAAAGAATCTAATAATCTAAACGCTTCTAAAAATAATATCCCTTTGGGAATTATGGTTGAGACACCAAATGTGGCAATAAATGCTGAAGAGTTTATTGATCATGTTGATTTCTTCTCATTCGGAACTAATGATTTATCACAATTTTTAATGGCAGCAGATAGAACAAATGAAAACGTTGCTAAATATCATGAAAAAGCTATTCCTACTATTATGAAGCTTATAGAAAATGTTTGTAATATTTCCCAAAAAAAAGGAAAATGGGTTGGAATTTGTGGAGAAATTGCTTCAAAAAAAGAATTATTAAAAAAGTTTATAAAAATGGGTGTTAAAGAACTAAGTATGCCTCCTTCAATGATTCCTGAAATTAAACAGAGTATTAGAAAAATTAAACTATGAGAATTCTCTTTTTATCAATATTCTTTTTAATATTTATTACTCAAAATACTCAAGCACAAGATTTAAATTCACTTAAACCATATATATTAATTGTTCAACCGATTGTGCTCCAAAATAATAAAGGGGAAAATCCTGCATCCATAAATATTCCTAAAAAGCTAATTAATAAAGCATATGAAAAAGCAGGAATTAGTTTTAGATTCCTAGAGCCTATTTATTTTAATAATACCAAAGCAAGAGATGGAAAAATTAATTTAGATAAGATTGTACAGATAGCTGAAAAACAAAAATTAATCAAAGGTCAAAATGATATTGTGAATATGTTTTTTGTTAATGCTGTAGATGGAAATAAAGGTCCCCTAGGAAGAGCAAAAATGAATGGAAATCTAATTTTTATTTCACTTGGAGAAAATAAATTTAAATCCTATGAAAAATATAGAAATATGCAGGCATTTGTTATAGCTCATGAAATAGGTCATAATTTATCACTAAGACATGTCGTTGATGATCCAGATGTTGAAAATGATATACCAAACATTCAGGGAGAAGGAGAATTTAAAGATAGAATTAATCCTAAATATAGTTTAAATGAATATCAAATAAATAAAATATTAAAAAGCCCTTTAATTCATCCAAGAGTAAAATTTTTATCTAAAAAAGAAGGTGAAATTGCTATTTTAGATGAATCCTTTGAACCATACTTCTCCAATTTACAGATTAGAGAAATTACTACATTTATTAATGAAGAAGTTCCGCATAAAAATTTACATAAAGCTAGAGATTTTGCAAGAAAAAAATTTCAATCGGCAGTAATTAATTTTAATACCAAAGAGAAAGAAATAATAACTTATGCAGTTAATGAAGTTCTCAAAACTCTAATAAAGAATAATATTTCACTGATGTACAATCATCCATGGAGATTTATAAAAGTTAAGAGTTGGCTCTGCGGAGGATTTGCACATACTAGAGGAACGTATATAATTCTAAGTCAAAAATATATTGATAGGCTAATTAAAGGTTGGGATGAGAATATGGATAAAAATTTAAAATCAGATCTTATATCAAAACTTGGTGGGCTATTAGTTCATGAGCAAATGCATTCTCTTCAAAGAACCTTCAAATCAAGATTTGATAAACTTTATTTAGACTATTGGGATTTTGAAAGAGGAAAAGTAAAAACTGAAAAACAAATAGAGTTAAATCAAGTTTCAAATCCAGATGCTCCAATTCCTGAATGGTTAATAAAAAATGAAAAGAAATTAAATGAATTTTATTGGGTTAGAACACTTTTAAATAAATCTTCAAAAATTCCGATCATGGGAAAAGATTTTGTAGATAAAGTTTTTATAGTTGAAAGGTTTAATGAAAATTTCAAAGTAAAAAAAGACTTAAATAAAAATTTAATTTCATTAGAACTGTCAGATATTGTTTTCTATAAAAATTCTTTTCCTGTAAATAGAGGCTTAGATCACCCAAATGAAATTTCAGCTTATATGTTCTCTGAACTTTTTAAAGCTCTTTATTTAAATAAAGAATATATTTCTGATAAAGGCAAAAAAAACACTTTAAGTTTCTTAAATTGGATAGATGCTGAGATGAAATTGAATTAATCTATTTCTCTGGGTAAACTATATTTTGAATTTCTTTCCAAGTAACCAACTTTACATTATTATTCTTTATTATATTTTTTATCTGTTTAGATTTTAAAGCTTCATAATCTAATTGTCTCCAATAAGATCCATATTCTGGATGATCAACAGTTATAGCTTTAAGTTCATTATCATCATATCCTAAATGAACTAGTATAACTGTTAGGCCGGGTTTTAAAGATTCAATTTTAGCAGAATATTTTTTTATCCATTCTTTTAAATTATAATCAGAAACTAAAATGTTATCTGCTTGTTTTTTTCCAACATTTTTCTCTACAAATTCTTTATCAGACATAGGATATAACATAAAAAAATCATCTACAAGTACTACATAATCAGGTTTTGGAAATTCTTGGTCAAAAAAATCGCTAATTCTAGGAGGAACAAAACTTATTAATTTATTTTGGTGAGCTACTTCCAAATAAACTTTAAATAATTCTTTTTTTACAAAAAGCGACCCCATATGACTGTCAATGTGAGATGGATTAAGGCCAACAGATCTTGATAAATCAATCTGGGCTTGAATCTCTTTTCTGACCTCTTCAGGCTTAGCTTTAAAAAAAACATCAGTTGTATTATCATAAAAATGATTCTTATCATTTAATAATGAAGATATTTCATTTGAAGATGATGCACCATCCCATTTATAATTTTTCCACTCGGCTGTTAAAGTTAAATGAAGTCCCAAGTCAAATTCTGGGTTCTTATTAAAAAAATCAACTACCTCCAATAACCAAGGGCATGGAACCATGACACTTCCAGAGTTAATTGAAGAATTTACAAATCCATCAAAAGAAGCTTTTGTCACTGAATTAGACATTCCAATATCATCTCCATGAATAATTAAAAGTTTAGCATTTTTTTTATAACCTAGTTTTTGAGCCAAGTTCTTCTCTTGAGAAAAGAGTGTCGAAATAATAGTTAAAAAAAATAAAAATAAAATTCTACGCATAATTATATTTTTAGAATTAAATAAATATATTATAATTGAATTTATTTTTAATCTGTTTCAAAAAAAATTTAGGTATTTATGAAAAAAATATTAAAAAATATAATTATAGGGTTTACTCTTTTATTCTTAATAATTACTTCATTTAGTACTTATTTTTATATCACCGCATCTAATTATAAAGACTATCCAATTAAAGGAGATAAAAAGATTTTTCAAAAAATTGGAATTGAAGAAAACTATGATACCCTTTCTAATTATTTAATTTCTCAAATGACATTAGATGAAAAGATTGATCAACTTTCTGGTGAAAAGAAATTTTCTGGTTGGATTAAATTCATAGTTAACTATGCAATTAATGGTGTTTTTCCTCACGTTTACGTAGGGGAAAATGAAAGATTAAAAATTCCTCCATTAGTTGGTTCAGATGGTCCTAGAGGAGCCAGAGTAATTAAAAAAGAATCTAAAGGAGTTACCACATTTCCTGTTGCCATAGCTAGAGGAGCAAGTTGGGATATTAATTTAGAAAAAAAAGTGAATGAAATAATTGCAATTGAAATGAGGGCTAACGGAGCTAATTATGCATTTACTCCATGTATAAATTTATTAAGACATCCTGGATGGGGAAGAGCTCAAGAAACTTATGGTGAAGATCCCTGGTTACTTGGTGAATTTGGAGTCGCTGCTACAGAAAGTTATAAAAAACATAATGTTATGGCTTGTCCTAAACATTTTGCTCTTAATAGTATTGAAAATTCAAGGTGGTTTGTTAATGTGACTATAAAAGAAAGAGCATTAAGAGAGGTTTATTTGCCCCATTTTAAAAAAGTTGTTATTAAAGGTAAAACCCCATCATTAATGACCGCTTATAATAGTGTTAATGGTTATTACATGTCTGAAAATAAATATTTATTAAATGATATACTAAGAGAAGAATGGGGTTTTGAAGGTTTTGTTTCTTCAGATTGGTTTTATGGAACACATAATACATCAAATGGACTTATAGCTGGAATGGAAATTGAAATGCCTGTGCATAATCATTACAGTCATGAAAATATTAAAAAGGCTATTAAAAAAGGTAAAATTTCAGAAGATTTAATTAATAGAAATCTTCTGAGAATATTAAAAACAAGGCTGCCTTACGCTTTTGAGAAAGATATAATGAACTATGATAAATCATTAATTGCAAGTAAAAGTCATACTGAACTTGCACTTGAGGCTGCATTAAAGAGTATGGTTTTAATTAAAAATGAAAAAATCCTTCCTTTTAAAAAAGACGAGAAAATTAAAATCGCTTTAATAGGAAGACTAGCAAATGAACAAAATGTTGGGGATCAAGGAAGTAGTAATTCTAAATCAAAATATGTGATTACGCCCTATGAAGGACTTAAAAATTATCACAAAAATTTAAATAACGATATAATTTTAAATAATGGTGAAAATCTTAAATCAGCAATTAATGATGCTGAAAAATCGAATCAAGTTATTTTAATTATTGGATATGCCTCAAATGAGGAGGGTGAATATGTTCCCGCAATTTCAATGAATATGCAATCTAATGTTTTAGAGTCCTCTAAACAGGGGAGATTAATAGGAGAAAGAGGACTTGGAGGTGATCGAGAATCTCTTAAATTAAATAAAAAAGATATAACTCTTATAAAAGAATTATCTAAAGTAAATAAGAATTTGGTTGTCATATATGTTGGAAGTTCTGCAATTGACATGAAAGAATGGAATGAATTAGTTCCATCTATTTTATTCTCTTGGTATGGAGGAATGGAAGGTGGTAATGCAATTGCAAAAGTTTTATATGGAGATTATAATCCAAGTGGCAAACTACCTTTTACAATTGCTAAAAATGAAAGCGATTATCCTTCTTTTAATCCATATACTACAAAAACAAAATATGGTTATTATCATGGATATACCTTGTTTGATAAAAAAAATATTGAGCCTTTATACCCTTTTGGTTATGGATTAAGTTATACATCCTTTAAATTCAAAAATTTTAAAGTAAATACTCCAAATATAAATGTCAACGAAACTCTTTCTTTTAATATTGAAATAGAAAATATAGGAGAAATTGATGGAGAAGAAGTTATTCAATTGTATATTGGATTTTCAAATTCTTCCATAGATAGACCAGTTAAGTTACTTAGGGGCTTTAAAAAAATTAATGTTAATGCGGGCGAAATTAAAAAAATTTATTTTACTATAAATACTGATGACTTGGCTTACTATAATGTAAAAAATAAAAAATGGGAAATAGAAAAAATGAAATATGAAGTATACATTGGAACCTCATCTAGTAATAAAAATCTTTTAAAAAATTCATTTATTATAAAATAATTTTTTTACATAACTGAATGTTTATATTTTTGATAAAAGAATTATAAATAAAATGGGGCTTGTTTTTTACGTTACAATAATAACTACAATTTTAACCCTTGTCTTTATACTAAGGGATATGTATAAAGATTAATTTTTTTCAAAAAATTTTTAATATTTAATAGAGATTATAGAAATAATATAATATTTTGTATATTTAATTCTCATTAAGCTATATAAATAGCTTGTAAATGTGTTGTTCAATGGAAGTAGAATTATTAATTGTATTGATTTTTGTAGCTTGTTTGTTAGGTGGAGTTTATTGGTATGCTGGTTACGCAACCAGAACTGGTTTTGCAAAAGATGAAAATCAAAACTTTATACCTGATGCATGGGAAGAAAAGTATAGTTGGCTTTTTAGTTCAAAAGGATTAATTATGCTAGCTATTGGAATAGGTATAGGTTTTATGCTAGCAAGAGTAATAGGATGATAACAAAAATTTAAAGTCTACCTGAAGCTTCAGCAAATTTTTTAACTTTCAGTGCTTGAGCTGCTGATAACTTTGCATTTATCGCGGATTTTCTTATGCTATTACCTTTCTTTAATTCCTCCAAGCACAAATAATTTTTTGGTTTATTAAAAAATTGGTCAATTGATAATTTTGGCTTTTTCCCACCAACATTTTTATAATTTCCTTTTAACCTAGCTTTCTCAATTCCATCTTTTTGCCTTTCCTTTCTTATTTCATCTTCATTTTGAAACAAAGAAATTAAAAAATTTAAAATTGAATATATAACCGTATTCGAAGATTTATCATCATTCTTAGTATTAATATTCTCTTTTTTAAAACAAACATTTACTCCTTTATCATCAAATTCTTTAATTATTTTTAAAATTTCTAGCTTATTATATCCTAGTTTATTCAAAGAAGGAAAAATTATAGTATCCATTTGATTTTTTTCAACCATTTCTGAAATAATTTTATAGTTTTCTCTTTTTTTAAAAGGCAATGTTTTAGAGCATATATCAGTAATATTTAATATCTGGTCACCATTAGGTAGAACTGATAAGCGAGGTTTATTAATATTTAAATCCGCGGATTTATCAAGTTGATTATATCGAAGTGTTTTCATAATTAATGTATTATATTAATACATACTACAAATATATTACAAAATTTTATATAAATATAAGCATTGTAATTTAATAATACATACCTATAAAATAATACATTAATATTTATTTAAAAGAGAATCTAAATATTTTCTATTAAGAATATTTCCGTTTTTTATTACAGTTTCGATCTCTTTAGTGTTACGAATATTATCTAATGGATTCTTTGTGAGAATTAATAAATCTGCAATTTGTCCAACCTTAATTGAACCTAATTCGTTTTCCATTCCAAAATATTTTGAAGGATTGTAAGTAGCTGATTTTATTACTTCAAGGTTTGAAAGCCCAGCCTCTGAAAGCATTGCAATTTCATCATGAAGACTCAATCCTGGAATTAAGAAAAATATTGGAGCATCTGTCCCTGCCATAAATTTAACTCCTTTTCTATTCATTAAGCTAACTATCCCTAAAGCCCAATTCGAATAACCTTGTCTATCCTTATTTACTTTTTCATCTATTTTTGAAATTTTACTAACCCACTTTTCTCTAACCTGTGAAGGAAAAGAATTAAAATTTTCAATCCAACCATCTGATTTAAAAGTTTTATTTGCAAATGTTCTATAAAGAAATAATGTTGGGATTTGCCAAGTTTCATTCTTTACTAAAACATTAATTACTTGATTAAGTTTAACAGAATCAATAGTGTTTATAGCATCCATTCTTTGAAGACTATGAATTGATGATCTTAATTTTCCCCCAGATAATTTCTTAGAATTTTTTAATAACCTTTTTCTTGTATTTAATAGTTCATCAGAATTTTTTGATACTGATAATTCAAAATTCCTAAAGTGCTCCATACTGTTTAAGCCCATATTTGAAGCAGTAATAACATCCATACTCAAAGGGACATGACCAGTTAATTTTAATTTATTTTCTTTTGCAATATTTGTTAAAGTTTTAAATTGATTTGGTGTCAACATTTCATAAGCCTTTAAAAAGTCTACATTTTTTTCAATTAATGAAGAAACTTTATTTAATAAATCCTTTTCTGAAATAGTTTGAATAGATAATGGTGGATGTTGATCACTAGAACCATCATAAACATTGTATTCTCCATCAATAAGAGGTCCTGCTAACATTATTCTTGAGTGAGTGTCAGGATTACTATTTGATTCGCTCTTAAATTTATTTACAAAATCTATATCCCCTCCAGTATCTCTAACACTTGTTACTCCATAAGCTAAAAAAAGATCTGACATTGATTCTGCTAATGATTCTTCAAAAGCAAAATGAACATGGGAATCCCAAAGTCCAGGAATTAAAAATTTATTTGTTCCATCATATATTATATTTTTCTTAGACAATTTTATATTGCTTGAATCAAATATTTGATAAATTTTATTTGATTTTATTATAACCGTTTGATTTTCTTTTAAACCATCATTAGGATCTATAATTGAGATATTTTCAATACAATAGGCATCCTCATAATAAATTAAGTTGTTATTACATGAAACAGAAAAAATAAATGTTAAAACAAATAATGCGAAATTTTTCATTTTCAAATTTTTAAATTTTGTTTAAACAATATAATTATTCTATTTTAACGAAAAAATAATTCCATGAGTTTTTCAAGAAGAAAGTTTATAAAAAATTCAGTTGGTTCAATTGGTCTTTCAACTATGATTGGGTCCATTTTAACCTCGTGTTCTGAAAAAACTTCAAAAAAAACAAAAAACACAATATCACCTAATACCACTATTCTTTTTCAAGGAGATTCAATTACTGATGCTGGTAGAGAGAAAAAACTTGAATTACCAAATAATGCAAGTTCATTTGGAAATGGATACGCCTTTTTAGCGGCTTCATCTATATTAAATTCATTCCCTAGAAAAAACCTGAAATTATACAATCGAGGAATAAGTGGAAATAAAGTTTATCAACTCTCAGATAGATGGGATAAAGATTGTTTAAAATTAAAGCCAAATATTTTAAGTATTCTTATTGGTGTTAATGATTATTGGCATACAAGAGATGGAAATTACAATGGTACTTCACAAACTTATGAAAGTGATTATAGAAAATTGATAGAAAAAACAAAAAAAGAATTACCAAACATTAAAATTGCTATATGCCAACCTTTTATTCTTAAAGAAAACTCAGTAGTTGATGATTCATGGATTGAACCATTTAAAGAATATCAAATTAGTGCAAAAAAAATATCGGATGAGTTTAAAGCTATATGGGTTCCCTTTCAAGATGTTTTCAATGAGGCAATAAAATATGCCCCAGCTGAATACTGGCTTTATGATGGCGTTCATGCAGCGATGCCTGGAGCTCAACTTATGGCTGAAACATGGCTTAAAACTATCACTTATTGATGCAGTAATAATTAAGTATTTGATTATAAAACACCTCTAATTATAATTAGTATTTTTGATGCCCTTTTATATATAAATGGTTGAAAAAAAACTTTTAAAACATTATAATTTTCCTGCTGGAGTTAAATCCCTTTTTATAAATGGTAAAAGCTATTCTCGTAATGAGTTTTTAAAAGCAAAGTCAAAAGAAAAAGTCAGAGATTCTAAAGGAAGGTATTGTAAAAAAACGGTTTTTTTATAAACTACAAATATTAATTAAAAGTGATAAACACAAAACAAATTGGAGAAATTATTATTATATTAATATGCGCTATTGCTATTTTTGTAATGTATAAAGTT
This sequence comes from uncultured Flavobacteriaceae bacterium, assembly GCA_964448645.1. Classification (GTDB taxonomy): domain Bacteria; phylum Bacteroidota; class Bacteroidia; order Flavobacteriales; family Flavobacteriaceae. The sequence continues at coordinate 25,639 of CAYUZY010000004.1, forward strand.
TAAATTTTGAGGGTCCTTTTCTTAGTATTAATTCTATCTTTTAATTTTTCATTCTCACAAATAAGTAATTATAATAGTCTTGAAAAAATTAGGGATAGCATGCGAGAGTTTAAAGAAACAAATCCTAATAAAGCTTTAAACTTTGCATTTGAGATAATTAATAAAAGCAATGGAACTCCTAGTCCTTTATTAGTTGGAGTGTATGGAGCTATTGGAGATATTTTAAACAATAAAGGTCTCGATGCTGATGCACTAAATTATTACTTAAAAACTTTACAGTTATTTAAATCAATACCTGAAAGCAAAAGAACACATAAAAAAATTGAATATCCTCCTTATACTTTGATTAGTATTGGCAATCTATATTTTAAACAAAAAGACTATGAAAAGGCTGAAGAGAAATACTTAGAAGCTTTAAACAACTTTAATCTAATTAAAAATGAAAAAACAAAACTCCAAGGGGCATCTACAATTTATGATAATTTAGGCTTAATAAGTACAATAAAGAATAATTTTATAGTTGCTGACTCATTTTATAATTTATCATATAATTACAGGTTAAAACAAAAAAAAGAAAGTGATATCATTTATTCTTTAATAGCCAAATCAAGATTAGCCTTTGAGTTAAATGATATTTTTAAAGCAAACTCTATATATAATGAAGCTTCACTAATATATAATAAAGCATCCCTAAATCAAAATGATTTAGCAAACTCAACTCTTAATAGAAATTTTGGCTATTTAAATGTTTTGTTTGCTTTTCATTACTATAATGTTGAGAAATATGAAACGGCAATTGATTATTTTGAAGAAGCTTTGAAGTTTCTTCAAAATTTTCCCCTAGAAATATCTCCAGTCAATTCTATGATTGCTAAAAGTTATTTGAAAATATCCAGATTAGATATTGCTGAAGAAACTGCTTTGAATAATTTAACCAAAAACGAAAATATTGGATTAGAAGAAAAAATTGAAAACTTTAGCGTTTTAGAAAAAGTTTATACAAAAAAAGATAAAATAAAGAAATTGATTTCAGTTAAAGACTCAATTATAAAAATAGCTTCAATTATAAGTAATTCAAAATTATCTAAATCAATGAATAATTTAGAAACTCAAATTCTTTTGAGTAAAAATGAAAGTGAATTAATTCAAAATAAAATAAAATATAATACCTATTTATATATTATAATAATAGGTTTTATACTATTATTTTTTGTCCTAATAACTATGCGAGTCAATTATAATTTTCAAAAAGAGAAAAATAATAGATTAACAATAGAACAAGAAATTATTTCAAAAGATTTAGAACATAAAAATCTTGAACTTATAAGTACTACAAATTTTATATCTCAAAGAAATGAATATTTGAAATCTCTTAAAAAGAAAATTAAAACTTTTGAAATAACTAATGAATCTAAAGAATCTTCTAATATTATGTCTAAAAATATTAAAAGAAGTATTGATAATATTCTTAATAGTGAAAAATCATTTGAAAGTTTTGAAAAGCAATTCACAGAGGTATACCCAGAATTTTTTAAAAATCTTATTAATAAACATGGAAGATTAACATCTACTGATTTAAGACTTTGTGCTTATCTTAGAATGAATCAAAACTCGAGTGAAATTGCTCAAATTACAGGAGCTTCACTTAGAACTATTGAAAGTCAAAGATATAGATTACGAAAAAAACTTAACCTTAAGCCTGAAAATGACATTACTAATTATCTAATTACTATTTAGATAACACTTAAAAAATATTGCATAAATTAATAATTTTCTTAATTATCTTTTTTACATTAATTCAAAAAATAAATTTGGATTTTAATTTCACAAACACAATAGAAATTAAAAGATTTCGTTATAAGAAAGTGTGAATTTTTTGATTTTATTAATCCTATGAAAAAATTAAAAGGACTAACAGCAGTAATAAACTTTAGAGTATTTATAGTAACAATAACTACTCTAGTTGCATTCTATCTTTGTTATACATATGATTTAAAGCTTTATGTTGATTTTAACGTCATTAGCATAGCAATAGTTTTCCCTCTTGTTTTTACAATTACTGGAGCCTATCAAAAAAGACAAGATGCATTAAGATTACTTTCTGATTATAGAGCAAACCTTGTTGGAATAAGCGATTATTTCAAAACTGTTTATAAAATGCCAAAAGAAAACATAACTAAATTCAATACTCTTCTAACCTCAGTTTCTAAAACTCTATATAAAATGCTAACTGATAAATATCAAAAAACTACTATTGAAGATATTAGAGAAATAATGAAAGATATTCACGGAGTAATATATGAAAATATGAACCGTTTCAATGAAAGAGAAAAAGATAGTTTAATTGGAACTAAAAGAGAAATTTCTAGGTGTATAGAAAATCTAAATGCATTAAACATCCACGGAACACCAAGTTCATTAAGATCTTATTGTCTTTTTTTTATTTATATTTTCCCATTTATTTATGTTCCAGCTTTATTTAATCACTCTTTTGTTGAAGTTACTTTGACGAATCAAGTAATAATAATGGTTTTATCAGTTTTAATAAGTTTTGTTTTAATGGCTCTATACAATATTCAATTATATATAGAAAATCCATTTGATCAAGAAGGTCTTGATGATATCAAAACAGAAATTTTTAAAATTGAAGACAAAGAAATTGCTTAAATTCAATTAAATTTTTAATTAAAATCTCTAGCAAAACTTAATTGAGAAATTAAAAAATCTAAGGACCCCTTCCATTTTTCAATAGATATTGCATCTGAATGAGCCTCAGACTCTTCTTTTATAGAGCTTTCTATTTGATCTACCCATTTATTAACTAAATCATTAATCAGATTCTCTTCAAAGGGGCCATTTAAAAAATTTATTTTATTATTTAATAATTCATCTGAAAAATAAGACCAACCTTTTGTTAATTTATCACAACTTGCAGACCATTGCTTAATATTCCATGGGCCAAATTCAAATGGCTGACAATTATTTGTTATTTGTCCAAAATCATCTGCAATTGGTGTTACCGGATTTGTAGAAAAAGTAATATTTTCAAAAGCATTATCTAAATCCCATGGAATTAAATAAAGTTTATTAGTTGATGGGTCTTCATACCAATAATAATTGTGATTAGAGCAAAAATCAGACTCATCGCAATACCAATGAAATGGACCATCATCATTTCTTATTATTCTATCAACTACAATTAAAGGAATAATTTTATCGACATCCATTCTAGAAATTATAATATCTTTTAAAGCATTTTCACCCTGCGATTCTAATATTTGTTCTGCAAAAGATTTTATTATTTCAAAAGAAGGATTTTTATCTTCATTTGTTTTTAAAGATTTTTTTAAAGATTGATCTGTTTGAATATTTCCTTTAAAGTCTATAGGCCAAACTTCCTTATATAAATTCCCAGTCTTCTCTTGAAAGTTATAATCAATAAATTGACTATCAATTTGCTCAGTTAAAGCATAAACTCCTGAAAGTTTACCATTAATATTTAATCTAGCATGAACAGATCTTGGAGCCATAACTCCCATTTCCCTAAACAACCAATATCCTAGTCTTTCATGCAATTTAGAATCATCCAGGTTTTGAGAATGGAATTGTAACTTTTTTAAATTAAAAAATTTTTCATCTCTCCCTTTCCAATTTATTTTAACTTTCATCGAAAGCTTTGTACATGTCTTATAACCTGATGGATTAGCAAAATCTGGACCTGATGTACATCCAACAAAAGCTCCTACAGACCCCTTATATCTAATCCCAACAGGACTAATAGTATCATTTTCAAAAACTAACATTCCTTCTACGTATTTCTCTGCAACCGGATCAGAATCAATTTCTTCTAAAGAAGATTTAGGTAATATTAAATCATAGGTTCTTAATTCTTTTTGATCAAAAATATAATCTGAATTAAGACTTAAATATTTTTCAGAACCATTTGGAATTATATTTAAAACTTGTTCATTTAATAAATCTCTATTTGATTCATTTTGAGTATCAATTAATTCTTTATCACAACAATAGAATAAAAAAATTAATGAAATGAAATATTTTTTAATCATTTTATTTTTTAAAACAAAATTATAAATAAGTAAATATTTTTAAAGATTATAATAATTTAATTATTAATATCCATAAATAGATATTACATTTGTGTTTCATTTTAAAACTATAAATCGTTACCACACTTGATCTTGAATTCGAATTAATTAAAGAGATTCAAAAATCTAAAGCTCTTATTTTACATAAAAATATGAGCATATTAAAACCAGGAGATATTTCCGAATTTGTACCCCTTTTAGTTCATGGATCTCTAAGAGTTTTTTTTAAGGATAACCATTTAAATAAAGAAATTCTACTTTATTATGTTCTTCCTAATCAAATTTGTTTTTCCTCTTATATTTCATTAACAAAAAATAGTAAAAGTAAAGTTTCTATTGTTGCAGAAAAAAAATCTAAATTAATTTTGATTTCAAAAGACTCTATTTTAAGTTGGGAAAAAAAATATAGCTCTTGGAATGAATTTATTATTAAAACTTATTTTAATCAGCATGAAATTCTTTTAGAAAGCATAAAAGATATTGGATTAAATAAAATTGATAAAAGATTAAAGAAATATTTAATTAAAAAGTCAAAAAACACAAATGACAAAACTATTTATTCAACACACAAATTTATTGCTAACGAATTAGGTACATCAAGAGTTGTCATTTCTAGAATATTAAAGAAGTTTGAGAAATCAGGTAAAATAGAATTATCAAGGGGAATTATTAAACTAAAGAATGTTTCTTAATTCTATTTTGAAAGAAACTTTTCATAAGAATCAATTTTAAAATCTTTAATTTTTACTTTAGATTTTAACTTTTTAAAAGTCTTTTTAGCTTCTTCAAAACGTTTTTTAATTATCTCATAATTATTCAATTCAGAATTGGATGGAACATCCCAACTTTCAGCAACTTTACTATACAAATCAGCCATTTTTTCTCTCAACTGAGACTCAACAGATCCAACATAATTGTCACCTTTTGTTATAACAAGAGTTTCTTTTAATTCTTGAAGAGATCTTAAAATTTTTGATTTGGGGGGTAATTGAGAAATTATTAAATCCAACTCATAAACCAAATATGCTAGTTCTTGTGTCATATCATATAATTTCATCGTAATAGTGTATTTTTTTTCCCTCTCAATTTTAGATAACCCTGTTATAGAATCATATTTTAATTCAATTTTATTTTCAAAAACATCCCTCCCTTTTTTAATTATCACATTATAAATTCCTTCTTGAACTCTAGGAGAAGTAAAACCCCCCCTGCTTAAGGTTTTACCCTTAGCTACTTTAGGTTGTTTTATTGTAAAACCCCATTCAACAATATTAATTCCTTTAGATTTTCCAGGACTTAAACTAGTAACTATATTTCCATCTTTATCTTTAATTTCTAAAGTCATTTTTCCAAAAGTATGGCGCTTTGGTAATAAATATTTTATTTTAGCTGAAGAAGAACTGCTTTCCCCTACAAACCTTGTTTCTCCACCAAAACTGCCAACAAAATCTGATTTGTCTCTCATAATAGTCTTATTACTTTCAAAGAAATGTAACTTATTGTTTAAAGTACTTAAATCTATCTCTCTTAATGGAGAAATATCATCAATTATAATAACACCTCTTCCATGTGTTCCCAAAACTAAATCATTTGTTTTCTTCTGAAGATCGATAAAATGAACAGCCACTGGCGGCATATTATTGTTAAACCTGGTCCATTTACTTCCTCCGTCAACTGTAATATATAGTCCTAATTCTGTTCCTAAAAAAAGTAAATTTGGATTAACATAATCTTCTTGAATATTTCTCACAAAACCATTTACATCATTTTTATTAATTATACTGTTCCATGTTTTTCCATAATCAATAGTTTTAAAGGCATAAGGAGTCATATCTCCTGATGTATGTCCATCAAAAACCGCATAAGCAATGGCGGGATTATGATGACTTGCCTCTATATGATAAACCCACGTGTTTTTAGGTAAACTTTTATTTTTGGGTGTCACATTTTTCCAGTTTTTCCCTCCATTTACAGAAAGTTGAATATTGCCATCATCAGTTCCTACCCATATTATATTAGAATCTAATGGGGATTCATCTATAGTAAAAATAGTTGTATGATTTTCCGCTCCAGAGTTATCAGCTGATAAACCTCCTGAATCTTCTTGCAATTGTTTTTTTGGATCATTAGTTGTTAGGTCTGGAGAAATTATCTCCCAAGTATCTCCCATATCTTCTGACCTATGAAGAAACTGACTTCCTATATAAAAACGATCTGGATAAAATGAACTAATTTCCATGGGAGTATTCCAGTTAAATCTTAATTTCGGATATCCTTTTATTGGTAATGGTTGAATAGTTTTTATAAGACTCTTTTCAACATCAAACCTCCATACATTTTCTGCTCCCTGCATTTCAGAGTATATAATATTCTTTTTAGAATGTTTTAAAACCCTAAACCCATCACCTGGACCAATTGATTTCCAATGTCTTGCTCTTACACCTCCTATTGCAGAAGATGGACCATACCATGATCCATTATCTTGTAATCCTCCATAAACATTATATGGTTCAGCATCATCTACACTTATATGATAAAATTGAGAAAGAGGAAGATTTTCAGTTATTTCTAGAGTTACTCCTCCATTCCAAGTTCTATAAACTCCACCATCTGTCCCAAAATACATTCTATCAGAGTCATAAATATCAAATAAAATATCATGAATATCAGCATGCATATTTCCCAAATTTTTAAAAGTTTTCCCCCCATCTCTAGATATAGAACCATAGAGTCCAGCTTTAACAACCACATTAGGATCTTTAGGGTCAACTACTATTTTAGAAAAATAAAAGGGTCTTACAGTAATTTCAAAATCATTATTCAATTGACTCCAATTTTCTCCATAATCTTCACTTCTATATAAACCTTTCTCACTATCATTTTCAGCTTCAATTACAGTATATAAAATATTTGATTTTGATGACGCAACAGAAATTGCTAATCTTCCTAACTTACCTTTAGGGAAACCATTATGAATTTTCTTCCATGATTGACCACCATCAATTGACTTATAAAGAGCACTATTCTTTCCTCCAGATTCAAATGACCATGCTGTTCTTCTGTGTTCCCACATAGAAGCATATATAACCATAGGGTTTCCTGGATCTATAGCTAAATCTGCACATCCTGTAGATTCATTTAGATATAGTATCTTTTTCCATGAAATCCCTCCATCAATTGATTTATAAACTCCTCTCTCTTCACTATCAGACCATAAAGCTCCTAATACACCAACATATATCTCATTTGAATCATATGGATTAACTATAATATTAGAAATTCTTTCAGAATTTTCAAATCCAATTTTTTTCCAATTATTTCCACCATCTAAAGACTTGTATAGTCCATCACCTATTGAAACACTATTTCTTGTCCATGTTTCTCCGGTTCCTACATAAATTATTTTATCAGGATTGTTAGGATCCAAACTAACTGCTCCAATAGATTGGCAATATTCATCAAAAATCGGATTAAACGTAGTTCCTGCATCATTGGATTTCCAAACACCCCCTCCAGCAGTACCAGCATATATAATTCTAGGATTTGTTGGGTGGTTTTCTAAATCATTAATTCTTCCACTCATCAAAGCAGGGCCAATATGTCTTGCCCGCATATCTCCAAAAAGGTATTTTAAATCAACACTTTCTTTATTTTGAGAAAATGAAAATTCAGAAAAAATAAACACAAAAATAAATACAAAAACTTTTTTCATAAAAAAATTAACTCATTTGCTATTAATTTTCTGGAAACTTAAATTCATTTTCATCAATTGTTGGATTCAATTCAATACTATCTATTATTAGAGGAATTGAAGACTGATCCTTTATTCCTTGAGTTTGAGAAAAAGGAAAATATAACCCTTCAACCTCCTGATAATCTGACATAGTTATTTCCATTATCATACCCTTGCCAGGACCTTCTTTAACTTCAGTTTGAATTGCTATTGGTACATAATTTTCTGTGTCAAAAAAATAAAATGTAATATCATCCTCTTTTTTCCCATCAATTGTTTTAGGCTCTTTTGTCAATTTAACCTTAAAAGTTTCGGTTCCATCAATAGTTTCTTTACCAATTAATTCAGCTATATATCCTTTACTTTTATAATCCATAAATGAATCTGGAAAATCATTGTTTTCAAGCTTAAGATTATCTGTTGTTTCCTGATCACTCTTTTCAGGTTTTTGGCTCATCATGTTAATGCCCCAACTAACTTCACCATCAAAAACTTGAGCCTTTATTGATTGACCCTGAAAATTAATAATTTGCATTTGCTTTCCTCCCTGCATTTGAATTATCTCAATTGGTATCTCCATTCCTTGTTGACTTAATTTTGCTAACATTTTTACTCCTTTTAATTTTCTCCATTGATCAATACCTCCAGTGTTTTCAAAATAATTATCAATTATCTCATCTACTGACTGAGAAAATGAATTAAAAGTAAAAAACAGCAAAATGGTTAATAGAATATTATTTAATTTTTTCATTTATTGTATTTTTAATTATTCTGCAATATAAATAAATAGCTTAAGAAATGTTTTTATTTTTTAACATTATAATTTATTGGTATTATTATTTCATTTTTCCTATTAAAGAACTTATAAGGGCTATTGTAAACTAAGATCTTTTCTTGACCAATTATTTGAATGTTTTGCTCAAACAATTTAGACTTTATTTTTTTTATTATTATTTTTTCTTTACTAGAGTTGGTGTATCCCGAATAAGAAATTGAAGCATAAAATAGATTCTTAGACTCATATACTTCAACTTTTGAATTAATTGGTTTTGGGACATTTTTTAAATTGAATTCTCTTGGCAAAACAAATTCCATTGATGATTTCTTTTCTCCTCTTTCCATATGAACAGGAGTTGTCATATTAATTTTTTTACTTAAATCATTCCCCCCAGAAATGTATCTAAAAAGATAATTAAACCCTCTATTCATATTTTTATCATCAATATATTTTGCCATTATTGAGGATGGATAATATCTTATCTCAATTTCGTCTATATAAGAAATTAATTTATATTCTTGAGTTTCATATTGAGACATACATATAGTTGGAGTTAAAATTAAATCTAAAAAAAATTTATATTTATTCATTAATTTTTAAATTTGAAAAATTTTAAACTAACGGAAAATAACATCCGCAAATTTATTATAATTAGTATCTATGACAAATTCTCCGGCTAAATTAATTGAAGCTTTTGACATCTGGCTTAATTTTGATTTATCTGTTATT
>CAYUZY010000005.1:0-34170 GCA_964448645.1 uncultured Flavobacteriaceae bacterium
AAGTTTCATCAACTGAATTTGTTGTGGAGGTAACTTTTGAGATAATTTTAATTTTAGATTTTGTTTTAACATATTTTATATATTAAAAAAATTAGAAATTAGCATTTTGAGGTGTTCTTGGAAAAGGAATTACATCCCTAATATTACTCATTCCTGTTACAAATTGAACTAGCCTTTCAAACCCTAATCCAAATCCACTATGGGGAACACTTCCAAATTTTCTAAGTTCTAAATACCACCATAATTCTTTTTCTTCTATTTTTAATTCTTTCATTCTTTTTTGTAGAAAGTCTAACCTTTCTTCTCTTTGAGAACCGCCAACAATTTCTCCTATACCAGGAAAAAGTATATCCATTGCACCAACTGTTTTGTTGTCATCATTCAACCTCATATAGAATGATTTAATTTCAAGAGGGTAATCAAAAACAATCACTGGGCATTTAAAATGTTTTTCCACTAAAAATCTTTCATGTTCACTTTGAAAGTCCATACCCCAATTTTCAACTTTAAACTTGAATTTGTTTTTTTTATTTTTAGAACAGTTTTTTAAAATATTAAATGCTTCAGAATAGCTTAATCTTTTAAATTTATTTTTTACAACAAAATTTAATTTTTCAATAAGATTCATTGGACTTCTTTCTTGAAGAGGTTTGTTTTTATCCTCTTTTATTTGTCTTTCATTTAAAAAAGATAAATCATCAGAACAGTATTTTAAAATTTTGTTAAGAATTGATATTATAAATTCTTCTGCTAGGTCCATATTTTTTTCAAGATTGTAAAAAGCCATTTCTGGTTCAATCATCCAAAATTCAGAAAGATGTCTAGATGTATTAGAATTTTCAGCTCTAAAAGTAGGCCCAAAGGTATAGACTTCTCCAAGTCCTAAAGCATATGCTTCAGCTTCTAATTGACCTGATACAGTTAAATTTGTTTCCTTACCAAAGAAATCTTTGCTAAAATCAATTTGATTTTTTTCATCAAGTATAGGTGAAGTAGGATCTAATGTAGATACTCGAAACATTTCACCTGCTCCTTCAGCATCATTACCTGTAATTATAGGAGTATTAATATAAAAGAATTTTTTTTTCTGAAAAAATTCATGAACTGCAAAAGATAAAGCTGATCTAATTCTCATTACAGAGGAAAAAGTTGAAGTTCGAATTCTAAGATGAGCTTTTTCTCTTAAAAATTCTAAACTATGTTTTTTAGGTTGAATTGGAAATTCATCAGGATCAGATTCTCCAATAATTTCTAATTTCTTTACTTTAATTTCAAATTTCTGACCTTTTCCTTGACTTTGAATTAATTCACCATAGATACTTATAGAGGCCCCAGAATTAATTTTTTTTAAAAGAGCTTCATTAATTTTTTCATATTCAATTACACATTGTAAATTTTGAGAAGTTGAACCATCATTAATAGAGATGAATCTGTTTCCTCTAAAAGTTTTGACCCACCCATAGATAAAATGACTTTTATTTAAATTTTTTTTTGATAATAACTCAGCAATTTTAATTCCTTCCATTTTCTCAAACTTTCTTTATTCAAAGATAAGTTTATTTAAAAGTTATAAATAATCTTTTAAAATTAATATCTATTTGTTTTATCTTTTTTAAGTGATTTTTCAAATGAAATTAATAATGATGGAAGTAAAATTAAGTTAGATAACATAGCCATAAGAAGAGTAATGGAAACCAGACCTCCTAATGCTTGGGTACCACCAAAATTTGATGAAATAAATAAAGAAAACCCAAAGAATAATACAATTCCACTATAAAACAAACTAATTCCGGTTTCTTTAAGAGCTTTATATGCTGATGATTTTATCTCCCATTTAGAAGAAATTAATTCTTGCCTATATTTTGCTAAATAATGAATTGTAAAATCTACAGAAATTCCAAAAGCTATACTAAAAACAAGAATTGTTGAAGGTTTTAAGGGGATTCCAATTATACCCATTAATCCAGCAGTAATAATTAATGGTAATATGTTTGGTATTAGAGAAATTAAAATCATTTTTAAAGATCTGAACATTAATGCCATAAAAATTGAAATTAGTAAAACAGCAAATGCTAAAGAAATAAATAGATTTTTTATCAAAAATTTCGTTCCTTTTAAAAATAAAATTGCTTTTCCAGTAATTTTGACATCATAACGATCTTTTGAAAAAAGATTTTTAATTTTTTTATTTAGCTTAGATTCTATTGCTTCAATTTTTTTAGTATTAATATCTTTCATAAAAGTTGTAATACGACCAAATTGACCTAGGCTATCCATATAATTAAGTAAAAGATTATTTTTTCCACCAGAATTAGATATATATGGTAGAATAAAATTATTTTCTTGAGATGTTGGAAGGTTATAATATTTTGGATTACCATTATAAAATGCTTGTTTTGAAAATTTTATACCATTTACTATTGAAATAGGAATTGATAGTTCAGGGATTTCAGAAATAAATTTTTGTAAATTATCTATTCTCTTTAAGCTAGAAAGTTTTGTAAGACCATTTTGTCTTTTAGTATTTATAAAAATTTCTAAAGGAATAATTCCATCAAAATTGATATCAAAAAATTTAATTTCTTTAAAAAATTTTAATTTTTTTGGCATATCATCTAATAAGCTTCCTGAGATTTTTAAATTATAAATTCCAATTAAACCAATGATTAGAGTAATTAGAGAAATTAAATACACTTTTGATTTATTGTCTCTAACCATTTTTTCGTTCCATTTTATATAATTTTCTATATATATATTTTTTAAATGTTTTAAATGTCTTTTTTTAGGGACATCCATATAACTATATGAAATAGATACTAATACAAGTGCAAGAAAAAATATACCTATAATATTTAATGAAGCTAAAATTCCAAATTCTTGTAGAACATTGCTTTTAGTTAAAATAAAAGTTGCAAATCCAGAAGCTGTTGTTAAATTAGTAAGTAAAATGGCATTCCCAATTTTAATAATAACTTCTTGAAGAGATTGTTGTTTATTTTTATTTTCAGAATACTCTTGTTGATATTTATTTATTAGGAATACACAATTAGTAATCCCAATAATTATTATTAGAGGAGGAATTAAAGCTGTTAAAACTGTTATTTCATAGTTTAAAAGTCCAAGTGTTCCAAAAGACCACATTACTCCAATTGAGACAACAAGTAAAGAAATCAAAGTAGCTCTAATAGATCTAAAAAAAAGAAAAAATATTATTGAAGTGACAAGTATTGCACTTAAAACAAAAAATCCAATTTCATCAATAATGTTTTGGGCATTAAGAGTTCTGACATATGGCATTCCGGATATCCTGACATCTATATTCGATTTTTTTTCAAAGTCATTAATTAATGGAATTAGTTTTTTGAAAATAAAATCTTTTCTTAAAGATGTATTGATAATTTTCTTATCCATATAGAGAATAGACCTTATAGATTCAGAGGCTTTATCATAAATTAAATTCTCATAAAATGGTAATTCATTAAATAGTTTTTCTTTATTATCTATATTGATCTTTTCTGTAATTAATTTTTTGTTTTTCGAATCTTTTTTTAATTCTATTAAATTATTTGTTGAAAGAATTGATATGATTTCTTTAAAATTTGATAATTTATAATTTAAATCATTCCATAATTTTTGATTTTTTTTATTAAAAAAACCAGAATCTTTTAAACCAATAGAAATAATGTTTCCTTCTTCGCCAAAATAATTTTTAAAAGATGAATATTTAATATTTTCAGGATGATCAATGGGTAAAAGATTGGCTTCGGTAAACGTAAATTGCACATTTTTCCAGTAACTAGCAAGGAAAATAGTAGAAGTAATTATAAGTAAAATAAATATTATCCTATATTTTAGAATTAGTTTTGATATAAATTCCCAATAATTCCATTTTTGTTTATTTTTCATGAAATTTGATATAGGATGAAATGAACAGGGAAAATTAAACGGTTAGAATTTCTTTTTCTTTATTCAAATATATTGAATCAACTTTTGAAATATATAAATCTGTTAAATCTTGAACATCAATTTCATAATTGTTTTGAATATCCTTTGAAACATCTATTTTTTTGATATCATTATTAGCATCTTTCCTTACATTTCTTATAGTAACTTTTGTTTTTTCTGATTCCATTTTAGCCATTTTGGCTAATTCTCTTCTTCTTTCTTCAGTTAAAGAAGGAATATTAATTATGATTGACTCCCCATTGTTCATAGGATTAAAGCCTAAATCAGCAATTTGAATAGCTTTTTCAATTTCTTGAAGCATACTTTTCTCCCAAGGATTTACACTTAATGTTCTAGCATCTGGTGTGCTTATATTTGAAATTTGTGATAGTGGAGTCAATGTTCCGTAATAATCAAGTTTAACACTGTTAAGCATATTTGAATTTGCTTTGCCAGCTCTAATATTTATCATTGACTTATCGAGGTGAGAAAGAGATTCCTCCATTTTTTCTTTTGACAGCTGAATAATAAAATCTAATTCTTCATTCATATTTATAGATCAACTCTTGTACCAACTTTTTCACCTTTTATAATATTTTCTAAATTTCCAGGTGTATTAATATCAAAAACTATTATTGGTAATTTATTTTCTTGGCTTAAGGTAAATGCTGTAGTATCCATAACCTTTAATCCTTTTTTTAGAACCTCGTCAAAAGATAAAGAATCAAATTTTACAGCTTCTTTATTTTTTTCAGGATCTAAGTTGTAAATTCCATCTACTCTTGTTCCTTTTAATATTACATCAGCATTTATCTCGACAGCTCTTAAGACAGCTGCTGAGTCTGTGGTGAAAAAAGGATTACCTGTTCCAGATCCAAAAATAACAACACGATTTTTTTCAAGATGTCTAACTGCTCTTCTTTTTATATATGGTTCAGCAATTGCTTCAATTTTGATTGCAGTTTGAAGCCTTGTTTGTATTCCATTATTTTCTAGGCAGGTTTGAAGTGCTAAACCATTAATAACAGTTGCTAACATTCCCATATAGTCTGCTTGGACCCTATCCATCCCTTTATTTGCTCCAGAAACACCTCTAAAAATATTTCCTCCACCAATAACTATTGCAATTTGAATACCATGATTATAAATCTTTTTTATTTCTTTTGCATAACTATCTAATTTTATAGAATCAATTCCATGATTCTTATCTCCCATCAAAGCTTCACCACTTAGTTTAAGAAGTATTCTTTTATATTTCATTATTTAAAGTTGCTTACAAATATAAAAATTAAAAAAACTATGTTTATTTTTTGTTAGTTGTAATTTATATTTAATTTTTAAAATCTTTTGTTATAAATTAAATTTTATTGCATTTTTTATTTTATAATTACCAGAACCAATTCTTCGTAAATTTTTTAAATGAGCACCTGATTTTAGTGCTTTTCCAAAATCGTTAGCTATAGATCTTATATATGTTCCTTTTCCACATTCAATTAAGAAATTTACTTCAGGTATTTTAAACTTAGTAATTTCAAACTTTTTTATAAAAATTTTTCTTGAATTTATTTTAATTTTTTTCCCTTCTCTTGCAAGCTCATATAATCTTTTTCCATCTTTTTTAATTGCAGAATAAATTGGAGGAGTTTGATTTATTTCACCAATAAAATTTGGTAATACTTTATTGATTAAATTTTCATCAATATGATTAAAGTTATAATAATTGTTAATTTCAGTTTCTTGATCAAATGACGGAGTTGTTGAGCCTAAAAGGAAGGTTCCAGTATAAGTTTTTAATTGATTTTGAAGTTCAGAAATTTTTTTTGTCATTTTACCAGTGCAAACTAATAATAGCCCTGTTGCTAAGGGATCTAAAGTCCCTGCATGACCAACTTTAATATTTTTAATTTCATATGTTGATTTTATTGTATTACGAATTTTTTTTACTACATCAAAAGAAGACCATTCATATGGTTTATCAATTATTAGTAAAGTTCCATTGATAATTTCTTCCTTAGATTTTTTATTTAATAAGTATTCCATAATAAATTGAAAAACCTCCTAATAACAAACAATAATAACCGAAATATTTTAGTTTACTATTTTGAACTAATATAATCATCCATTTGCATGCAAATATACCAGTAATAAGAGCACTAATAAACCCAGTAATTAATGGAATTATATTTATGTTTGAAGTATAACTTTCTATTTCAAAGAGACTTTTTAACATACTTCCAAAAATTAGAGGAAGTACCATTAAAAATGAAAATTCGGCTGCTTTTATTCTTTTTGATCCCATTAAAACAGCACTAGAAATTGTTGAACCACTTCTAGAAATTCCTGGAAGAATAGCTATAGCTTGAATTATCCCTATTAAAATTGAATTTTTGTAAGTAATTTTAGCTTTATTATTATAATTTCTATCACTTAAAAAAAGGAACAATGATGTGATTATTAACATTGTTCCAACTAAAACCATATTTTGATTGAATAAATTAGAAATTTCTTTTTCATAAAATAATGCAATTAAAACTGCAGGAATCATTGAAATTATAATTTTAATTGATAATTTCAAACCATGATTTTTTTTGAACTTAAATAGATCAGAAAATATTTTATGTATTTTTTTTCTATAAACCAATATCGTACTAAAGGCAGTTGCTAGATGAAGGATTAAGGTTAGAAATAGTCCTTTTTGATTATTTAAATTTACATTTAACAGGACTTTGCCAATTTCAATATGACCACTTGATGAAATAGGCAAAAATTCAGTAAGCCCTTGAATAAAACCAAGGATTATTGATTCTAATATGCTCATTTGGAAGTTTTGTTCTTCACTAATATTGAAAAAATTGCAAGTGCAAATCCAAAAATAACTATAGTTGGAGCTAATTTTATTCTTCTAAAGTTGAAAATTTCAGGGTTAAAAATGTTCGGATCTTTACTGCCTCCTCCTGACATTAAAAAAAACCCTATTACTATTATAGCTAAAGATAGAAACAAAATAATATAATTTTTTTTTCCAAAAAGAATTTTTTTTTGACTCATTTTGTTAAAGAATTAATATATTTTTTCAGTTTTTAAATTTAAATACTTTTTAGAGGCTAAAAAAGTACTAATAATTGAAATTGAAGTGCCAATAAATAAAATACTTGTAAAAACAATAATAATTTCATTTTTACTTTCTAAAATTTTTAATTCAGGAAAGTAAATGTTTAATTGATAGAATATAATAATTAAAGCTACTATGGAAAATAAAGAACTTATTAATCCTATTTTAAAATGCTGAATTAGGAAAGGTTTTTGAATAAAATATTTTTTTGCGCCAACTAATTGCATTGTTTTTATTATAAATCTTTTGGAATAAATAGAAAGTCTTATTGAACTATTTATCAATAAAACAGCTATGAAAAGAAACAAAACAGATGTAATTATTAGAATGTAAGAAATTTTTTCAATGTTGTTATTTAGAATATTAATAAGAGGCTCATCATAAACAACTTCATTAATAAATTTATTTTCCTTAATTGAATTACTTATTTTTTTTAAAAAAGTATTATTTATAAATGAAGCATTAAAATATATATCGATAGAATTTAATAATGGGTTATAGCCTAAAAAATCTACAAAATTTTCCCCAATTTCATTTGAGAAATTTTCAGCAGCATCTTCTTTTGTAATAAAATTCAATTTTTTTGTAGCATTATTTAATAGTAATCTTTTTTGAAGTTGGGTTATTTCTATGTCTTTGGATGTATCTTCAAGATAAACTGTCATTACAATTTGTTCTTTAAAGTAATCAGCTACTTTTTTTGTATTTAAAAGAATTAACCCAATAAAACCAATAAAAAGAAGAACAAAAGTTATAATGATTGTTAAAGAAATATAATTTTTAATTAGACTTCTTTTTTGATATTTATTATAAAAATTTGAAGACAATGGTTTAATTTTTTATAAAATTAAATTGAAATTATTTAATACTAGTATATATCACAATCTTTTTTCCTTTTAAATCAATAAATGTATTTTTGTTGTTTGCAAAATTAATATTGTGGTTTACGATTTTAAAAAAATTGAAGAAAAATGGCAAAGGTTTTGGGCTAAAAATAAAATTTTTAAAGCCCATAATATATCTTCAAAACCTAAATTTTATGTTTTAGATATGTTTCCTTATCCATCAGGAGCTGGATTACATGTTGGACATCCATTAGGATATATTGCTAGTGATATATATTCAAGATATAAAAGACATAAAGGATTTAATGTTCTTCACCCACAAGGTTATGATTCTTTTGGGTTACCTGCAGAACAGTATGCTATTGAAACTGGTCAACATCCAGCAAATACAATTGAAAAAAATATTAAAAGATATAGAGAGCAACTAGATAGGTTAGGTTTTTCATTTGATTGGTCAAGAGAGATTAGGACATCAAATTCTGAATATTACAAATGGACACAGTCATTTTTTTTATTGATGTTTAACCATTATTACTGCAATGATGAAAAAAAATCTAGACCAATCGAAGATTTGATTAAAACATTTGAACAAGAAGGAAACAAAAAAATAAATGCAATTACCAACAAGAAGGTTAAATTATTTAATTCTTTAGAATGGAATGAATTTTCATTTATACAAAAACAAAATATTTTAATTAATTACAGGTTAGCATATTTGGCAGAAAAAGAAGTTAATTGGTGCTCTAAATTAGGAACAGTTTTAGCTAATGATGAAATAATTAATGGGGTATCTGAAAGAGGAGGGCATGCAGTCATAAAAAAGAAAATGAAACAATGGAGTATAAGAATTACTGCCTATGCTGATAGATTATTAGAGGATTTAGATTTAATTGATTGGCCTGATGCATTAAAAGAAATGCAAAGAAATTGGATTGGAAAATCAAAAGGAGCAAGAGTTTTTTTTAAGATAAAGGGGTTTAATCATAAAATAGATGTTTATACTACTAGACCAGATACGATTTTTGGTGCTACTTTTTTAACATTAGCTCCAGAGTTAGATATTGTAAAAAGAATTACTTCAAAATTTCAGAAAAAAGAGGTTATAGAATATATAGATTCAACTTCAAAAAAATCTCAATTAGACAGAATGTCAGAGGTTAGAAAAATTACTGGAGTTTTTACTGGAGCTTATGCGTTACATCCTTTTACAAATGAATTACTCCCTATATGGATTGGTGATTATGTACTTGCTGATTATGGAACAGGTGCAGTAATGGCTGTTCCTTGTGGCGATCAGCGAGATTATGATTTTGCAAAAAAATTTAAAATCTCTATAGTAAATATTTTTAAAAATGTCTCTATTGACAAAGAGGCTTTTACTGATAAATCAGGAACAATTATTACTAATTCTAGTTTTTTAGATAATCTACCATTTGATATGGCTTTTGAAACTGTTATTAAAGAATTAGAAAAGAAAGGTTCTGGAATAGGAGAAGTTAATTACAAATTAAGAGATGCTGTTTTTAGTAGACAAAGATACTGGGGAGAGCCTATCCCTATTTATTATAAAGATAAAGTTCCAATTCCTCTAAAATTAGAAAACTTACCACTTAAATTGCCTGAGGTAGAAAATTATTTGCCTGGTCAAGAAGGAGCACCACCTCTTTCAAATGCAAATTTATGGGCTTGGGATGAGAGAAATCAAAAAGTTGTTAAAAATAGTTTAATTGACAATAAAAATATTTTTCCATTAGAATTAAACACTATGCCTGGATGGGCTGGAAGTTCCTGGTATTTTTATCGATATATGGATTCAAAAAACAAAGAAAGCTTTGCAGATTCTAAAATAGTTTCTTATTGGAAAGATGTTGATTTATATGTTGGAGGAAGTGAACATGCAACAGGTCATTTATTATATTCAAGATTTTGGCAAAAATTTTTATTTGATCTTGAATTAGTACCTGTAAAAGAATATGCAAAAAAGTTGATAAACCAAGGTATGATTCTTGGTAATTCTGCTTTTATATATAGAGAAGTAGGTGGTGAAGATGTTTATGTATCAAAGGATCTAATTAAGAATTGGAAAGATTTTGATCCGATTAGAATAGATGTTAAATATATAAAAAATGAAGATGAACTTAATATAGAAAAACTAAAAAGTAGTTCGAGTGATTTTTTAAATTCAAATTTTATTTATGAAAATGGACAGTTTTTTGTAAAAAGAGAAATTGAAAAAATGTCAAAGTCTAAATATAATGTTGTAAATCCAGATGAGATTTGCGAAAAATATGGAACAGATACTTTAAGAATGTATGAAATGTTTTTAGGTCCAATAGAACAGGCCAAGCCATGGAACACCTCTGGAATTTCTGGAGTTCATGGTTTTGTAAAAAAATTATGGCGTTTATTTTATAATGATGGGGTGTGGCTTGTAGATGACACTTATCCATCTAAAAATATGTTAAAAATTCTTCATTCTACAATTAAAAAAGTTACTGATGATATAGAATCATTTTCCTTTAATACGTGTATAAGTAGTTTTATGATATGTGTAAATGAACTACAAAATTTAAAATGCACAAGTAGACATGTTTTAGAGAAATTAATAATTCTTTTATCTCCTTTTGCACCTCATATTTCTGAAGAACTTTGGGAAAAACTTGGAAATTCTAATTCAATCTCAGAAGTTAATTATCCTTTATTTGATGAAAAACATCTTATTGAAAATGAAAAAAATTATCCAATTTCATTTAATGGTAAATTTAAATTTAATATAAACTTATCTTTAAATTTAAGTAATAAGGAAATTGAAGAAATAGTTTTAAGTGACTTAAAAACAGTTAAATTTTTAAAATCAAAAAAGGTCAAAAAAGTAATAATTGTTCCTAATAAAATTGTAAATATTGTTTTTTAATTTATAAAATCTTCTATATTTTAATTTGTCTAATTATTTGTTGTTGAAGAGAGATAAAAGTTTCAGTTCTTGAAATTCCATTAATAGTTTGTAATTTGTTTTTTATTAATTCCATAAGATGCTCATTATCATGACATAAGACTTTAATAAAGACACTCCAATTTCCAGTTGTGTAGTGACATTCTATAATTTCTGGTATTTCTTCTATTTTTTTAACAGCTTCATTATTTCTAATTGCTTTGTCTAAGAAAACACCTATAAAAGCAAGGGTTTTGTAACCTAATGACTTAGGGTCAACATTTATTTGTGAGCCGGATATTATACCATATTTTTCAAGTTTTTTTAGTCTTTGATGAACTGCTGCTCCAGAAATTCCAGTTTTTTTTGAGAGTATTAGAATTGGTATTCTTGCATCATTCATTAAAGTTTTTAAAATGATTTTATCAATACCATCAATTTCATAATTATTTGTTTTTTTTTTCATAACAATAAGATAATTATGATTTTTTATTAACTAAAAATTTTTCAATAGCCATAGTCATTGAGGGATTTTCTTTTGTAGGCGCTTGAATGTTTACTTTTAAATTTGCTTTATTAACTGCTTCAATAGTAGATTTACCATAAGCAGCAATTAATGTTTTATTTTGAACAAAATCAGGAAAATTTTTCATTAATGAATCAATTCCAGAAGGACTAAAGAAAACTAAAATATCATAATAAACATTCCTTAAATCACTTAAGTCAGAAACTACTGTTTTATATAACTGGATTCTTTTCCAATTTAATTTAATTTCATTTAGGAATTTAGGAACATTAGATGTTAATTTGTCTGAAGTTGGCAAAAGATAGGTTTCATTGTTGAATTTTTCAAATATTTCTTTAAGATCATTAATATTTTTTTTTCCAACATAAATTTTCCTTTTTCTATAAACAACATATTTTTGAAGATAAAATGCGACAGCTTCAGATTGACAAAAATACTTAGTTGAACTAGGTACTTTAAATCTCATTTCTTCTGAGATTCTGAAATAATGATCAACAGCATTTCTGCTTGTAAGAATTACATTTTGAAAATTGTTTAAATCAATTTTTTGGAGTCTAACTTTTTTTGCACTGACTCCTTCAATATGAATAAATGGTCTAAAATGAATTTTTAGATTGAACTTACTTTTAAGCCTATTATATGGAGAGTTTTCATTAAGTGGTTCTGGTTGAGAAACCAAAATAGAATTAATTTTCATAATTGTAAGAATTTTATTCTAGTTTCATAAATGGAATGGTATATCCATAACCAAGGAGAAATTTTAACAGCGCAAAGATAAAAAATTAAATATAAAAACTCATTTTCTCTATTTTTTATATATCTATAAATTAATAAAAAAGTAAATGTAATCCATATTAAAAAAACTGAAATAAAACATCCTATTATAACTTGTTTATTAATAAATGAATATTCGTTTATAAAGATTAAAATTAATATGCTGATACATAATAATGTATTTTGAGATTGATTTTTAATTAGATAAGAATCAATATAATCAATTTTTGAAAAAATTGAAAAAATTGATTTTACTAAGAAAAATCTAGATATTAAAGTAATTGATATTAATAAAAAAATATAAATAAAATCATTTTGGTTAAAAGATGAATCTATAAATTTTATAAAATATTCATAAAAAAATAAACTTAATGAACTTGAAATAATTAAAAAGGATCCAATATTAAAAGGGTCAATGATAAAATGCTTATTTATAGATGTTTTTAAATTTTTATATATGTATAAATTATTAAGTATATAATTAATTTTTTTTGGAAAAGCTTGATTTAATAAAGCCATAATTAAAAGATTAAAATAACAGATATAAAATATCCAGTTACTATTACTTGTTGATCTGAAAATCCACTCTTCCATTATACAAAAATAAAAGAATTAAGTGTTAATTGCTTAATTATAATATATGATATTTAATACCTCTACATTTTGTAAATTTGAATAATTTATGTCTCAGTCATTAGTTATTATTCCAACGTATAATGAGAGTGAAAATATTTCCTCTCTAATTTTAAAAATTTTTAAGGAAATTCCCGAGATTCACATCCTAGTTGTTGATGATAATTCTCCAGATAAAACTTATGAAGTAGTAAATAAATTAATTATAAACTTTAAAGAAAATTTGTTTTTAGAAATAAGAACTAATAAAAATGGTCTTGGTGAAGCATATAAACATGGATTTAAGTGGGCTTTAAATAAAAATTATGAATATATTTTTCAAATGGATGCTGATTTTTCTCATGACCCTGTTGAATTGTCAACTATGTTAAATTATTTAAAAAATAATTATGATTTAGTAATTGGTTCTCGATATATTGAAGGTATTAATGTAGTTAATTGGCCTTTGAATAGAATTTTATTATCCATTTTGGCTGCATATTATGTTAGATTAATTACTTGGATGCCAATTAAGGATCCTACGGCTGGTTTTGTTGGATATAGAAAAATGGTTTTAAAATCTATAAAAACTGAAAGCATTAGGTCAATAGGTTATGCATTTCAAATAGAGATGAAATATGTTTCTTGGAGACAAAAATTTAAATTAAAGGAGCACCCTATTATCTTTAAGAATAGAGAAAAAGGAGTTTCTAAGATGGGAAGTAGAATAATTTTTGAAGCAATTTTAGCTGTTCCATTATTATTATTAAGAAGAATTTGATATGAGTAAAATTCTAATTTCAAAGGCATTTGTTGTTAACGAGGGAGAAGTTAGTGTTAAGGATATATTAATAAAGGGTAAGAGAATTGAAAAAATTGATAATGATATTTCTGAATCTAATGTTAAAGAAATAATAAACGCTGAAGGATTATATTTATTTCCAGGAATGATTGATGATCAGGTTCATTTTAGAGAACCTGGTTTAACTACTAAAGGAACAATAAATTCTGAGTCTAAAGCAGCAATTGCTGGAGGAGTCACTTCTTATATTGAAATGCCAAACACTATCCCTCAAACTATAACGGTAAGTGAATATGATAAAAAAAGATTTATAGCTAATAAAAGTTCAGCTGCAAATTATTCATTCATGTTTGGAGTGACAAATGATAATTATTCTGAAATACTAAAGTTGAATAAAGATAATGTTCCTGGATTAAAAATGTTTTTAGGCTCTTCTACTGGAAAAATGCTGGTTGATGATTATGAGATTATAAATAAAATTTTTAGAAATATTGATTTAGTTATAGCAGCCCATTGTGAGGATGAAGAAATTATTAATAGAAATTTAGAAATAGCAAAAAAGAAATATGGATCTGATATACCTATTTTTGAACATCCAAATATTAGGAGTGAAAAAGCTTGTTATACTTCCTCTTCCAACATTGTTAAATTAGCTAAAAAATCTGGGGCCAGACTCCATGTTTTTCATGTTTCAACTGAAAAAGAAATTTCATTATTTGAAAATGAACTTTCTTTAGATAAAAAGAAAATTACTTCAGAAGCTTGTATACATCATATGTGGTTTACAGATAGAGATTATAAATCCAAAGGGAATTTTATAAAATGGAACCCTGCAATTAAAAAAGAGAGTGATAAAAATTCAATTATAGAAGGAATTAAGAATGATTTTATTGATATAATTGCATCTGATCATGCTCCACATACTTTGAATGAAAAAAATAATTCATATTTAAATTGCCCGTCTGGAGGGCCTTTAGTTCAACATTCTTTTATGGCTTTAATGGATCTTTTTCATCAAAAAAGATTAAGTCTTGAAAAAATTGTCGAAAAGGCATGCCATAACCCAGCTATATTATTTAAAATAAAAGATAGAGGTTTTATTAGAGAGGGGTATTTTGCTGATTTAGTTTTAGTAGATTTAAATGATCAATATTTAGTTAATAAAAATAATATTCTATATAAATGTGGTTGGTCTCCTTTTGAAGATGTTTGTTTCAAATCTTCAATTAAAAAAACGATGTTAAATGGTCAATGGGTATATTTGAATGGAGAAATTGTTAATGCAAATGCAGCCATGGAATTAGAATTTTACAAATAATTTTATGAAAATAGATAAAATGAAGTTATTGTTTGTTACTCTTTTTTGTAGCTGTTTATCAAATAACTCTATAAAGAAACCTGATAATTTGATTAGTCAAGAAAAGATGGAGGCAATACTATATGATTTATCTATAGTTAATTCTTTAAGATCATCATCATATAAGAATCAAGATTATTCTAGTGTGTCATTAGATTCTTACATATATATAAAACATGGAGTTGATTCTTTGCAATTAATTAAAAGTGAAAGTTACTATTCGAAAGTCCCGAAAATATATTTAAAAATCTATAATAATGTTGAGAAAAGATTGAATAAAACTAAAGACAGTTTAAATAAAATTAATTTGAATAATTAAATTATTTATTAATAAAATCTTTGCATATTTCTTTAATTTTTTTGTCAATTTTTTCATATTCAAAAGAAAAAAATTTTTTTATTTTTCTTCCATCGAATTCTTGATTGCTAATTAAAGTAGAAATCAAAGCTTTACTCATAAACCTTTTTTTTAATCTCAAAAAAGACAAAATACTATCAAAAATAAATATTACATGTAAAATAGATTCAGTAAGTGGAATTTTAGCTAAAGGTTTATTTAAATTTTTTGAAATTAAATTCATAAATTCTTTGTAATATATATTTTTAGAAACAAGGATAAATCTTTCATTATGAATTTTAGAATTCATAAGCTTTATAGATACTTTTACTACATCTTCAACTGAAACTAAGGCAATTTTCCCAGTTGGATAAAATTTACTACCATTATTTATTCTTTTAAATATAGAGCTAGAAGTTCTGTTCCAAAAATGAGATCCAATTATAAATCCTGGATTAACTATAACGGCAGGTAATCCTTCTTGAGTTCCACGCCATATTTCGAGTTCAGATTTATATTTTGATAAGGCATAATCAGTATGATTTATTTTATGATTCCAATTTTGATTTTCATTGACTAGTCCATCAAAATCTTCAACTCCAATTGATGCAATTGAACTAACAAATAAAATTTTTTTTATTTTATGTTTAACTGCATAATTTACAATATTTGATGTTCCTTCAACATTAGTTTTCATTAATAAAGTTTTATGTCTTTTTGCCAAAGAAACAAAAGCTGCACAATGATATATTATATTAATTCCGCCATATAATTCATCTAGGGATGATATTTCTGTTAAATCCATTTTCACCCAATTTATTTTATTAAAAAGTTTCGGATGATTTTCGTCTTTTAATTTAAAAAACTCTTTAGTTAATTCTTTGTTTTTTTCTTTTCTATAAGTGGATTTAACAGATGAGTTTTCTTTCAATAGTTCATAGAGAAGATAAGTCCCAACAAACCCTGTCCCTCCAGTAACTAAAATCATAGTTACAAAATTAGTATTTTTGATTCTGATTTTTACTTTCTTTGTTATAAATCTATATTTATTAAAAAATTATGCAAAAAAATTTTGTAGATGAGCTTAGGTGGAGAGGGCTAATAAATGATATAATTCCTGATACAGAAAAGGTATTACTAGAGAGTCCCATGAATGGATATATTGGTTTTGATCCTACTTCAGATTCTTTACATATTGGGAGTTTAGTGCAAATAATTATTTTGATGCATTTTCAAAAATTTGGTCATAAACCCATTATTCTACTAGGAGGTGCAACTGGTATGATTGGAGACCCATCAGGTAAATCAAAAGAAAGAAACTTATTAGATAACAAAATTCTTGAAAAAAATTGTCAATCAATAAAATTTCAAATGGAAAAGTTTCTTGATTTTGATGAAAAAAAAACAAATTCTGCTTTAATTGTAAACAATTATGAATGGATGAAAGATTTTAGTTTAGTTGAATTTTCTCGGGAGGTAGGAAAACATGTTACGGTTAATTATATGATGGCTAAAGATTCTGTAAAAAAGAGATTAGGAAAAGATTCTAATGAGGGTATGTCTTTTACTGAATTTACTTACCAACTAATACAGGGTTATGATTTTCTTTATCTATTTAATAATTATGATTGTAAAATTCAGATTGGAGGAAGTGATCAATGGGGAAATATTACAACAGGAACGGAATTAATTAGAAGAAAAAATGGAGAAAAAGCATATGCTATAACTTGTCCCCTTGTAAAGAAAGTTGATGGTACAAAATTTGGTAAAACAGAAGAAGGTAATATTTGGTTAGATAAAAAGAAAACTTCTTCATATAAGTTTTATCAATATTGGTTAAATACAAGTGACGATGATGCCTTCAATTATATTAAAATTTTCACTCTTTTAGAAAAGGGGAGGATTAATAAAATTATTGCTGAACACAAACTAAATCCACATAAAAGACTTGTTCAAAAAACCCTTGCAAATGAAGTTACTTTGATGGTTCACGGTAAAGAGGATTTAGAGAATGTGAAAGCAGCTTCAGAAGTTTTGTTTGGTCAAACTAATAAAGGCTCACTAAAAAAAATAGATTCAGAAATATTTTTAGAAATTTTTGAAAGTGTACCTAATGCAAGTATTAATATTGATTATTTAAAGAAAGGTGTTGATATAGTTTCATTACTATCAGGAAAAACAAATTTTTTAAAGTCAAACAGTGAAGCTAGAAGAGCCTTAAAAGAAAACTCTATTTCAGTTAATAAATTAAAAGTTGATGAATCTTTTGTAGTTAAAGAAAAAGACTTAATTGCAGGTAATTGTATTTTAATTCAAAGAGGTAAGAAAAATTATTTTTTAATTAAATTTGTTAGTTAACTAATAGGTTACAACCTCTTATATCTGAATTATCAAATCTTCCTAAAATTTCAAAACCACCTTTTTTTAATTTTTTTCCTAAATCTTGAGTTGCAATAAATGAGCATGAATCAATATTTGCTAAATCAATTATATTAATACCACCTGCTTTTTCATAACCAATAGACTGTAAAGGATCGTCAATTGATCTAATTTGAATTTTCATCCAAGGAGGAGTATGAAAGATGCCTTTTCCTTTAGAGTAAGCTTGACTTAATATTTCAGTCATACCATACTCAGAATGAACTTTATTTATTTCAAATCCGTTGCAAATAAGATTATGTAATTCTATTTTTGAAATTTCTTTTTTCTTTCCTTTCATTCCACCAGTTTCCATTACAATGGTGTTTTTAAGTTTAATTTTTTTGTATTTAATAAGATCTATTAAAGCAAAACTTACACCAATTAAAATAGTTTTTTGATTATTAGATTCAAGCATTTTAATAGTTTTGATTAACTTATCAAAATCATATAAGTAAAAACCACTATTTTTTTTATTGCTTTTCTTTATTAAGGTTTCCACCATATAAATTAATGATGAATTTTTTCTTTCTAGATAGGATGGAAGTAGGGCAAGTATAACATAGTCTGATTCTTTTCCATAGAATTTATTAAAACATCTAGTAAAACTTTCTGTATAATTATCTAAAGATTTTACATAATGTTTTGAAGGAATATCCTTTGAAGTTGAACTTGAAAAAAAAATTTTTTCACTTTTACCTTTAAAGCTTTTTACTTTTGATGTCTTAAATAAACTAATAGGCAAAAAAGGAATTTCTTGATAATATTTTATGTCACTAGAATTAATATTCATAAGGTCACAATATGATCTGTATACTTTACAGTTTTCAAATTGATAATTAAAAATTTTAAGAGCTAGATGATTAAACTCCTTCAAGTTTTTAATATTTAAAAAAGTAGTTTTATTTATAAATTTTTTCATGTAAACTTAAAGTTTAATTAACTTATATTTAATTGTTCTTAATTAAATTGTAAAAGTAAATTTTATTATTTGGAAAATAAAAATTTTAAAATACTTGTTGTTGACGATGAAGCAGATATTGTTGAAATAATTTCTTATAATTTAAAACGAGAAAATTATAAAGTATTTTCTTGTGATAATGGAGTTGATGCAATTAAGATAGCAAATAAAAAAATTCCCGACTTAATAGTTTTAGATGTTATGATGCCTGAAATGGATGGCATACAAGTATGTGAAATACTGAGATCAAAAAAAATATTTAATAATACCATAATTATGTTTTTATCAGCAAGAGGAGAAGAATTTACTCACATAGCTGCTTATGATGCAGGAGCTGATGATTTTGTAAACAAACCTATTAAACCAAAGTTATTGGTTTCTAAAGTCAGGAGTCTTCTTAGAAGGGTTAATTTATCTAATAACATTCCATCAATGAAACTTAAGTTTAAAGGTCTAGTTATTGATAAAGAAGAATACACAGTTAAAGTTAAGGGTGAAAAATTAATTTTACCAAGAAAAGAATTTGAATTATTATTTTTATTATCATCAAACCCTGGTAAAGTTATTCAAAGGAAAAAAATAATGAATCAAATTTGGGGAGAGGATGTTATTGTTGGAGATAGAACAATTGATGTTCATATTAGAAAACTTAGAGAAAAGATTGGATTAAATTATATTAAAACAATTAAAGGAATTGGATATAAATTTATTTCTAAAGATATTTAATTAAAAATCTGTTTTGAAAAACAAACCAATATTTTTAATAGTAATAGTTATTTCTATAATATTTTTTATTCTACAAGTTTTAATTGGATTTTTTTATCTTGATCTTACAGTTTATTCTTTTCCTTGGGATTTAATTATTATATATAATATTTCATTTTTTGTCTTTTCATTTTTTTGTATTAGATTTTTTCAAAATATTTTTATAGTTAGTAAAATTTCTGAAATATTTATGGATGTAAAATCCAATCCCATTTCATTTACTAAAAACTATACTTCTGATGATGTTCAGTTTATAACAAAAAATTTTCAACAAATATATAATGAAAGGAAAAATGAAATAGAATCTTTAAAAGATCAAGAATCATTTAGAAAAGATTTTATTGGAAATTTATCTCATGAATTAAAAACTCCTTTATTTTCCATTCAAGGTTATATAGAAACTTTATTAGAGGGTGCGTTAGATGATAAAGAGGTAAATAAAAAATATATTAAAAGAGCTCAAAAGAGTGTGGAAAGATTAACTTATATAATTGATGATTTAGACACGATTACTAAGTATGATTCTGGGTCGGAAATAATAAATAAAACTGTTTTTAATTTAATTGATACTATTAATATTGTAATAGATTCATTAGAATCTTCATTCAATAAAAGGACGATAAGTTTATTTTTTAATCAAAGTGATAAAAACGTTTTAAAAGTAATTGGTGATGAAAAAAAAATTCATCAGGTTTTAACTAATTTAATTACAAACTCTATTAGATATGGTGTTAGCGACGGAACAATTGAAATAAAACTTGAAGAAATTCAAAATAATAAAATTTTAGTTAGTATTGTTGATAATGGGTTAGGGATATCTAAAAAAGATTTGCCAAGAATATTTGAAAGATTTTATAGGGTTGAGAAAACTAGAAATAGAGATGAAGGAGGTTCTGGTTTAGGGTTGTCAATTGTAAAACATATAATTGATGGTCATGATGAAAAAATATCTGTTCAGACTGAAGAAGGTGTTGGATCTAATTTTTCTTTTACACTTGAATTATATAGACCAGATGATCAATTATAACATAAAATAATTAATTAAACTTTATTTTTTTGGGAAGTAAAAATAAATTAAAAAGATTTAAAGAAAATGAAACATTTAATAATGTTTTTCAACCTGAAAGATCTTCTTTAATTAATGATTTGTTTGAAATGAAAGGTAATTGGAAAAAAAAATATTTTAAAATTATTATTAAAATAATTTTAGAATTGGGATGTGGTAAAGGGGATTATAGTTTATATATGGCGTCAAAAAATGAAAAATTTAATTGTATTGGAATTGATATTAAAGGAGCTCGGTTTTGGAGAGGTGCCAAAACAGCAATCAATAAGAATATAAAAAATATTGCATTTTTAAGAACTCAAATTGAACTTATTGAGTATTGTTTTAGCAAGAATGAGGTAGATAAAATTTGGATTACATTTCCAGACCCTCAGTTAAAATATAAAAGGAATAGGCATATTTTAATTCATCCAGATTTTTTAGATAAATACAAAAAAATAATTAAAAAAGGTGGTATTATTCATATTAAGACAGATAGTGAATTTTTATTTGGTTATTCACTTGGTGTTTTAAATAAATATCCTGGTAATATTATTTTTGCTCATCATGATATATATAATAATCTTAATTCTCCTTCTGATGCAATTTTAGAGCAAACGTTTTATGAAAAAAAATTTTTAAAAGAAGGAAAAAGTATAAAGTATATTGAATTTCAATTATGATTTATGAATTTAAAAAACCTTCATTTTTTCCAGAGAGTATACTTTGTAGTAAGGAAAATTCCTTTTGGAAAAGTTACTTCATATGGAGCTATAGCAAAGTATCTTGGATCTCCTCAAAGTTCAAGAGTTGTAGGATGGGCTATGAATAATTCTCATAATAACAATAATATTCCTGCGCACAGGGTGGTAAACAGAAATGGTATGCTCACTGGAAAACATCATTTTTCAGGTACAAATTTGATGAAGGAATTACTTGAAAATGAAGGAATAATAGTTGTAGACAATGTCATTTTAGATTTTGACAAGTTTTTCTGGGATCCTTCTGAATATATTTAATTGTAGAATTCTTTTGCTTTATATTTTAATTACTTAACAGTATATTTGCTTAAAGAATTCTTTAATTAATATTTTAATGAAAATTGATAAAAAATCAATTTTAGAAACTCTTAAATTAATTAGTTTTTCAGGAGAAAAACAAAATATTTTTGATGCTGGTTATATAAGAAATATAATGGTTTTTGGAGATCAGGTTGATATTGATCTATTAATAAAAAACCCCAGTTTGCAAGCAAGAAAAAAAGTTGAGGTTGATATTTTAAAAGCTATTCATAAAAATGTTTATGAAAAAGCTAAAATTAATATAAAGTTTGAGGTTTTAGTTGAAAAAAAACCAAATAATATAATAAAAGGAAAACCTATAAAAGGTATAGATTCAATAATTGCAATATCTTCTGGTAAAGGTGGTGTTGGAAAATCAACAATTACTGTAAATATAGCAATTACACTTGCTGAAATGGGTTGTAAAGTTGGTATTTTGGATGCGGATATATACGGCCCTTCTATTCCAACCATGTTAGATATTGAAGGTTCAAAACCTTTGTCAATAAATGAAGACGGAAAATCTAAAATGAAGCCTATAGAAAATTATGGATTAAAAGTTTTGTCAATCGGATTTTTTACCAAACCTGATCAAGCTGTTATTTGGAGAGGACCTATGGCTTCTAAAGCATTAAATCAAATGATTTTTGACGCTGCATGGGGAGAATTAGATTTCCTTTTAATCGATCTACCTCCTGGAACAGGAGACATTCATTTAAGTATAGTTCAGTCTTTACCATTAAATGGTGCAATTGTCGTGAGCACTCCTCAAAATATTGCTTTATCAGATGCGAAAAAGGGAATTGCAATGTTTCAACAAGAAAGTATTCAAGTGCCAGTTCTAGGAATTATTGAAAATATGAGTTATTTTACCCCAGATGAGTTGCCAGATAATAAATATTATATCTTTGGTAAAAAAGGAGCTGAATATTTGGCTAATGATAAAAGTGTCCCTTTTTTAGGAGAGGTGCCAATTATTCAAAGTATAAGAGAAGCATCTGATTTTGGCCATCCAGTTGCTTTGCAGAAAAATACTGAATTAGCTGAGAAATTTAAATTAATTTCACGAAATTTAGTTTCTCAGTTAATTAAAAGAAATAAAAATTTACCTCCAACAAAGGCTGTAAAAATTACTAATATGGTTGGATGTGATGCAATAAAATAAAATTATGAATTCAAAAGAAATAAAAGAAAAAGTATTAATTGCATTAGAAGAAATAAGACCTTTTTTAGCTTCTGATGGAGGAGATATTTCCTTAGTTTCTATAGATAATGATCGTGTTGTTAATGTTCAACTTCATGGAGCCTGTGTTGGTTGTAGTGTTAATCAGATGACTTTAAAAGCAGGTGTGGAAATGACTGTAAAAAAACATGTTCCTCAGATTGAAAAAGTTGTTGGTGTAGAGGATCATCAATAAAAATGATTAGTACAGATATATTAATTATTGGAGCAGGACCAACAGGACTTTTTACTGTATTTGAAGCAGGATTGTTAAAATTAAAATGTCACCTAATTGATTCTTTGCCAATTCCTGGAGGACAATGTTCTGAAATTTATCCAAAAAAACCTATATATGACATACCTTCTCATCCTGAAATATTAGCAGGGGATCTTGTTAATAAATTACTTGAACAAATAAAACCTTTTAATCCAACTTATACTTTAGGTGAAAAAGTTTTAAAAATGGATAAAATTTCTGAAAAAGAATTTATTATAACTACAAATAAAGGAACTAAAGTAAAATCTTCAGTTATTGCTATAGCTGGTGGTTTAGGCTGTTTTGAACCTAGAAAACCATTAATTAAAAATATTGAAAATTATCAAGGTAAAGGAGTTGATTATATTATAAAAAATCCAGAAAAGTATAATGATAAAAATGTTATAATTGCAGGTGGAGGTGATTCAGCTTTGGATTGGGCAATTTTTTTAAGTCATAAGGTTAATAGTTTGACTTTAGTTCATAGAAGAAATGAATTTAGAGGAGCTTTAGATTCAGTTGAAAAAGTTCAAAGGCTAAAAACCAAAGGGATAATAGATGTGATTACACCAGCTGAGATAACTTCAATTAAAGGAGAGAATAAACTTACAGAAGTTTCAATAAAATCAGATAATATTATTACAAATATAAATACAGATTATTTTATTCCTTTATTTGGTTTAACTCCGAAATTAGGACCATTATCTGATTGGGGTTTAGAAATTGAAAATAACTCTATCAAGGTTAATAATTCTTTAGATTATCAAACAAATATTCCTGGAGTTTATGCTATAGGTGATATTAATACTTATCCAGGTAAATTAAAATTGATATTATGTGGGTTCCACGAAGCTACTTTGATGTGTCAAAGTGCTTTTAAAAGAATTCATCCAAAGAAAAAAAACATATTAAAATATACAACTGTTACTGGTATTCATGGCTTTGATGGCTCAATAAAAGAATCGCCAAAGTCTACCATAAAGGTTATTAAATAGTTGATGAATAAAGATATTCAAATAAATATTACAGATAGAAATGGCAAAACTCATATAGTTCAAGCACCCTTAGATATGAATCTTAATTTAATGGAGGTCTGTAAATTAAATAATATTGGTGTTGAAGGTACTTGTGGAGGAATGGCAATGTGTTCTTCTTGTCAATGTTATGTTATTAGTCATAATAAATTACCAGAAAAAAATGATGATGAAATTGCGATGTTATCTGAATCTTTATACGTTAAAGAAAATAGTAGATTAGGATGTCAATTATTTATTACACCTGAATTAGAAGGACTTGAAATTAAAATAGCTCCAAATTAATAATCATGAGAAAAATAATTACTATTTGTACTTGCATTTTCTTTTTTATATTTATTTCATGTATTTCTAATAAAAAAGTAATGGTTATTGGACATAGAGGAGCTGCAGGACATGAAGTCGAAAACACAATACCCTCCATTGATAAAGCAATAAGTTTAGGTGTTAATGCTGTGGAAGTAGATGTTTTTTTATGTAAATCTGGAGAATTAGTAGTTTTTCATGATGAAAATCTTTCACGATTAACTAATTCTAACGCATTTATTGAGTCATTGACTATAGATTCAATAAAAAAAATAGATGTGATAAATAATCATAGAATTCCAACATTAGAAGAGGTCATAAAATTTATAAACAAAAGGGTTCATTTAAATATTGAATTAAAAGGTTTAAATACAGCAAAACCTACTTATAAATTATTAAAATCTTTATTTATAAATAAACAGGAGTTAATTGATAAAATTTTAATTTCTAGTTTTAATTGGGAAGAACTTGATATAATTTATAATTTAGATAAAGATATTCCAACAGCTGTTTTGACAGAAGAAGAACCAATTGAAATGGCAATTAATCAAGCAATAAAAATAAATGCAAAAGCAATAAATATTGATTATAAATTATTAAACAGAAAAGTTGTTAATAAAATTAAATCAGAAAATTTGATTATTAATGCTTGGACTGTAAATGAAATAAATCAAATTAAAAGAATAATTAATTTGGGTGTTGATGGAATTATTACAGATTTTCCAGATAGAGTAATTAAATAAAAAACTTTCTTTTCTAATTCGATATATTTGTTTTTTTTATGAAAAAAAATGATTTTATATATAACTCTGACCAAGTTATTGAAGGAGAAACAAAATGGACAGCACCAAGTAATATAGCTTTAGTAAAATATTGGGGAAAAAAAAGTATTCAGTTACCTAAAAATCCTTCAATTAGTTTTACATTATCTAATTGTTTAACTGAGACAAAAGTAATTTATACTCCAAAAAAAAGAAAAAAAGACTTTGTAGATTATGATTTCTTTTTTGAAGGGAAAACTATAAAGGAATTTGATAAAAAAATTCAACTTTTTTTTAAAAGGATTTACAAATATGTCCCATGGATTAACAATTATAATTTTATTATAAACAGTAATAATTCTTTTCCACATAGTAGTGGAATTGCATCTTCAGCATCATCAATGGCTTCTTTATCAGTTTGTCTTATGGATATTGAAAGAATTCTGTTTCCTGAAATGAAATTAGATTATTTTAATAACAAAGCTTCTTTTTTAAGTAGACTTGGGTCTGGAAGTGCTTCAAGAAGTATTAAAGGTCCAATTTGTATTTGGGGATCTTCATTGTCATTTAAAAATAGTAATGATTATTATGCTATAGAGTTTGGAGAAAATATTCATAGTATTTTTAAAACATATAAGGACGCAATATTGATTATAGATGATAAAAAGAAAAAAGTATCGAGCTCTAAGGGGCATGAGCTTATGAAAAATAATCCTTTTTCAAATCAAAGAATTAACCAATCTAATAATAATATTGATTCATTAATTTCTATATTAAAAAGTGGAGATCTTGAAAGTTTTATAAAAATAGTTGAACTAGAGGCACTTACACTTCACGCATTAATGATGACATCTAACCCTAGTTACATATTAATTAATCCAGAGACATTAAATGTAATTAATAAGATTATTGATTATAGAGAATCAACTAAAATACCTATTTGTTTTACTTTAGATGCAGGTCCTAATATTCATTTATTATATCCTGAAAGTTTTTCAAATGAAGTTTTAGATTTTATTAATTCAGAATTAATTAATTATTGCAAGGAAAGAAAATTCATTTTAGATAAAGTAGGCACAGGTGCAAAAAAAATTTAATTTTATAACATAATGAAAGGACCATTATTTTTTGCAAAAATTTTACTTTTTGGAGAATATGGAATAATTGAAGACTCAAAGGGTTTGTCTATTCCGTATAATTTTTATAGAGGTGCTTTAAAAATTCCTAATAATAAAACTGATCAAGTAATTGAATCCAATAAAATTTTGACTGATTTTGCAAAATATTTAAAAGAAATTTCTCTTAAAGTTGTTGGTTTTGATTGGAAAAAATTTGAGAAGGATTTGTCTTTAAATATGTATTTTGATAGCAGCATACCTAAGGGTTATGGTGTGGGAAGTAGCGGCGCTTTAGTTGCATCAATTTATGATAAATATGCTACAAATAAAATTACTGTTTTAGAAAATTTGACTAAAGAAAAGTTAATTATTTTGAAAAACATTTTTTCTAAAATGGAATCTTTTTTTCACGGAAAATCTTCGGGTTTAGATCCATTAAATAGTTATCTAAGTCTTCCAATTTTAATTAATTCTGCAAAGAATATTGAAACAATTGGTATCCCATCTCAACAATTAAATGGTAAAGGAGCAGTTTTTTTATTAAATAGTGGTTTTCAAAGTGAAACAAGGCCTATGGTTTCTTTGTTCATGAAAAACATGAAAAATGAAAGTTTTAATTTAATGATAAGGGATGAATTTATTAAATACTCTGATTTTTGTATTGAAAATTTCTTGAAAGGAGATATAAAATCTCTTTTTGATAATTTGAAGATGTTATCAGGAATTGTGTTAAAAAATTTCACACCTATGATACCAAATTCTTTTAGAAATTTATGGAAGCAAGGGATTGATTCAAATTTATATTATTTAAAATTATGTGGATCTGGAGGAGGAGGATACTTACTAGGATTTACTAGAGATTATGAAGCAACAAAAAAGGTTTTACATAAATATAATCTTGAATTAGTTTATAATTTTTGATTTACAATGAGTGCTTTTGGATTAAAAAATATCAATTTTTACAAGTTTTTAAGTCTTTTTAGTATAGTAAGGGGATATAATATTTTTATATTGATTATTGCACAATACATGACTGCAAAATATATATTTGCCCCCTTTCAATCATGGAAAACCCTTTTTTTTGATATTAATTTTTTCTTTATAGTTTTAGCAACAGCATTTTCAACCTCAGCAGGATATATTATCAATAATTTTTTTGATTCACCTAAGGATAAATTAAATAGACCAAATAAATTTTTTATAGAAAACTTGATATCAAAACAAAATCAATTTTTTTTATATATTATTTTTAATATTTTTTCATTAATTATAGCTGCTCAAATTTCATTAAATGCTATATATTTTTTTTCAATTTATATTCTAGGAATTTATTTATATAGTAATTACATAAAGCGATCATTTTGGTTAAGTAACTTTTTTTCATCAATTCTAATGATTATGCCATTCTTAGCGTTATCTATTTATTTTAAAAATTTTAATTATATCATTTTTTGTTTTGCATGTTATTTGTTTTTTTTAATTTTTTTAAGAGATTTAATAAAAGATTTAGAGAGCTTAAAAGGAGACATTGTATATAGTTATAAAACTATACCAGTAGTATATAATGGTAAGATCACAAAGATTATTTTTTCATTAACTATTTTTTTAATTTTTATTCCAGTTTATTATTTGATTATTGAAGATCTAGGGTTAATGAGTTATTATTTCATTTTTAGTATTCCATTTTTTTTAATTGTTCTATTTATTTTATGGTCAAATAATAGAGATAAAATTTATTTGATTATTCATAATTTATTAAAAGCATGGATATTACTTGGAATTCTTAGTATTTCTCTTTTAAATATAAATTTTAATTATTGATGAAAAAATCAGATAGTAAAAAAAGTGATTTGGTTAGATTAAATAAGTTTATTTCAAATTCTGGTGTTTGTTCTAGAAGAGAAGCAGATTCTCATATTTCGATGGGAATGGTTACTGTAAATGGTAAAATTATAACAAAGATGGGTTATAAAATAAATTTAAATGATAAAGTTAGATATGATGGTCAAATAATTCAAGCAGAAAAAAAAGAATATTTCATTTTAAATAAGCCCAAAGGTTTTATAGCTGATTTAAAAAAAAAAAAATTAACTAAATCAGTTGATGAACTAGTTAAGTTAAATTCTAATAGTAAATTATTTTTTGAGCAAATGAGTAGAATTTGTTCTGGATTACTTTTTTTTACAAATGACCTAAGGCTTAAAAATAAAATTATAAATTCAAAAAAAATCGAAATGGTTTATCATATAAAATTTGATAATACTATCACTGAATTAAATTTAAACCAGATAAGAAAAAAAAATAGTTTTTTAAAAGATAAATTTAAATTTGAATCAATAAATAAAATAGGAAATAGATTTAAAAAAGAATTAGGGGTAAAAGTTTATTCTACTTCACCTATAACTTTAATTAAATTTTTTTCATCTCATAATCTAAATGTTAATCAAATTGACAGGGTTATCTATGGGCCAATTACTAAAAATAAATTATCTAGAGGAAAATGGAGAAGACTTGAAATCTCTGAAATTAATCTTATGAATATGCTTTAATAATGGTTTTTTCTTAAACTCATAAATAAAAACTAAAAAGACAATTAAATATTCAATCAATATTAGTAAAGGTTCTTCTTCAAAACCTGAATTTTTATATGCTGAATAACTTAAAAGGGAAGTAAAACTCCAAATGATTGGATAGAGATATCCCGTTAAAATTGATATTATAACAAGATTTATAATATACCAAGGATGAACTGTAGTAGATATAAAAAAATATATACTGTAAATTAATAGTATGTTTTTTAAAAGAATTGATTTGTCATTATTTGTTTTATATAAAGCAATAAAACATACTATTATTAGTATTATAAAAGGTGTAAATAATGAAATGGTTTTAATTAAATTATATCCAAAAATTTTGTAACCTATAAATCGTATTATATAATATATACTAGCATTAAATTCGAATGAATTAAACCAAAGATATATAGTGTTTAAAAAGTTTAATATTACTTCTTTTTCAAATAGAGGAAACCAAATTAGAAAAGAAAATAACACTATATAAGTTATAAAATGGATAAATTTTCTTAGCCCTAGATAATTAATAAATAAAGGCACTATCAATATTGGAAGCAGCTTAGTTGCTATCGATAATGACATAAAAATACTGGATAAAAGTATTTTTTTTTCAAAAAGATAAAAAAATGAAAAAATTAAAAATAAAATCATTAATATTTCCCCATGTAAGTTTCCTATGGTTTCAATTATTATCATTGGATTTAAAAAATACCATCCTGTTAACATAGGATTTTTTCCTAATTTTATTAATAGATTTTTTACTCCAAAAAAAAGCAAGATTTCAGAGATTAAATATATAATTCTGATTGTTATTATAGGTTTTAAAATGTCACCATTATTAAAATAACCTGATATATAATAGATATATTGACTTATCGGAGGATAGTTTGAAAAATTCATAGCACTTAGATTACCCATTTTTGAAAACAATAAATCAGATAATGGAAATTGGACGTAATTTATCAAAGTGTCAGGTTTATATAGATAAGGATTTATACCTAGAATTTGAATGCTTCCATCCCATATGAATCTATAAAAATCTTGGGATAATTCAGGAACAGAAATTATTAAAGTTAATCTAAAAACTACACCTAAAATAAATATCGATTTTAAATTTATTTTTTTTTTAAGAAAATATAATTGAAAAATAAAAAGAAAAATAAATGAGATTATTAAAATAAAAAACTCTTCTCTTCTAATAAAAAATCCTATTAAAGAATATATTATTATTGATGAAAATAATAAAAGCCAAAGGGAAAATTTGTTTTTTAAAATCATTTTTTAATTATTTGATTTCAAAGTCTTTATCACTATAAATAAATATCCTGTAAATAGAATAAGATGAAAAGGAAATAGTTTAAAAAAACCATCATTAATAAAAAAAGCTATACATAAACTTAAAAAAAAGTAAAATGTAAAAAACAAATCGAATAAAAAGTTAAATGGAATAATTTTCTTTGAATAAATATTTTTTTTGAGATTATTATTTGAAGACTCAACATTAAACTTAGGAGTTCTAATGAAAGCACTTCTTTGTCTTAAATGACCTTTTAGAACTGCAATTGAATTATGACATGAAAATCCGGAGATGACTGTTAAGAATAGTATAAAGTTTTTACTGTAATTTAAAAAAGATTTGAATTCTTTGCCAAAATTTATTTTATGAATTATCCAATAACATATAAAAAGTATTATTGTTGATATTATAAATATTGAACTAAAATTTAAAAACCAATTTATTTTATAATTCGTCTTATTTAAAAAAAGTAATGGTACACTTAGAAAGGAGACTATGAAAACATTTAAAAACATTGAGCTACTTAAAAGATGAATTAATCCAATTATTTTGGTTTTTAAATTAATTGATTTAGATTTAATAAGTTTCCAAAAGATTTTTTGAAAATTTTCAGCACCTCCTTTATTCCATCTATGTTGTTGTGTTTTTACTGCATTTATTGTAATAGGTAATTCAGCGGGAGTAATTATATGTTCTATATATTTGAATTTCCATCCATTTAATTGTGCTCTGAAACTTAGGTCTAAATCTTCAGTAAGTGTATCTCCCTCCCAGTTTCCTGAATCAATTATACATTTTTTTCTCCAAATCCCAGCTGTTCCATTAAAATTCATAAAATGATTTTTAATATTTCTACCTACTTGTTCTAAAGTAAAATGAATATCTAAAGCAAAAGCTTGAACTTTTGTTAAAATAGAATAGCTTTTATTTATATGACCCCACTTTGTCTGAATTAATCCAATTTTTTTATTATCAAAATGGGGTGTGATTTTTTTTAACCAATTAGAATCTGGCATGAAGTCTGCATCAAAAATTGCAATAAATTCTCCACTGGCTGACTTTAGACCATTTTTAAGAGCACCTGCCTTAAATCCTTTACGATCAGATCTTGTGATATGTTCAAATTTTACTCCTTTAGATTTGTAATGTTTTATAAGTTTAACTATTAGTTTTGTAGATTCATCATCAGAATCATCTAAAACTTGAATTTGTAAAAGCTTTTTAGGGTATTTTAATTCACTTATTTTTTTAAAAAGTCTTTCTATTACATATTTTTCATTGTAAATAGGAAGTTGAATAGTAATTTTAGGTAATTTTTTATCTGAAAGAAAAAGTTTTTCATTTTTTTGTTTTGTTGCTTTAATATAATGGTATGTAAGATATGCTTGAGAAATACTGAATAAAAATATTAGAATAAGACAAAAAAAATAGATAATTAAAATTGAATTTGAAAAGTATTCAATTAATATCTCTTGATTAAAATTCATTTTTTAAAATAATATTTAAATATCCATAATAAAATTTTATAACCAGCCATTATAGTCCCAGAGAAGGTTCCTGATATTTTTGATTTTCCTATTCGATTTCTATATTTTACAGGAACTTCTAAATATTTTAATTTATATTTAATAGCTTTAAGTTGCATTTCAATTGTCCATCCAAATGTTTTATCTTCCATTTTTAGTTTTTGTAAAGATTTCCATTTAATTGCCCTAAACGGACCTAAATCTTTGAAGTTTACACCATATAAAATTCTTAATAAAAAACATGCCAAAATATTTCCGAAGACTTGTTGCAATGTCATTGAACCAGGTTCTCTTAATTTTTTTATTCTAGCTCCCATTACAAATTCATATTTATTTTTAATTATTGGATTGATCAAAAGATCCATCTCTTCTGGATAATCAGAGTAATCCCCATCTAAAAACACAAGAATATGAGGAGGTTTAGATTTTAAAAATTCTATTGCTTTAATACACGCGTAACCATAACCTTTTTTTGATTCAAATAATATTAACGCTCCCTTGGACTTAGCTATTTTAGAGGTTTTATCGGTTGAACCATTATCAACAACTATGATTTCACTCACATACTTAGGAATTGAACTAATTACCTTTGAAATTGACTTTTCTTCATTTAAAGCTGGAATAATTACTGATATTTTATTCAATATTATTTTTATTTATTTGATTAATAAGCCTTTATGATGAAGTATTATATTCAAGTTGTTGTTGGGGAACTATGTATTCATCAAAATAATAGCTTGAAAACTCGTCTAATGTCCAAAAAAGAGTAATTGCAATTATTGTTGAAACTATAGCAAATATGATTTTATTAATTTTCTTTTCTTTAGCAGAATTTAAAGAACAATTTTCCTTTTGATTAAATTTAATTATTCCGATTATTATTATTATAAATGCAAAAAGTCTTAATATTATTGCACCAATTCCAACGGACCCATCTTCTTTGTAAAAAAGGTCTGCAAAAGAAATAGCATATATTCCGCTTATTAAACCAAATTGGAATAGTATTACAGGAGCAATACAGCAAAATATTCCTGCAAATGCAGCGCTAAAACTAAATTTTAAAAAATGAGCTATTTTCCACATAAATTAAATTACTTAAACAAATTTAAAAAATACTTACTTTAAAAATTTATTATACAAGTTAATTATTAAGAGACCAATCGTATACTAGGTATTTAATCTTTGGGTTTGTTAATTGAATTCCTGAATATTTAGAAATAAAATTTATTTTTTCTTTTTTTGTTCCAAAGTCTTTACTGAACCACAAGAAAATTCTTGACAAATAAATTTGATTATTTTTTAGAATATTTTTTTTGGGATTACATAAAAAGGCTTTGGTAACTTCTTTTAGTTGTTTTTCTAATTTTCTTCCATTGTAAGACTCATTTAAAAGTTTTGGACAAGATTTGGATGCACAATTTATTGCAAAATGAATCCTGGGTTCATTCATTTTTCTTAATATTTTGTGTTCTATATCTCCTAATGAATATTTGTTTTTATATAATTTTTTACCCCATCGATTTTTAATTTCCTTAATACTTTTAACTGGAAAATTATCAAGTATAAGGTCTATTGTTATTGCATTATAAGCATTTATCCAATATGCCAATTCATCATTTTTATTCCAAGAGTTTTTAGGGGAATTTTCTTCTAATGTTTTAATATATTTTTTTAATTCATTTTGTTCTTTTATCCAATTTTTATAATCTACATTTCCATCTACAGAGACATATTTATTTAACATGTTATCCCATCTATAATTAATGTTTTTTTGAGAATTAACTGTATTAATAAATAAAAATATTAATGAATAAATTAAAGAGATATTAAACCTATTTTTGACTTTCATTTAAAATTATTATTATAAAGTTTAAAAAGTGAAGGATTAGCAATTAAATCCTCAATAGTATCAATATCATTTAATTCTGGAAGAAAAAAAGGATCATTATCTAAAAGTTTTATAGTTTCTGATAGAACATTTTTAGTTCCCCATTTTATTCCCTGAAATATTTTTGGCATTTTTTTATTTAAGCCTAATAAATAATATCCCCCATCAACTGATGGGCCAATAACAACTTGATTTCTATTTAATTCTAAAAATCCTTCATAAATAATTTCTTCATTTAGATCCCATAAATCAGAACCAATGACTATTATTTTTTTATATCCTTTATTAAAACCCCAACTAAAAGCATTAGAAATTTTTTCACCTAAATCTTTTCCTATTTGAATTTTATTCCATTTTGAAAATTTTTTAAAAGGATTTTTTGAAATTATAGAATTATAATGAAATACGGCAATATCAATTTTTATATTTTTTAAAATTAGAACTGTTTTTTTAAGTATTTGATTATAAATCCATATACTTTTATTTTTACCAATGGCAGTTTTAAGTCTTG
Organism: uncultured Flavobacteriaceae bacterium; assembly: GCA_964448645.1. Lineage (GTDB taxonomy): Bacteria > Bacteroidota > Bacteroidia > Flavobacteriales > Flavobacteriaceae. The sequence goes on from CAYUZY010000005.1 coordinate 33,985, forward strand.
TTTTAACAGGATATTTACTTGAATCTTTAATAAAAACCATTATTAGTTGATTCATCTTTATTTTATGTTTTTGAAATTATATTTTTGTTATTTTCTCAATAAATTTTTCAATATTATTAATGCCTTCATTTTTTATAAATTCAATAAATGCAGATCCTATTATTGCACCCTTTGAATAGGTAATAG
>CAYUZY010000006.1:0-33965 GCA_964448645.1 uncultured Flavobacteriaceae bacterium
AAGTAACTTTATATTTTTCAATAAATTATGTTTTATGATTAATATTTTACAATTTAAGTGAAATAAAAATCATAAAAAAAATTGTTTTATTCAATGAAATATTATTTTTGAATTCCAAATAAAATTTTTATGAGTTTTTTAAATATTCCAATTTCAGGATGGTTTTTTTCTAATTATGAAAAAAATAAAATATCCACTTTTGAAAAATTTTTAGAAATTTTTAAAGAACTATTAACTCATACTTCTGGAGATTTTGATGAAGCTATTGACTGGTTAAGAGAACTTGATAAAGAATATAAATTGACTGATCTAGATTACACTATCGATGACTTTATAGAAGATCTTTTGGAAGAGGGTTATGTTATTCAAGAGATAGGCCATGGAAAAGGTAAAGATTTATTGAAGATTTCTTCTAAGATGGAAAAAGCTTTAAGGAAATTTGCTCTAAAAAAAATATTTGGAAAAATCAGAAAATCTGGGAAAGGGAATCATAAGACTAAGTTTTCAGGAAATAACTCATACGATAATGGAGAAACAAAAAATTATCAATTTGGAGATTCTGTTGAAAACATCTTAATGACAGAAAGCATGAAAAATATGCAAGTCAGATCAGGTTTTGAAGATTTTGATCTTAGAGCTGAAGATTTAGTTGTTCAGGATAGTTATCAAAATGCTCAAATGAGTACTGTACTTATGATAGACATTAGTCATAGTATGATACTTTATGGGGAAGATAGAATAACTCCAGCAAAAAAAGTAGCAATGGCTTTATCAGAATTAATAACAACAAGATATCCAAAAGACAGTTTGGATATTATAGTTTTTGGTAATGATGCAAAAGTTATAAGTATTAAAAATTTACCTTATTTAAAAGTAGGCCCATATCATACAAACACTGTTGCAGGACTTAAACTGGCTATGGATATTTTACGAAGAAGAAAAAATAATAACAAACAAATATTTATGATTACAGATGGCAAACCAAGTTGCTTGACTTTATCTGATGGAAATTATTATAAAAATAGCGCAGGTCTTGATCCTAAAATTATTAATAAATGTTATGTTATGGCTAAGCAAGCCAGAAAATTAAAAATACCTATTACAACTTTTATGATAGCTCAAGACCCTTATCTTCAACATTTTGTTAAAGAATTTACAGCAGCAAATAATGGTAAGGCTTTTTATGCAGGGCTTGATGATTTAGGAGAAATGATATTTGATGATTATGAAAACAATAAAAAAAAGAGAATTTAAAATGAACAAACCTCAAATTAAAACTTTAAAGGAATTAAAAAAAACAAATTATAAATCAGAGTCTATAAAAGAAGAGCTCTCCAGAAATTTGAAAAGCATAATAGCTTCTGGCAAATCATCTTTTACTGGAATATATGGTTATGAAAACACTGTAATTCCTGATTTGGAAAGATCTATTTTATCTGGACACAATATTAATTTTTTAGGTCTTAGAGGGCAGGCGAAAACTAGGTTAGCTAGACAAATGGTTGATTTATTAGATGAGTGGGTTCCTAAAATTAAAGATTCTGAAATTAATGATGATCCTTTAGCTCCTATTTCAAAAAAGGGAAAGGATATTATTAAAAAAAATGGTGATGACACTGAAATTGATTGGATCCATAAAAGTGATAGATTTTATGAAAAATTAGCTACTCCAGATGTTACTGTAGCAGATCTTATAGGAGATATTGATCCTATTAAAGCGGCAAGTTTGAAATTATCTTATTCAGATGAACAGGTAATTCACTATGGTATGATTCCACGAGCAAATAGAAGTATTTTTGTTTTGAATGAACTTCCTGATCTACAGGCTAGGATTCAGGTATCATTATTTTCAATTCTTGAAGAAAAAGAAATTCAAATAAGAGGATTTAAATTAAGGATACCTTTAGATATTCAGTTTGTTTTTACTGCTAATCCAGAGGATTATACCAATAGAGGAAGTATTGTAACACCTCTTAAGGATAGGATAGGCTCTCAAATTATTACTCACTACCCACTTTCAAGAAAAATTGGAAGAATGATAACTGAGCAGGAATCGGAAATAGATAAAGAACTTTTTGATTCAGTTTATGTGCCAGATGTTGCAAAGGATTTAGTAGAGCAAATAAATTTGGAATCTAGAAAAAGTGAATACGTTGATCAAAAAAGCGGAGTAAGTGCGAGAATGAGCATTACAGCCTATGAAAATTTAATAAGTACAGCACATAGAAGAGCTTTAATAAATAAAGAAAAATCAACTACTGTTAGGTTAACTGATTTTCTAGGAGTTATTCCTTCAATTAATGGCAAAATTGAGTTAGTTTATGAGGGTGAACAAGAAGGAGCTGATCATATATCTTTTCTGCTAATAAACGAAGGGATTAAAACAATTTTTAATGAATATTTCCCTATTATAAAAAAGTTAGAAAAACCAGATGAAGTTGGACCTTATGATAATGTTCTGGGATGGTTTATTGATAATTCTGAGCTTTTTATTGGGGATGAATTTACTGATAATGAATACAAGAAATCTATTGATCAGATTAAACCAGTTTCAAAAATTATTGATAAATATTGTAAAGGTATTTCAGATAAAGATATTTACTTTATGAAAGAGATATTGTTATGGGGATTATCTTCATATAAAAAATTAACTAAAAAAAGAACTCTTGAAGGTTTAGAGTTTAAAGATTCTATAGGATCTTATTTGAAAAATTTAAATTCTTAAAAAGATTAATTAGATTTATTTCAAAGAGTAGTAGATCAAAAATAATATTATATATATAAAAAGATATATTCTGTAGTAATTCCTTATTTTAATATATTCTTTATTATCTGGAAAAATATTTGAAAATAATCCTTCTAATTCTTTTTTAAATAAGGGTTTGATGTTTATTTTCCAATCATTGGTTTGATAAACAATTTTTCTAAATTTACTTCTGAAATATGTACTTGGAATACCCCAAAGGATTAAAATAATAAATAAAATATCTTTCATTTAAAATAGAAGCTTTGGCGTTTTTTTTATATAATCTTGATATGTTTGAAGATGTCCCCACTTTTTATTTGAACTCACTTCTAAAAAATTAATACCACTAATATGAACTAAAAGCATGTATATGAAAATTGGAGATATTAGTGAAATATATTGCCAATCAGAAAGAGAGGAAAAAGAAATTATTGCAATTCCTGTCCATAAAGAAATTTCTCCTAAATAATTAGGATGTCTGGAATAGGACCATAAACCAGATGTAATAAAATGATTTTTATTTTTTGGATTCTTTCTAAATTTTGTTTTTTGATAATCTGCAATTACTTCAATGGTAAAGCCTAAAATGAAAATTACAAGACCTAGATAAAACAAGGGGTTTATTATTATCCCTTTATCACTAGACATTCCAGTGATTGCACAAAGGGAGCATATACTTACCCAGGTGCCTTGAAGAGTCCAGGTCATGAAAAATTTTGCTGGATAAGGTTTTATTTCTCTAAACCTTTTATCTTCTCCATCTTTCTTAATTCTAAAAAACAAAAAAGATCCTAATCTTACTGCCCAAATGATTATTAAAAAGGAAAGAACAAGATTTCCTAGGTTAAATCCATATTCTATAAAACTATTATAATAAATAAATGAGGTTATTATTATAAAATTAAAACTTCCAGAGATATCAAAAAATTTTTCTGTTTGTAAAAAATATGCAGGAATAAATAACATCCATTGGAATAAAAATGAAAGCACTATAGCATAATTAACTAATTCAATTTTGGTTAAATAAGAAATTCCATAGGTAAAAGAAAATGCTATAAAAGAAAATAAAATATGTTGAATAGAAGCTTTCATAAATGAATTATCAAATTTATATAAAAAGCAATTTAAATAACTTGATATTATTGAATAAAAAAACCCTTCACAAAGAAGGGTTTTAAATAGTTTAGCAATTTATTTAATATCTCAAAAGATCTTCTACACCAAAAGAAACAATTGTTTCAGAACCTCCATTATTTTTAACAAATTCTTGGAAAGCTTTAGTTTTTCTAATTTTATCAGTTATAATCTCTACATCATTCATATCCTCTCCATAGAATACTGTATAATGTGTCGCACCATTTAAATCTCCCATTCTAATAGCACCCATACCCATCATTCTGTCTCCAATCATAGGTCCAACAGCTTTAGCCATTTTTGTAAAAGCGGCTAAATATTTTGCAGGATCATTTACCTTGACTAGCCATTGTTGACCAGTGTGATATTTATCTCTATCACCTTCTTTCCAGTATAAAGATGTTGCAGTATAAGATCCAGGACCTGCAGTTCTTAGAGAACGATTTCCTCTATAGTAAGCTTGCCACTCTGAAGCAGGACGTTCAGTTTCGTTACCCCAATTTGAAGGGTCTCCAGTAAGTAAAATTCTATGAGTAACATCATTTAAAAACCTTACTCTTTGAAGGTGAACAGAACCAGATTTTCTTTTTCCTTTTCCGTGATAATCTTCAAATAATTGTGCTACAGAAGACTGATCACCAGGATTCACTTTTACATTAAAAACTCGAATACTTTGAGCATTAACAAAAAAGGCAGATAATAAAAATAGTAGTAAAAATTTTTTCATAATTAAATTGGTTTTTGATTAATATCTAAATATAGTAAAATAGTTTTTTATTGAATTGTTATAGTACCAACCATCCCTGCATGAAGAGAACATTGATAATAATAAGTACCCCCAGTATTTGGAGTCCAGCTAATGGTAGCATTTTCAGTACCATTATTTGTTAGTCCAGAAACTTGATCTCCAGTTCCAGTTCCCGCAACTGTTTTTAAATAAAATGGATGACCGGATGCATTTACATTAAAGTTAATTGTATCTCCAATGGCAAAAGTAAGATCAGGATCTTGTCCTGATACTGTACCATCTCTATCCGATCCATCAAGGGTGTAATCAGAGCTGCTACTTGCAGTTACGTCAATATTATAAGTAACCGAAGTAGTTGTAGAACTAGTAGCCGCAGCAGCAATAGAAATTGATCCATTAACTGTTGAAGATGCTGTAGACCCACTAGTTGAATCATAAATTGCCAGTATAGAATAATTGTATGTTCCAGTAGCGGTAGAGGTAGGAGTTCCATTTAATTTAACTCTACCCGTTGATGCCGTATAATTTGAGGTCACTCCTGGAGGTAGACCTGTAGCTGATACTGTTGTAGTGTCCGTACAATTAGTAGATATTTGGTAGACTATTTCAGTAATAGCTGTAGTTGGTGATACTACTTGATTGTCTGTGGTAAGAGCACTATCTAATGTCATAGAACCAGAACAAGGTGGTGCTGTTGTTGAACTAGCAGCAATAGTAATAGCACCGGTAACAGTATCAGAGGCTGTAGCAACAGAAGGATCATCAGCTGCAGCATACATTACTAAAATAGAATAATTATATGTACCCGTAGCCGCACTTGTTGTAGTACCGTTTAATTTAACCCTTCCTGTTGAAGAGGTATAAGTTGAGCTAACCCCAGGAGGGAGTCCAGTAGCTGAGACTGTTGTAGTATCAGTACAGTTGGTAGAAATTTGGTATACAACCTCAGTAATTGGAACAGAACTATCTGTAGTTTGACTTGCTGACCCGCTAATTAGAGTAGTAGTTCCAGCACAAGGCGAGGCTGTTGTAGAACTCGCAGTGGCAGCAGCAATAGTAATAGCACCGGTAACAGTATCAGAGGCTGTAGCAACAGAAGGATCATCAGCTGCAGCATACATTACTAAAATAGAATAATTATATGTACCCGTAGCCGCACTTGTTGTAGTACCGTTTAATTTAACCCTTCCTGTTGAAGAGGTATAAGTTGAGCTAACCCCAGGAGGGAGTCCAGTAGCTGAGACTGTTGTAGTATCAGTACAGTTGGTAGAAATTTGGTATACAACCTCAGTAATTGGAACAGAACTATCTGTAGTTTGACTTGCTGGCCCGCTAATTAAAGTAGTAGTCCCTGCACAAGGTGAGGCTGTAGTAGAACTAGCAGCGGCGGCAGCAATATAAATAGCTCCCGTAACAGTAGAAGAAGCTGTTGCACCACTAGTTGAATCATAGATTGCAAGTATAGAATAATTATATGTTCCTGTAGCTGTAGAAGTAGGGGCCCCATTTAATTTAACCCTACCTGTTGAGGCCGTATAATTTGAAGTTACCCCGGGAGGCAGTCCTGTGGCTGATACTGTTGTGGTATCTGTGCAATTGGTAGAAACTTGGTATACAATTTCAGTAATAGTTGTAGTTGGAGAAACAGTTTGATTATCTGTATTAGAAGCACTTGCCAAAATCATGGAACCAGAACAAGGAGGAGGTAATGTAGAACTCGCTGTTGTTGCTGAAACTGATGTTGATGAAACAATTGTTGTAATTTGATTAAAGACTCCATTAAAAGCCTGAGAGCTAATAGAATTTAAAGAACTACTAGAGGTATTTGCAGGAATTGATGCAGGAGGTACTAATAATCCATTTTGATTAACTGGAGGTGTATTAGTTGACCTAGCTCCCGAAAAATTAATCGTATTAGATGATGTGCTTGCTGGAATATTTGCTACACTAGTTGGAGTTGGAGTACCACTAGGAACTAATGATAAATTAAATGATAAAGATACTCCTGTATTATTTACATTACTTAAAACAGCAAAACTTCCCAATACTAAAGCATTAGTGCCTATAGGTTTTATTGGAGCGAAAATATTTGTAGTTACTCCATTAATGTTGGTTTGAAATATAGAATTCATTCCAAAACCAATTGTTATGAAAAAAGTATTATTTGATTTTTGAGAATTATTATTTTTTCCTGAATTTTCAGAATCTAAATTTAATTCCCATGTCCCAACAATATCTTTAGCAATTTTATAATCAAATTTCACATCAATTTCTTTATTACCATCAACAGTTATTTGATAGGGGTTTAATGTGTCTAAAACATTTTTATTCCAATTATAAAATGCAATACCTGAACTTGGAACTGCAGTAAGTTTTAAGACAGTTCCTGAGGAATAATCTGTTTTTTTTCCCGAAGAAACAATTTCTTCAGTAACAGTTCCCCAATCATCCTCACCTTCTATATTAATTTTTACTGAATATTTTACTTTTTGGAAAATAGGAGATATGACAAGATCTGACTCAAGAGTAATAGTAAGTGGGTTATCAGTTGAAGTAGTTCCATCCCATCCAACAAAATTATATTCTGAATCAGGGGTGGCAGATATAGTTACAGTTTCACCTTTGTTATATATACCACCCGTAGTAGAGACGGATCCTCCATCAACTGTTTTAACAGTTAAGAGATATTCAACAGGTTTATCTTTTTTACATGAAAAAAGTAAAACCATTAATACTAAAACTATTCTTCTCATTAAGAATTTGATTTTCAGTATTTAAGGTAATAAAAAAAAATAGAATGAGTTTATTAATTAAAAATAATATGAACTAAAATTAAGCTTAGCAATAATGTTATTCCATAATATTTATGTTTTGGAGAGTAAAATTGAAGCATGTTTTTAAATGAATTGATATTTTTTCTATTCAATAACATAGCAAGGCATAAAACACTTGAACAAACAATAAAAATTCTGAAAAAATAATTTATTTCAGGCATAAAAATTTTGATCATAAGATTTATAGGTATACAAATTAAAAAGCAGAACATGATTGATTTTGATTTCGGTTTTATTAGAATAATTGATGAACAAATTAAAACAATTATTGATGTAAAAATCAAATATCTTAGTTCGTTAGTAGTATGAGTAAAAGCTGCTTCAGGATTATTAAATTTCATATACAAAAAGATCATACCCATAGTTAAGCCTGTTATTAAGCTCAAAATAATTGAAGATTTACCTGCATCAACTTTTTCTCTAGAAGTTGCTTTTTTATTAATTAGAGTACTGTATATATCAATAGACCAAATAGTGGCAATTGAGTTATAGGTAGAATCAACGGTACTCATAACAGAAGCGAATAATCCACAAAGTATTATTCCTTTTAAACCAATGGGTATATAATTTTTTACAATAAAAGGAAAAGCCATATCAGGTTCACCAATTAGACTTTGATCATAAGTAAATAATGCGATTCCTGGAATAATAATCATTACAGCCATTAAATATTTTAACACGCCACCAACTAGTAACCCTGTTTGTGCATGGCCTAAATTTTTTGCAGCTAAAGCCCTTTGGATAATCATTTGATTTCCACACCAATAATTTATGTTTAGAAAAAAGAGACCTAAGATATGTGTCCATGGCAAAACTTCATGATCTGAAGGTAAATGTAGATGCATTTTTTCTGGAGTTAAAACATATAAATTTTCCCATCCACCAATATTTTTTATAGTAACAAAAAGAATAGCTAATCCTCCAATAGTTAAAATTGAAAATTGGATAATATCAGTTCTTACAACAGCAGAAAGACCACCGAGGTAGGAATAAATAAATGACAATAATCCAAGAATAATAATTATTACTGCAATTCTTGTAATTCTATTATTACTAATAATACTTAATTCTTCACTAAAAACAATATCTGTAGCATATGCTCCCCAAAATAAAGCAGCCCCTAAAGTAATTGTTGAATAAATAATTAGGTATGAAAATGAATAGGCATATGACATACTTTTACTTATTCTTTTTTTTATAAATTGGGAGACTGTAAATATTTTTTCTCTTAAGAAAAGGGGAACGAAAATAAAGGCAGCCATTAACAAACCTTGTATGGCATCAATTTCAAGTGTTGCCTGAGCTAAGCCAAATAAATAAGCAGAGCCCATCATGCCAAGTAAATTATTACCTTGGATATTTGTAGCTATTGTTGAAAAAGCAATAGAATACCATTTTAAATTTCTCGAGCTTAAAAAATATTCTTCACTTGTTGGGTTCTTAATTTTTCCTGATAATGCTACAATAAAAACAATAATAAAATATATTAGGACTATTGATATATCAATCATTATTTTTTTATGTAATGGATAATTATGAAATTATTTCTAAAGGTTTAGTAGTTTTCCAATTTCCTCTTGTAAAATCAGGAAAAAGTTGAGGTGCGCCATTTTCTTTAATTGACTTTGCACTTAAGGGTGTAACAGAACTCCACAAGCATCCTTCATAAACATTCTGATCAAGAGGTATTCCCTTGTGAAGACATTCTGCAATTCTTGATAACATAATTCCATCAGAACCTCCGTGGTCACTTCCTTTTGCAGTTTTATTTAGTCTTTTCCAAAAGGGGTGTTCATATTTTTCAATAATATTTTTTAAATCTTTACCAGAAACCCAATCGTGAGAAGAATTAGTAATATTTTCTACACCGCCATCTAATGCAACTTTAACAGGATTATTTGACTTGTTAGGATTATTATTAATATTATGACCAGTTAAAATACCTTTTGTGCCTTGTATTAAATTGATTCTGCTATAAGGTCTTGGACTAGTTTCATCCCATTGGACAAGAATTGTTCTACCAAGTTCAGTTTTTATAATCGAAGTATTTAAATCACCATTTTTGTAATCAAGCTTATTCCATTTATGATTTTCAGGATAATTTTTTTTAGCATATAATTTTCTTCCCATTGCAGGAGATGAATAAGATATTATACTTTTAAAATTGTCTTCTGTTCTTGCCAAATTCATATATTGAGCAATAGGTCCTAAACCATGAGTGGGATATAAATTTCCAATACTTTTTGAATAATGATGTGTTCTCCACGATCCCGTCCCACGAGCTTCTTGTTTCATCTGATCTCTTAAATCATGAATGTATGCTGCTTCGCCATGTTGAAGTTCTCCAATAACATTTTGTCGAATCATATTCAAAAACATCATTTCGGCACGAAAATAATTTACGTTTTCAAGCATCATACAATGTTTTTGTTCTTTTTCAGAAGTATTAATAATCTTCCACATATCTTCAAGGTTCGTGGCTATTGGAACTTCAACAAATACATGAGCTCCTTTTTTCATGGATTCAATTGCCATTGGAGCATGGTTATCCCAGTTAGTAGAGATAAAAACCACATCAGGTTTTACTTCTTCTAACATCAGCCTCCATTTGTTTACTTCTCCCCAATATTTAGAAATTTTATTGAATTTTTTGACGTTAGATTTATTTTGTAGTCTTTTAATAGAATTTTCAATGTTATCTTCATACAAATCACTAATAGCAACTACTTCTGTATTAGGTATTCCACCAAAATAAGCTAAATGACCACTGCCTCTTGCACCAACTCCAATAAATGCCACTCTGATATTATTTAATTTTGGCGCTGAAAAATCTCCCATGTATTTTCCTTCTGATGCAGGAATATTTTCATTACAAGAACTGTTTATGAAATTTGAAGTAATAGCTGATGCTGCAGTTAGACTTGAATTTTTTATAAATTTTCGTCTATTTATTTTTTTCATTTGATTAAAATACACAAAATGTAAGTTAATTTGTAATCGTTATTAAAGATTTTTTATATTAACTAAAAATATAGTTTATGATTAATACAATTAAAATATTACTGTTATCATTTTTAATTCTTTCTTGTTCAAACCAAAATAAAAGTAAGAGTGATTGGATAATGTTGTTTGATGGAGAAACAACTAAAGGTTGGAGAGGGTATAATTCTGATTCTATGCCACCAGGTTGGCTTGTTAAAGATGGAGCTTTAACATTTGATACTCAATTAAGATTAGAAGCTGATTGGAAAGGTGGAAGAGATATTATTTACGGAGACGAGGAGTTTGAAAACTTTGAATTATATCTTGAATGGAAACTGCCAGAAGCTGGAAATAGTGGGATATTTTATCATTTAAAAGAAGGTTACAAAATGCCTCCAGGTCATTCGCCAGAATATCAAATTATTGATGATTTGAAATGGGGTGTTGCCAATAATGCAGAGCTTCTAGATTGGCAAAAAACAGGTGCTGATTATGCCATGTATGTTCCTGACGAATCAAAAAAAATTGTTAAACCTGCTGGAGAGTGGAATAGTAGTAAAATTATTTTTACTCCTAAAAGAGTTGAGCATTGGCTTAATGGAAATTTGATTTTATCTTTTGTCCCTTGGTCTGAAGATTGGTATAAAAGAAAAAATACAGGAGAATGGAAAAATTCACCAGAATACGGAAAAAATAAAAAAGGTTTTATTGGCCTTCAAGATCATGATAGTCCAATATGGTTTAAAAACATAAAGATTAAAAAATTATAGATTAATATTTACTTTATTACTTTTAGTTTTTTTCCAATTTTTTTAAAGGCAGATAAGGCTTTATTTATATCAGAATCTGAATGAGCTGCAGTTATTTGAACTCTAATTCTCGCTTGACCTATAGGGACTACAGGGTAGAAAAAACCAATGACGTATATCTCACTTTTTAGAAGTTCATCAGACATTTTTTGAGCTAAGTGATCATCGTATAACATAATTGGAATTATAGGATGATTTCCTGGTTTAATTTCAAAACCGATTTTTTTTATTTCATTTCTAAACAGCTTAGTATTTTGTCTTAATTTTTTTATATAGGATTTATTAGATTCAATGATATCTAATACAGCAATTGAAGCTCCCACAATTGAAGGGGCAACACTATTTGAAAATAAATATGGTCTAGATTTTTGTCTTAAAATTTCAATTAGTTCTTTTGGACCACTTGTAAAGCCACCAGAGGCTCCTCCTAAGGCTTTTCCTAAAGTTCCTGTTATTATGTCAACTTTATCCATAACTTTTAACTCTTCATGAGTTCCTTTTCCATTGGGGCCAATAAATCCTGTTGAGTGGCATTCATCAATCATTACTAGAGCATCATATTTTTCAGCTAAATGACATATTTTATTAAGTTGAGCAACTGTTCCATCCATCGAAAAAACACCATCTGTAACTATAATTTTAGATCTGGATTTTTTTGCAGAAATTAATTGTTTTTCTAGATCATTCATGTCATTATGTTTATATCTAAATCTTTTAGCTTTGCAAAGTCTTATACCGTCAATTATTGAAGCATGATTTAGGGCATCACTAATTATAGCATCTTCTTCTCCAAATAAAGGTTCAAATAGCCCCCCATTAGCATCAAATGCAGCAGCATATAGAATAGTATCTTCAGTTCCTAAAAATTTTGATATTTTCTCTTCTAATTTCTTATGTATATCTTGGGTCCCGCAAATGAATCTTACTGAAGAAAGTCCATAACCATGGGATTTTAGAATTTTTAAAGCTTTTTTAATAACTGTTTTATTAGAAGCTAGACCTAAATAGTTATTTGAACAAAAATTCAAAACTTTTTTATTTTTTTCAATCTTAATCTCAGATCCTTGTGCAGATTTTATAATTCTTTCATTTTTAAACCTTCCACTTTTATTTATTTCATTTAATTCTTCAATTAATCTATTTTTTATTGAATTATACATAATGAATCTTTTTATCATTAAATTTAATATTTTTAGCTCATATGGATAGAATATTAATTACTGGGGCATTAGGTCAATTGGGATCAGTTTTACAAAAGGTTTTTTATGATAAAGGAGTTTTTGTAATCGCTTCGGATATTCGTGATTGTCCAAAAGACATAGAATGTCAATATGAAAAGTTAGATGCTTTATGTCAGGATGATTTATTGAATATTGTCAAGAAATATGAAATTAATGTTATATACCATCTAGTAGCAATTTTATCAGCAAAGGGAGAAAAGAATCCATTTCGATCATGGAAAATTAATATGGAAACTTTCCAAAATATTATAGATGTTTCAATTAAATGTAAAATAAAAAAAATTTTTTGGCCTAGTTCAATAGCTGTCTTTGGCAAAGGGTCTAATTTGAAATATGTTCCTCAAAACACATTTATGGATCCTACAACAGTTTATGGAGTTAGTAAATTGGCTGGAGAAAAGCTAATGAATTATTATTTTCATAAATACGAATTAGACATTAGATCCATTAGATTTCCAGGAATAATTTCAATGGGAATAAAACCAGGAGGTGGAGTTACGGACTATATTATTGAAATGTTACATGCATCAAAAAAAGGAGAAGACTATACTTGTTTTTTGGACAAATATAAAAGGTTACCAATGGTTTATATGGAAGATGCTATATCAGCTATAATATCAATTATGTCAGTTGAACGATCTAAACTGTCTATTTCATCATCATATAATATCCTAGGATTTACCACTACACCAGAGGAATTTCAACTAGCTATAAAATCAAATGGTGTTAATATAGCTGTTAATTATGAAGCAGATTATAGACAAAAAATAGCGAATACTTGGCCAGAGAACCTTGATGATAATTTAGCTAAAAAAGATTGGGGTTGGTCTCCAAAATTTGGATTGCATGAAACAATAAAAGTCGCTTTAAGTTTGCAGTGAATTTTTATTTAAGGTTTTGATTTAATATATACCCAACTTTTTTCTTCGGATTCAAGTATAACGCTAATTCTTTCATATTCTTCAACCTCATATGAATCCGCTTTAATTAGTTCTTCATCATTAATATTAAATAATACCCCTTTAACTATATCTTTACTATTCCCAGTATATTCTATTATTGGGTGTTCTGATTCTTCACTTTTGGATACAACATCTTGATTGTTGATTTTTATCATTGAAACTTTATAACCAATTAATTTATCTTTTATCCCTTTAAGTTCTCTTCCAAATGTTTTAATTTGAACTTTTTTGTATTGAAGTGTTCCATAAGAAAAAAGTTTGTTCAAAAGAAAAGTTGTTTTTCTTTTAATATATAAATTCTTTTCTAGTTTTATTTTTTTATATTGGAAAATTAATTCAATTGACAAATTATAGGGTTGTTTTTTTTTAATTTGTAATGGAGATACTTGACAAAATTAATTTTCACTAAATAAATATTTTTTAAAATGGAAGCTAACAAAAAAGATTATTGGAAACAAAATTTAAAATATCTTACTATACTACTTTCTATATGGTTTTTTGTTTCTTTTTTATGCGGGATTTTATTTGCTGATTTTTTAAATCAATTTATGCTAGGAGGTTTTCCTCTTGGTTTTTGGTTTGCCCAGCAAGGAGCAATTTATTTTTTTGTTCTTTTAATTTTTATATATGTTTTTCTGATGAATAGACTTGATAAAAAGTATAAAGTTGATGAAGTATAATAATACCCTAAGAAATTTATAATATGGATTCTCAAATTTGGACATATATTTTAGTTGGAGGTACATTTTTCATATATATAATTATTGCAATATTATCAAGAGCTTCTTCAACAAATGAGTTTTATGTAGCTGGAGGTGGAGTGCATCCTATTCTTAATGGAATGGCTACAGCCGCAGATTGGATGTCTGCAGCTTCCTTTTTATCGATGGCTGGTTTGATTGCATTTATGGGTTATTCTGGCGGCCAATATCTTATGGGTTGGACAGGAGGTTATGTTTTATTGGCTTTATTGTTAGCTCCATATTTAAGAAAGTTTGGAAAATATACCATACCTGATTTTATAGGAGAAAGATATTATTCAAAAAATGCTAGGCTGGTTGCTTTGATTTGTGCTTTGTTTGTTTCTTTTACTTATGTCGTTGGTCAGATGAAAGGAGTAGGTGTTGCTTTTGCTCGTTTTTTAGATGTTCCATTTGATACTGGTGTTTTAATAGGTATTGGAATTGTGTTTTTTTATGCTGTTTTAGGGGGAATGAAAGGAATAACTTATACTCAGGTAGCTCAATTTTGTGTTTTAATTTTTGCTTTTACAGTTCCTGCAATATTTATATCACTTCAAATGACTGGTAACCCTGTTCCTCAGGTAGGTTTTGGGAGTAAAACAAATGAGGGAGTTTATCTTCTTGAAAAGCTCAATCAATTAACTTTAGATTTAGGATTTAATGAATATACAAGTGTAAATAAGGATAATATGGTAAATATGTTTTTTATAACAGCTGCTTTAATGTTTGGAACGGCTGGTTTGCCCCATGTTATAGTTAGATTTTTCACTGTTCCAAAAGTAAAAGATGCTAGAATTTCTGCAGGATGGGCTTTATTATTTATTGCAATTTTATATACTTCAGCTCCAGCAGTTGCTGCTTTTGCAAGAACAAATATTATTAATACAATTTCTAATTCACCTATAGAGAGTCTTCCAAGTTGGTTTAAAAATTGGGAAAATACAGGTCTTTTATCTATTGATGATAAGAACAATGATGGAATAGTTCAATATGTGGCTAAAGAAGAATTAAATGAATTGTCAATTGACAGAGATATTATTGTTTTAGCTAATCCAGAAATTGCTGACTTACCTCCGTGGGTTGTTGGTTTGGTTGTTGCTGGAGGATTGGCAGCAGCACTTTCAACTGCTGCCGGATTACTCCTAGTTATATCTACCTCAATTTCTCATGATTTATTAAAAAATTATCTAAAACCGAACATTTCTGAAAAAGGTGAATTATGGGCTGCAAGAATTTCAATAGCTGTTGCTGTTATTGCATCAGGTATTGCAGGGATGAATCCTCCAGGGTTTGTTGCTCAGGTTGTCGCATTGGCTTTTGGTCTTGCGGCTTCATCTTTTTTTCCTGCTATTATTTTAGGGATTTTCGATAAGAGAATGAATAGAGAGGGAGCAATATCTGGAATGATTGTCGGCATTGTTTTTACAACGACTTATATTATTTATTTTACACCTAAATTGGGGGGAATTGGAACACCTGAAGGATTTTGGTTTGGAATTTCTCCTCAGGGTATAGGTACATTAGGAATGTTTTTTAATTTTATTACAGCTATTATTGTATCAAGAATGACGGAGTCACCTCCAATTAAAATTCAGGAATTAACAGAAAATATAAGAATACCTAGAAATTAGATATTAATAATATAGTTTAAGAAAAATGAGTAACAAAATAAATTCACTTTCAGAATATTTTATAGAATATGAAAAAAGCATTAATAATCCTGAGAAATTTTGGGAAGAAATTGCTAATGAATTTATTTGGAAAAAAAAGTGGGATAAGTTATTAGAATTTGAATTTAATACTCCTAAAATCTCTTGGTTTAAAAATGCAAAACTTAACATAACAGAAAATATTTTTGAAAGGCAACTTGAAGAAAATTCTAATAAAACAGCTATTATTTGGGAACCTAATAATCCTGAAGAAGATGTGATTAAAATATCATATAAAGAATTATTTGAAAAAACATGTCAGTTTTCAAATGTTATGGAGGCTAATGGAGTAAAAAAGGGAGACAGAGTGATTATTTATATGCCAATGGTTCCTGAAGCTGCAATTGCAATGTTGTCTTGTGCTAGAATTGGAGCTGTTCATTCAATTGTTTTTGCAGGATTTTCCTCTAATGCATTAGCAGATAGAATAAATGATTGTAATGCTAAAATGGTTTTAACTTCTGATGGAAATTTTAGAGGGGCTAAAAATATTCCTGTTAAAGCTGTAGTTGATGAAGCATTAGAAAGTTGTAAATCTGTTTCTAAGGTAATTGTTTTAAAAAGAACTGGTGAAAAGATAAATATGATTAATGGCAGAGATTTATGGTGGCATGAAGCAATTCAAAATCAGTCAAATAATCATAAAGCGGTTAGTTTGGACTCTGAAGATATGTTATTTATTTTGTACACTTCTGGATCCACAGGAAAACCTAAAGGTGTTGTTCATTCTAATGCTGGCTATATGGTATATACTTATTATTCATTTTTAAATGTTTTTCAGTATAATAAAGGAGATATATATTGGTGTACTGCTGATATTGGTTGGATTACTGGCCACTCTTATATAGTATATGGACCTCTTTTAGCAGGCGCTACAACTTTAATGTTTGAAGGAGTTCCTACATTTCCAGATGCAGGAAGATTTTGGGAAATAGTAGATAAGCACAAAGTAAATCAATTTTATACTGCTCCAACTGCAATAAGGGCATTACAAGCTTATGGTCTTGAATATGTTGAACCATATTCTTTAGATTCACTATCGGTAATTGGATCAGTAGGAGAACCAATTAATGAGGAAGCTTGGCATTGGTATCATGATAATATTGGTAAAGGAAAGTGCCCTCTTGTAGATACTTGGTGGCAAACGGAAACAGGAGGGATAATGATTTCACCTTTAGCAGGAATTACTCCAAATAAACCAGCTCATGCTTCTTTACCTTTACCTGGTATTCAGCCAGTTTTGGTTGATTCAGAAGGAAAAGAACTTAGAGGAAA
The DNA here is from genome assembly GCA_964448645.1 of uncultured Flavobacteriaceae bacterium. Taxonomy (GTDB): domain Bacteria; phylum Bacteroidota; class Bacteroidia; order Flavobacteriales; family Flavobacteriaceae. The sequence goes on from CAYUZY010000006.1 coordinate 17,184, forward strand.
TAATGTACAGGGAAATTTATGTATAAAGTTTCCATGGCCATCTATCTTGAGAACTACCTATGGAGATCATAAAAGATGTAAAGAAACTTATTTTTCAACCTATTCAAATATGTATTTTACAGGGGATGGTGCAAAAAGAGACCATGATGGTTATATAAGAATTCTTGGTCGTGTAGATGATGTGATTAATGTTTCTGGACATAGAATGGGGACAGCTGAAGTAGAAAATGCAATAAATGAAAATTCAAAAGTTATTGAATCTGCAGTTGTTGGATTTCCTCATGAAATAAAAGGCCAAGGTATCTATGCATTTGCTATATGTCAAAAAAGTGATGATGATTCTATTAAAGCTTTAGAAGATGAAATAAAATTAACTGTAAGGAATATTATTGGCCCAATTGCTAGGCCAGATAAAGTTCAAATTGTTTCAGGTTTGCCAAAAACAAGATCAGGTAAAATAATGAGAAGAATTCTAAGAAAAGTTGCTAGCAAAGATGTTTCAGATTTAGGAGATATATCTACTCTTTTAAACCCTCAGGTTGTCGATGAAATTATAAAAGGAGCAGGGTTATAAATAATCAACAATTTTTTCTAGATTAATTTTTCTAGAACCTTTAATTAGTATTTTGTCGAATTTAATTTTATTATTTTTAAAATAATTAATTAGTTCTTCAATATTTTGATAATACAAAATGTTAGAATTGTTCTTTAATTTAGATTTAACAAAAAGCTTACCTACCAATAAAATATTTTGGATTTTAATTTTTAAACATTTTGAAATTATTTTTTCATGTTCTTTTTTCCAATATTTACCTAATTCAAGCATATCTCCAAGAATAACACAAGAGTTTTTTGTTATAATATGTTCTTTAAAGGCTTCTAAAGCTAAATTCATACTTGAAGGATTAGCATTATAAGCATCTAATATAATGGTTGTGTTTTTTCTTTTAATAATTTCTGATCGATTGTTTTTTGGTTTGAAAGATGAAATACTGTTTTGAATTAAAACATCAGGAACGTTAAATATTTTACCAAAAGCTATTGCTGCACAAATATTATTAAAATTGTATTTTCCATAAATAGATGATGAAAAAATATAATTATTAGATTTTATAGATATTTTTTGGTTTTCGGTTGAAATAGATTCAAACACAAAATCAGAATTGTTTATAGTACCAAAAGATTTTTTTTTACATTTTTTTGATTGGTTTATTTGAATTTTATCATTAGAGTTTATTAAAACATCTCCTTTATTCTCAATTAAATAATGGTACAATTCAGATTTTCCTTTAATAACACCCTCTAAATTTTTAAAACCTTCTAAATGTGCTTTTCCAAAATTTGTTATATATCCCCAATTTGGCATCGCTATTTTACATAGATTTTTAATTTCACCTATGTGATTTGCTCCCATTTCAATAATTCCAATCTCAGTGTCTTTTCGGATATTAAGAATCGTCAAAGGAACTCCTATATGGTTGTTTAAATTTCCTTTAGTAGCAATTGTTTTAAATTTTTTTTCTAAAACTAATTTGATTAATTCTTTTGTGGTTGTTTTTCCATTACTTCCAGTTAAAGCAATAATTTTTGTTTTTATTTTTTTTCTGTGATGATTTGCTAATTCTTGTAAAAATTTTAAAACATCATTAACGAATATTATTTTATCATTATTTTTTGTTTTTTCTGAATGTTCGTCAATTATTGAGTATTTAGCTCCTTTTTCTAATGCTTGAATTGCAAATTTATTCCCGTTAAAGTTTGGACCTTTTAGGCTAAAAAAAAGATTGTTTTTTAATATAGCTCTCGAATCTATAGAAATACCTGTGGATGAAATAAATATTTTATAAATTTCAGATATTCTCATAAAAAAAAAGCATCTATTTTTTTAAGATGCTTTGTGAAAATTAACCTTTTCTTTTGTGTCTAGCAGTTTTTTTAACTCTGCTTTTAGAGCCTAGCCTTGACATTGCACATCTAAAGCCTATGTAATCTGTTGAAATATATTGAGGAAGGTGTCTTCTTTGTGCAGGATCTAACCAATATGCTCTATCTTTCCAGGATCCTCCTTTATAAATCCTAGTTTCATCTGTAATTAAAGAGGTTCTCGTAGATTTTGGATCCATTTCTGCTATAAATTTTCCTTCTTCATTAACTTGAGCTTTAGGTTGTCTAGGTGAATCATACATCAATGATGATTCAGGAGTTTCAGAGTCTAATTGGTCTTCTGCTTTACCACTTCCAAATTTTCTTGAAGATTCAACATCTCCATCTCTATAATTTCTGTTATCGCTTTCAGAGAAGTTCTGTCTAAGAAAAGTCTCTTCTTCATCTATAGGCATTTGGTTTAATTGACCCGGCAATCTTTTTAATAAAATTTTTCCATTAGGTAATGTGTCAAAAACTATTTGATCAGGAGCTATTATTTCAGCTTTACCTTCTTCACCAAGTACACTTTTCATATATACATTTCCTCTGTAATAATTAAAGTCATTTGCTTCGTCATCTACAATTGGTCTATACACATCAGAAACCCATTCAGCAACGTTTCCTGCCATGTCATATACTCCAAAATCATTCGGAGGGTATGATTTTACTTGAATCGTTATATCGGCACCATCATCAGACCATCCAGCAATTCCACCATAGTCACCTTTACCTAATTTAAAGTTTGCAAGTTGATCACCCTCAGTTCTTCTTTGTTCAGATCTAGTATAAGAACCAGACCAAGGATATTTTTTCTTACCTCTGTAGGTATTATATTCCCTATCACCAACTAAGGCTAAAGCAGCATATTCCCATTCAGTTTCTGTTGGAAGTCTATAAGAAGGAAGTAGAAGACCTTTTTCAACTCCAGCATAAACAGGAACTGTAATAGTTTCTTCATTAACTTCTTTTTCAGCTGTTCCTTCTTTTCCAGAATTTATTAATAGAGTTCCATCACCAACTTCAGATTCTTCATCAACTTTTCCACCATAAGCAGTTTCGGGTCTTTTTAAATAGGCATTAGTACTAAATGTAGCAGTAGGATCGACACTATTGTATCTTACACCTTCCTTAACATAATCTTCTCTTTCAAGAAGAAATTCATTTACACGATCAGTTCTCCATTCAGCATATTGAACAGCTTGAAGCCAATTAACACCTACAACAGGATATTCAGCATAGGCAGGATGTCTTAAATAATTTGTTGTTAATTCTTCAACATAACCTAGTTGATTCCTCCAAACCAATGTGTCTGGTAGAGCACCTTCATATATTTGACGATATTTTGGATCACTCGTAGGAAATACAGTTTCTAACCAATCTAGATATTCCATGTACATTATATTTGTAACCTCAGTTTCATCAATATAAAAAGACATAACATGTTGTTGATTAGGTGCGTTATTCCAATCATGCATGACATCATCTTGAACTTGTCCTTTTGTAAAAGTCCCTCCTTCAATAAAAACTAACCCTGGACCAGTTTCTTGTTCTTCAAAGTCAGTATTATATTGAAATCCTCCATCTTTAGAATTTATTGCCCATCCAGTTCCTCTAGAACTATTGTTTTTACCACAGCTTATAATTGCAATTATAAAAACTGTTAGAAAAAAATATTTTATTAAAAAGTTAAGCTTCATTATTACCAAATATTTTGCAATATACAAATTATCAAATTTTTACTCAATATTTGTATATCTAGACATTTAACGTATTTGATCAAGTAATATTGTGTTGTAAATTATTTATTATTTTTTTAATCATACCTCTAAATAAATAAATACTTTAATAACATTTATTAGTTTATTTCGTTTTTTATGATAGGAATATATAGTGTAATGAGAAATTTTATCATTCTTTTCATAATTTCTATTGGATTTATAAATGCTCAAAATAGAGTTATAACAACAGGTGTTCCTTTTTTGATGATATCACCTGATGCTAGAGCTGCAGGGATGGGAGAATTGGGAGTTGCTACTTCCGCTGATGCATATTCACAACAATGGAATCCTGCAAAATATATTTTTTCAAACTCAGAAAGAGGGTTAGCCTTAAGTTATACTCCTTATTTAAGTAAGCTTGTAGATGATATTTTTTTAGGAAATCTAAATTATTACAAACATTTAAATAATAGAAGTTCATGGGCTTTTAGTTTAAAATATTTTAGTCTAGGAGATATTCAATTTAATGAATTAATTGGAGGTTCAATTATTGATCAGGGTTTAGAAAGACCAAACGAGTTAACATTAGATTTATCTTATTCTTTAAAATTAAGTCCTTTTTTTTCCATGGGTATTGCAGGAAGATATATTAGATCAGATCTTAAAATTACTTCTGAAAGTGGTTCAAAATCTGCCAATTCATTGGGAGTTGATGTTTCAGCCTTTTATCAGGGAGAAGAATTTCAATTTATAAATAATAATAAGGGGATATTTAGATTTGGAATAAATATTTCAAATATTGGACCTAGACTAAATTATGATGTAGGAGGTCAAAAGAATTTTATTCCGACTAACTTGAAAATTGGAACAGGATTAGATTTAATTTTGGATTCTTCAAACATTTTTGGGTTTTATTTAGAATTTAACAAACTTTTAGTTCCATCACCTGTTTCTAGTTATAATGAATTAGGTGTTTTTCAAGGATATAAACAACCTGATATAAGTTTTTTAAAGGGTATATTGACTTCTTTTAATGATGCAGAGGATGGAATTAAGGAAGAGTTTCAAGAAATTACATATGCTATAGGTTTAGAATATAGATTTGCTGAAGCTTTTTCAATACGTTCTGGATATTTTAATGAAAATGAAAATAAAGGTTCAAGAAAATATTTAACTATGGGTACAGGTTTTGATTTAGGTTTTATTGAAATTGATATTTCGTATTTGTTTTCTACTTCAAAAGTCAGAAACCCTTTAGAGAATACAATTCGTTTTTCTACAACGTTTAAATTAGAAAATAAACAGGTTATTGATGATCCAAATTAGTTATAATAAAATTGTATAATTAAATTTTATTCATTACTTATAATTAAGTAATTTTATCAGCAGTTTACTTATAAATAATTCTTTATTTAATGAGAAAAATAACAAAAGCTACTTATTTGAATTGGTATGAAGATATGCTCTTTTGGAGAAAGTTTGAAGATAAGTTAGCTGCAGTTTACATTCAACAAAAAGTTAGAGGTTTTTTACATCTTTATAATGGTCAAGAAGCTGTTTTGGCTGGATCTCTTCATGCTATAGAAGTTGGTAAAGATAGAATGATAACTGGTTATAGAAATCATGTTCAACCAATTGGTCTTGGTGTTGATCCAAAAAAAGTTATGGCTGAATTATATGGAAAGGCCACTGGTACATCAATGGGTTTAGGTGGGTCAATGCATATTTTTTCAAAAGATCATAATTTTTTTGGTGGTCATGGTATAGTTGGAGGACAGATTCCTTTAGGAACTGGAATTGCTTTTGGTGATAAATATTTTGGAAGAGACAATGTAACACTTTGTTTCTTAGGAGATGGAGCAGTAAGGCAAGGTTCCTTTCATGAAAGTCTAAATTTGGCTTCTTTATGGAAACTTCCTGTTATTTATATTGTAGAAAATAATGGTTATGCAATGGGAACATCAGTTTCCCGAACTGCTTCTCATGATGAGATATGGAAATTAGGTCAGGGTTATCAAATGCCTTCTGAATCAGTGGATGGAATGGATCCAGTTTCAGTAGCTAAGTCTGTTTCAAAATCAGTCGATTTAGCTCGTGTTGGAGATGGACCTTCTTTTATAGAGATGAAAACATACAGGTATAGAGGACACTCAATGTCAGATGCTCAACAATATAGAACAAAGGAAGAGGTTGAAGAGTATAAAAAAATCGATCCTATAAGTCAAGTTAAGAATGTTATTTTGAAAAATAAATATGCCGACATTAATTCTTTGGAAAAAATTGATAAAAAGGTAAAGGAAAGAGTTTTAGAATGTGAAGAGTTTGCTGAATCATCTGATTTTCCTGACAAATCAGTTATGTACGATGCTGTTTATGAACAAGATAATTACCCTTTTATTAAACATAAATAATTATTTATGGCTGAGAAAATTAATATGCCAAGGCTTAGTGATACAATGGAAGAAGGAACTGTTGCTAAGTGGTTTAAAAAAGTAGGAGATTCAATAAAGGAAGGAGATATTCTTGCTGAAATTGAAACTGATAAAGCCACAATGGAATTTGAATCTTTCAATGAGGGTGTATTATTATATATTGGTATTAAAGAAGGTGAGACTGCACCTGTAGATTCTCTTTTGGCAATTTTGGGAGAAAAAGGAGAGGACATATCAAAATTAATTGGAATTAATGAAGAAGATAATGAAGATGAAAATCAAGAAAATATAATTGAATTAAAAGATAAATCTGAAAAAAAGATTGAAGATTCTAAATTATCACCTATACCCCTTTCTGAAAACGTTGAAATAATTACAATGCCTAGATTAAGTGATACAATGGAAGAAGGAAGGGTTGCTAAATGGTTTAAAAAAGTTGGTGATCAGGTTAAAGAAGGGGATGTCCTTGCGGAAATTGAGACTGATAAGGCTACAATGGAATTTGAATCATTTTATAGTGGAACCCTTTTATATATAGGGATTAAAGAGGGTGAATCTTCACCCGTAGAAACTACTTTAGCAATTATTGGAGATAAAAACACTGACATTTCTGATTTAATTAATAAAACATTAGTAAAAGAAGAAACTAATGAAATTAAAAATCTAAATAATGAACAAGTTGTTGATGATAAAATAAATGACATTAAAAAAAATAAAGATAATTATGCTAAAGAATCAGCTGTTATTATTAATGATTCAGTTACAAGATTAAAAGCTTCTCCATTAGCAAAAAAGATGGCTTCTGAAAAAGGAATAGATATAAATAAAATAAAAGGAAGTGGAGATAATGGTAGAATTATTAAAAGAGATATAGATAGCTATAAAGTGTTATCTACTTCTTTAAATTATGGAAAATCAATCTCATTAGGAGAAGAATCTTCAAAATCATTTCCTAACAGTCAAATGAGAAAAGTAATTGCTAAGAGACTTTCAGAAGCCAAATTTTCAGCTCCTCATTTTTATTTAGGTGTTGAATTTAATATGGATAATCTTATTGCTTTTAGAGAACAATATAATACTATACCTGATACTAAAATTTCTTTTAATGATATAATCGTAAAGGCATGTGCTATGGCCTTAAAAAAACATCCAGAAGTAAATTCAGTTTGGCATGAAGATCAAATTTCACAAAATTATCACGTTCATATAGGTGTTGCAGTTGCAGTTGATGAAGGATTAGTTGTTCCAGTAATTAAATTTACAGATGAAAAGACTTTGCCTGAAGTAGGCTCTCTAGTCAAAGATTATGCTAATCGCGCAAGAAATAAAAAACTTAAACCTGATGAAATGGAAGGTAGTACATTTACTGTTTCTAATCTTGGAATGTTTGATATTCAAGAATTTACTTCAATAATTAATCAACCTAATTCAGCAATATTATCTGTTGGTTCTATAGAACAAAAACCGGTAGTTAAATCTGGTGAAATTGTGATTGGAAGTACTATGAAATTAACTCTAGCATGTGATCATAGGTCTGTTGATGGGGTAACTGGATCTAAATTTCTTCAGACACTTAGAGCTTATATAGAAAATCCGATAACTCTTTTAATTTAGATTTATTAATATTAGTTTTTTGAAAAAGATTTTCGATTTTGTTCCAAAAAATTCTATAATTCATATTAAAAAACTAGTGGTTGACAAGAGAATTATTTTTTTAATAAAAAATAAAAGAAAAACCAAACATGGAGATTTTAAAATAAAAGAAGATAATAAAGCTCAAATTACACTAAATAAAACTAAAAATAAATACCAGTTTTTAATTACATTATTGCATGAAATTGCTCATTATGAAACTTATATTAATTATGGAAATAATGTAAAACCTCATGGAATTGAATGGAAAAATAATTTTCGTTTATTAATGCTTCCTTTTTTGAACACTAATATTTTTCCAAACGAAATATTAAATAATTTGACTCATTATATTAAAAATCCTAAGGCAAGTACTGAAAATGATTTTAATTTAATAATGTCATTAAAAAAGTACGATTTTAATCTTTGTCATAATTTTGTTTTTGAATTAAAACAAGGAGATATTTTTATGATTGAAAATGGTAAAAAATATAAATTTATTAGAAAAAGGATCAAACGGATTGAATGTGTAGATGTTGAATCTGGAAGAAAATATCTATTTAGTCCTCAGGTAGAAGTTCAGTTAATTTAACTATTGTAGATTTTTTTTACTTTTTTAAATAGTTCAGATGAGTATACGAATTCATTTAAGAATTTATTTTCAGATTTAAAAATTTCATTATTACTCCCTTCCCATTCTTTTTGTCCATTCTTTAAAAATATTATTTTTTCTCCAATCTCCATTACTGAGTTCATGTCATGGGTGTTAATTATAGTTGTAATATTATATTCTTTAGTTATTTCTTGAATTAAATTATCAATAATAATTGCCGTTTTAGGATCTAACCCAGAATTTGGCTCATCACAAAAAAGATATTTTGGATTCATTACAATTGCTCTTGCGATAGCTACTCTTTTTTTCATACCACCAGAAATTTCATTTGGCATTTTAGAATTTGAATTTTCAAGATTTACCCTTTTAATTACATCATTTGCTCTTGATAAAATTTCTTCATAAGATTTTTCAGTAAACATTTTCATTGGAAACATAATATTTTCTATAACATTCATTGAGTCAAATAATGCACTGCCTTGAAATACCATTCCTATTTCTTGTCTAAGTTTAATACGTTCTTTAGAATTCATTTTTTCAAGAATACTATTTTCAAATTCAATTTTTCCTCTATCAACATCAATTAAACCTAACATACATTTTATAAAAACTGTTTTGCCTGAACCACTTTGTCCAATTATTAAATTAGTCTTAGCTTTTTCAAAATTTGCAGAAATATTATTTAAAACAATAGTTTGATTAAAAGATTTGTATATGTTTTTTACATCAATCATTATGCAAGAAGACTTTGAGTTATTAAATAGTTTATCATAATAATAGTTACACTTGTCCAAACAAATGATGTTGTACTAGCTTTTCCAACTTGTAGAGCTCCGCCTTTCATAAAATAACCATGATATGAGGGGATAGTTGCTAAAATAAATGAGAAAAAAGCTGTTTTAATAAAAGCATAAGTGATGTGAAATGGTATAAAATCAAGTTGAATTCCTTCAATAAATTCTGTGCTTGAAGTCCATCCTCCATAAACACATGCAATATAACCTCCAAAAATACCCAAAAACATAGAAATTCCAATAACAAAGGGATATAAGCTTAATGCAATAATTTTAGGAAAAATTAAATAATTGTATGTATTTACACCCATAACTTCCAAAGCATCAATTTGTTCAGTTACCCTCATAGTTCCAATACTTGATGTAATGAATGATCCTACTTTTCCAGCCATTATAACTGATATAAATGTCGGCGCAAATTCAAGAATTACAGATTGACGAGTTGCAAAACCTATAAGGTTTTTTGGTAAAAAAGGATTTTCCATATTTAAAGCAGTTTGAATTGCCACAACACCCCCAACAAAAAAAGAAATGAATGATACTATTCCAAGAGATCCAATTATTAAAACATCAATTTCCTTGAAAATAAGAGGCTTAAGAACCCGCCATTTGGTAAATTTTCCAAATATTTTGGTTAACATTATAAAATAATTTCCTATATGTTCAAATAGTTTCATTTAATATCAAAGTTAATAATTTAAGAGATTAACATCCTATTTAAAATATCAGTAAAAACTATATCTGGTATGTTAAAGCATTTATGTTCATTCCAGCTCCAACAGATGCAAATAATATATGGTCACCAGTTTTCAAATAGTGATTATTATAATTCTTTTTAATTGTTAAATCAAAAAGAGTTGGAATTGTTGCCACGGAACTGTTTCCAAAATCTGCAATATTCATAGGCAAAATTTTGTCAGGAGTTTTTTTATTGTAAAGTTTGTAAAATCTTTTAATAATGGCTTCATCCATCTTTTGATTAGCCTGATGAATAAAAATTTTTTTAATTTTTTCTATTGGAACTTTAGAAAAATCTAAACACTCTTTCATTGCTAAAGGTACATTTTTTAGAGCAAATTCATACACCTTTCTACCTTGCATTTTTATATACTTTGTGTTTTTAGCATTTTTCTTATTTGAATTACCATAATATATAAAACCACTTTCAAAATTAGAAGTATAAGTAGCTGTTTTATGAGATAATATTCCTCCTTTTTCATTTGAAGTCTGAATGATTACGGCTCCAGCTCCATCAGCATAAATCATAGAATCTCTATCACTTTTATCTAAAACTCTTGATAAAGTTTCTGAGCCGATGATTAAACATGTTTTAGCCATTTTAGATTTAATAAATGCAGAAGCTTGAATAACTCCTTCTAGCCAACCAGGGCAGCCAAAAATAATGTCATAGGCAACACATGACGGATTAATTATTTCTAATCCTGATTTTACTTTAGAAGCAACAGAAGGTAGAATATCTACTTGATTTGAGTTAATTGATATATCTCCAATATTATGAGCTAATATTATGTAATCAATTTCTTCCTTATTTATACCTGAATCTTTAATAGCAATTTTAGAAGCTTGGATAGCTATATCTGATGATTTTTGATCAGATCTTACATAACGGCGGTTTTTAATTCCTGTTATAGAATTAAATTTTTTAATTATTTCTTTATTATTTAATTTGATTTTATCTCCGTTTGAATCATAAAAACTAGAATTAATAAACCTAGAATTACTTTCTTTGATTTTGGGAATTATACTACCTGTTCCAGTTATTTTTATATTCATTATAAACTTAATAGTTATTGCTTATAAATCTATTTGTTTAAAATAATTTTAAATATTTCTACAATATTAAACCTTTTATAAAACATTTAATATTTATTATAAAATTTAATTTTCAATATAATTACTTGTTTTTGAACAACTACAAATTAAATTTCGATCTCCATGAGCTTCATCAACTCTTCTAACGGAAGGCCAAAATTTATTTTTAAATAAATAGGGTAAAGGAAAAGCAGCTTCAGTTCTAGAATAAGGAAAATCCCATTTATCAGAAGTAACCATTTTTAAGGTATGTGGAGCATTTTTTAATAATAAAATTGATTCTTTTGTGTTTTTTGTTATTTCTTTTTTTATTGATATTAAAGCATTACAAAAGCGATCTATTTCTTCTAGGTTTTCACTTTCAGTAGGTTCTATCATCATAGTTCCTGAAACGGGAAATGAAACTGTAGGTGCATGAAAACCATAGTCCATGAGTCTTTTAGCTATATCATTTACTTCAATTCCATTTTTTCTATACTCTCTACAATCAATAATTAATTCATGCGCATTTCTTCCATTTATTTCTCCTTTATATAATATTTTAAATTGACCATCTAGTCTTTTTTTAATATAATTGGCATTTAATATTGCAATTTCAGTTGCTTTTTTTAAACCTTCACCTCCAAGAAGTTTTATGTAGGCGTATGAAATTATACAAGCAAGTGATGAACCATATGGTGCTGATGAAATTGCTGAAATTGAATTTTTTCCTCCAACTTTTATTATTGGATTTCCCGGTAAGAATTCTGAGAGATGTTTGGCAACACATATTGGCCCTACTCCAGGGCCACCGCCACCATGTGGAATTGCAAAAGTTTTATGAAGATTAAGATGACAAACATCAGCTCCAATTATTGCTGGACTAGTTAATCCTACTTGCGCATTCATATTCGCTCCATCCATGTATACTTGTCCTCCACAATCATGAATTAATTTTGTAATTAGTTTTATTTTTGATTCAAAAACTCCATGAGTAGAAGGATAGGTAATCATAAGAGTAGAAAGATTTTTTTTAAATTTTTTTGCTTTTTCATTTATATCATTCCAGTCTATGTTTCCATGTTTATCAGTTTTTATTACGACAACTTTCATTCCAGCCATAATTGCAGAAGCTGGATTAGTACCATGGGCAGATGCAGGAATTAAACATATATTTCTATCAGTTTCTCCTTTTGATTTATGATAAGATCTTATAACCATTAGACCAGCATATTCTCCTTGCGCTCCAGAATTTGGTTGTAATGAGGTTGAATCTAATCCAGTAATTATACTTAGTTGTTGTTCCAGTTCAGATAATAATTTTTGATATCCACTAGCTTGAGAAATTGGCACAAATGGATGGAGATTATTCCATCTATATGAACTTAAAGGAAACATTTCTGATGCGGCATTAAGTTTCATTGTACAAGAACCTAATGATATCATTGAATGATTTAGTGATAAATCTTTTTTTTCTAAATATTTAATATATCTCATTAAACTTGTTTCAGTATGATAACTATTAAAAATATCATGACTTAGAAACTCTGATTTTCTGGAATGAATTTTTAAAGATTTTTTCTCATCAACAAATTCATATTTTTTGGAATTTTTATTTTTTGTTGATTCTTCAAAAACAGATATTATTTTATTTAAATCATTTATTGTACTAGTTTCATTCAATGATATGGTAATATTTTCATTATCGACATAATTAAAATTAATTTTTTTACTTTCAGCAATAGGTCTTATTGTTTTTGAATTAGCTTTAATCAAAATAGTGTCAAAAAAATGATCATTCATTTGTTTAATTCCAAGAGATTTAAGAATACCAGAAAGATTTACTGATTTTTCGTGAATTTTTTTAGCTATGTTTATTAATCCTTTTGGTCCATGATACACAGCATACATTCCAGCCATTATTGCTAATAATACTTGTGCCGTGCAAATGTTTGAAGTTGCTCGATCTCTTTTAATATGTTGTTCTCTCGTTTGAAGAGCCATTCTTAGTGCTCTTGAATTATTTAAATCAATTGTTTCACCTATTATTCTGCCGGGAATATTTCTTTTATATATTTTTTTCGTGGCAAAAAAAGCAGCATGAGGACCTCCATAACCCATTGGAATTCCAAATCTTTGACTAGAACCTACAACAACGTCAACTCCCATTTCGCCAGGGGGTGTTATTAAAGTTAAACTTAATAAATCAGCTGCAACTATAGTAGTTATTTCTTTTTCTCTGAATTTTTTTATAATAGGATTTAAATTTTCAATTTTTCCATTTTTCCCAGGATATTGAAATATCCCACCAAAAATCTTTTTATTAAAATTTATTTTATTAACATCTTCAATTATGAGTTTAATTCCTAAAGGGTTGGATCTAGTTTGAAGAACTGAAAGGGTTTGAGGGTAAATACTTTTGTCAACAAAAAAACAATTATAATTGTTTAATTTTTTTTCTTTATTTCTATTATTATATAACATAATCATCGCTTCAGAAGCTGCAGTTCCCTCATCTAAAAGAGATGCATTGGCAAGATCCATTTTTGTTAAATCACAAATCATTGTTTGAAAATTAAATAAAGCTTCTAGTCTGCCTTGAGCTATTTCAGCTTGATAGGGTGTGTATGAGGTATACCAACCAGGATTTTCTAAAATATTTCTTTGGATAACTCCAGGAAGAACTGTAGGATTATAACCAAGACCAATATAACAATCAAAAATTTTATTTTCCTCAGAAAGTTTTCTAATTTCTCTCGCAAATTCATGTTCTCCTATTCCACTTGGAATTTTTAGAGGTTTATTTAATCTAATTGATTTAGGTATTGTTTCATTTAATAATTTTTCTATTGAGTCTAAACCCATATGATTAAGCATTTTTTTTATATCTTTTTCAGAAGGCCCTATATGTCTATTGGAAAAATTTTCAGATATCACTAAATGTTTTTTTTCAAAAATACATTATAAACTTTTTTTATTAGCTCTTGTTTTTCTATATATTAATTTTTTTTTCAAATAAAATTGTTAATATTTTTTTATTTTAGTTGTATAAAACTATTTGTTAATATGAAATATTTTTTTTTGATACTCTTTATATTAATTCAGACTAGTAATTATGAGATTCTTGAATTAAATGATTACAAAGAAAAAATAAACGATGGATATAAGATAATAGATGTTAGAACTCAATCTGAGTTTGCTCATGGTCATATACCTAATGCTATTAATATTGATTTTTATGATTCGAATTTTATAACGGAAATAAATAAATTAAGTAAAAATGAACCTACTTTAATTTATTGTCATTCAGGAAATAGAAGTCAAAAAACGGGAGTTATTATGGATTCATTAGGATTTAACAAGATATATGATTTAAAAGATGGGTATTCAATTTGGAATCCCTAAATAAACATTACAATTTTTATTTTTTTCTTAAATTTTTACTCGTATTGATAATCTTAGATCTAAGATTGTTTTTATAATCAAGCACTTTTTTTTGAATTTTAACATCATTAGAACCTAGTATTTGTGCTGCTAGAATTCCAGCATTTTTTGCACCGTTTAAGGCTACAGTTGCAACAGGAACTCCTCCTGGCATTTGAAGGATAGACAAAACAGAATCCCAGCCATCAATTGAATTTGAAGATTTGATAGGAACGCCAATTATTGGAAGAGGACATACTGATGCAATCATTCCTGGCAAATGGGCTGCACCACCAGCTCCAGCTATTATTACTTTAATTCCTTTTTTATGTGCATTAATTCCATAATCCATCATTTTTTCGGGTGTTCTATGTGCTGATACAATGTCAACATCACTATCTATTCCAAATTCTTTTAATATGTCAATAGCTTCTTGCATAACTGGTAAATCGGATTTGCTTCCCATGATAATTCCTATTTGTGCCATAATTATTTTGATATTACTTTTATTGTTTCCTTAACTGTTTCTGCAATTTTTATTGCATTTTCTAGTTTTTCGTTAACTATTGTAACATGTCCCATTTTTCTATTAGGTCTAGTTTCTTTTTTACCGTAAATATGAGGAGTAACTCCTTCAATTGTCATTATTTGATCAATGTTATTATATTTTACTGGACCATTATGTTTTTTTTCACCAACTAAATTAACCATTACTCCTGATATTTTATTTTTTGTTTCACCCAAAGGTAACCCTAAAATAGCTCTTATATGCTGTTCAAATTGACTTGTATATGACATTTCTATTGAAAAGTGACCACTGTTATGGGGTCTCGGAGCAACTTCGTTAATCAAAATTTCATCATCAGTAGTTAAAAAAAGCTCAATAGCCATAATTCCAATATGATTATAAATCTTTGATAATTTTGAAGCAATAGAAATTGCTTTTTTTGAGATTTTATTGTTTATTCTTGCAGGGCTTATAATGTATTGAACTTGATTCGAATCATTATTAAAAACCATTTCAACAACTGGAAAATTATTCATTTCTCCTTTTTCATTTCTACAAATAATTACTGCTAGTTCTTTTTTTATTTCAATAAGATCTTCAATAAAACAAGAACAATCATTTAATTTCTCTAAATCTTTATTAGATTTCACGATTTTAACTCCATATCCATCATATCCCATTGAAGTAGATTTCCAAACAAATGGAAAACATAAATTTCCATGTATTACCTCTTCTTTTATAGATTTTTTTGATTCAAATTCTTTAAATATAGCTGTAGGTATTTTGTGTTTTTTGTAAAATAACTTTTGCTTAAGCTTATTTTGAATTATTTTGAGAACATTTGGTTGAGGGTAAACTTTAATTCCTTTTTTTTCAATTTCTTCAAGAGCTTTAATATTGACATTCTCAATCTCAATAGTTAAAACATCAATATTTTTTGCAAAATTTAAAACAGTTTGATAATCCATTAAATCTCCTACATGAAATTCGTTACAACTCAATTTTGCTGGAGCATTAGGGTTATTGTCTAAGACTTTGGTTTTAATATCCCACTTTCTTGTAATAGAAAGAAGCATTTTGCCCAATTGCCCTCCACCTAATATACCAATAGTTTTAGAAGTAGAAAAAAAGGTCATTTATTAATTTTTACAAAAATAAGGATAAGTTTTTTGTAATTTATAAAACACGTTCAAATTGGATATATTTGTTCAAAATTACATTATGTTAAATATTATTTTATTTGGGAAACCTGGTTCAGGAAAAGGAACACAGGCAGAATTTATAAAGGAAAAATATAAACTTGTACATATTTCTACTGGGGAAATATTTAGACAAAACATTAGTAATCAAACTGATTTAGGAAAGTTAGCACAAAAATATATGAATAATGGAGATTTAGTTCCAGATAATGTTACTATTGGAATGTTAAAAGCAGAAGTTGATTCAAATATTAATTCAAAAGGATTTTTATTTGACGGCTTTCCAAGAACGGTTGATCAGGCTATTTCTTTAGATAATTATTTACAAAATAAAAAATTAAAAATTGACTTGACAATTGCAATAGATGTTAAAGATGATATATTGATTGAGCGTATTTTAAATAGGGGACTAACCAGTGGAAGAAAGGATGATCAGGATGAAATAAAAATTAAAAATCGTTTTGATGAATATAATAGCAAAACTTCATTTTTAGAAGACTATTATAAAAATAAAAATATATTTAAGATTGTTGATGGATTTGGTAAAATTGATGAGGTTACCAAAAGGTTATATAATGAAATAGAGGAATTTATTAAATAATTTATGACTGAAGGCAATTTTGTTGATTATGTAAAAATAAATGTGTCTTCTGGTAATGGAGGAAGTGGATCAACTCATTTACATAGAGAAAAATTTATTTCAAAAGGTGGTCCTGATGGTGGTG
>CAYUZY010000007.1:0-15457 GCA_964448645.1 uncultured Flavobacteriaceae bacterium
TTGTTAAGGTCGGGTCATTAGTCGTATTTCCATCACCATCATTACCATTATCACTCGTATCCGTAACTAATGAAGAATTAACAGTACTAGTTGCTGATACTAATGCTGAATTAATTATACTGCCACTATCAACTCCTTGCTGATTAATTACAAAAGTAGCACGATAAACTACTGTTCCACCAATAGCTATAGTTGTAGAAGTTGATCCCGAAGTTGCAGAAACAAATGTTGGTGTCGTTGTAAGGGCTAATGTCGAGCTATTTCCATCTGTTAATGTATCTGAAATACTTAAAGAATTAACACCAACATTTCCTGTATTAGAAATTGTAAGTGTATAAGTAAGTAAGTCTCCCAGATCCGTTGATCCGTTTCCATTATTATCTGTTACTGAAACTGTCTTAGTAAAATCAAGAGCAGGTGTAAGGTCAATAATTGTAATCGTAGGGTCATCTAAAACATTGCTATCTGTATCATCTCCATCATCACTTGTATCTTGAATTAAATTTCCTTGAGTATCACTAGCTGTGGCAACAACTGTATTACTTATGCTTCCAGTAAGAGCTACATTAGCAGCTATCAAATAACTTGCTAAATATGTTTCAGTTTCCCCAACATTAAGAGTTCCTTGTGCAGTGGCTTGACTTTGAGCTGAAAAAGTTGGTCCACTTGTCAGAGATAATACCCCTCCATTTCCACTTGAAATAGTATCTACAAGAGTCATGCTTGTTAATACAGATGTTCCATTATTTTCAACAGTAATTGTATAATTTATAGTATCTCCTGCACCAACAATTCCGTCGGCAACACCATCATAAACTGTAAAGGTTTTTACAACATTTAAAGATGCGGTTTGATTTACAATAACTACCGTAGGGTCACTCTCTGTATCTCCATCATTATCAATACCATTGTCACTTACATCTGTTACATCATTGGTGTTTCCTGGACTACTAGCTGTGGCTGAAACAGTATTTATAACACTTCCTGAAGCAAAAGTCTGACTTGTAACAGTATAAAAGGCAATATAGGTAGCTGTTTCATTAATTACTAATTCTCCTTGAGTTGAACTTCTGGTTGAACTAATAAAATAAGGTCCATCAGTCATTGAAACAACATTAGAATCGCCATCTGTTATAGTATCTAATATTGAAAGACCCGTGAGTGATGTATTTCCTGTATTTTCAACGGTTATTGTAAATTTTATAATATCTCCAACTCCTGTTACACCATTACCATTATCTATTATTGAATATGTTTTTGTTACCTCAATACTAGCCTCAGGAGTCATATAAGTGATTGTTGGATCATCATCAATTTCTCCATCTGTATAATTTGCATCATTACTAGTGTCAGTAACATTTCCTGTTAATCCTTGGGCATTAGCAACGACATCCACTTTATTTTGAATATATGGTCTAACATAAGCCGCTTGATTAATAATAAATGTTGCCACATAAATAGCATGTTCGCCAACTTTTAAATTTCCAAGGGTAGAACCATTGCTTGTTGAAATTCGACTTGGCTGAGTTGTTAAAGTAAGGGCTTCCCCAATTGATGTTGTAAATGAATCCGTAAGTGATATACCAGATAAAGAAGTATTTCCTGTGTTTGAAACCGTAATTGAATACGTAATTAAATCTCCTGTATCAACTTTTGAGTTTGAATTATTATCTGTCCATGAATATGTTTTTATAACATTTATATCTGGATCTCCATCAACTAAAGTTTCTGTCTGATTATTATCTCCATTACCAGCATTCCCCTCATCTGATGTGTCTGAAACATTATTTGTCTGCCCTGGAGAGCTTGCTGTTAAAACCGCAGTGTTTGATACTCCTCCAGCATCAACTGCCTCCTGTGCAATTGGATAATATCCTACTAGATTTATAGTTTCAGAAGATGTAACTGTATTTGTATAGTCTGTAATTATGCTTTGTGGCCTAGCTACAGTACTTGAATAAGTATATATATAAGGGGTTGCTCCCTTTGTTTTCTCAAGTTGAATACCCCAGAAATAGGCCCCATTTCCTGTAGGCATATTTGAAATCCCTACTCGTCCTGCCGTTGCTCCTGAAGAAGTGGTAAAAGTAAATTGATATCTTTTCCACTGTGGTTCCAGGGTAAACTCAGACTTAAATGCGGCATCTATTATTTGAGCATTAGATAAAGACCCTATATTAAATCCATCATGAGCAAAAAGTCTAAATGTTTCTGAAACCTGACCTGGATAAATTTTAGCATAAACTGAAAGTGTATAAATTGTATTAGGGTCAAAATTAAATGCTTGGTAATACATGGGGGCTGCAGCATTTGTCGCCCAAATTCTTCTTGATCTTGTTACTAGGTTACTATTAGAAAATCCTTCAACAGAAGGATCCGCATCATCTAAATAATTTTTACCATTGGATAAAACATTTCCCGTTTGACTTTCATTTCTTCCAGAAGAAGAATCAAAATAATACATAAATCCATCAGGAGTTTCGTTGAAAGCATTATGGTTTGTGTCCACCTGAGTCCAGTTATTATAAAAATTTGACTTGGTTAAATAATTAGTAGACCCTTCTATTATAGTAATAGAATTTGTAACTGATGATCCCGATAAATCAGTTAGAGTATCTGATAATGTAAATGAATTTAAAGACGTGTTTCCTGTATTGGTAATTTTAAACGTGTACTTTATAATATCTCCTAAATTATTTGTTCCACTTCCATCAACATCTATGACCTCAGCCAATTTTATTAACTCCATCAAATTTATATGAGGAATGTTTGTTACTGTAGGATCACCATCTGTATCTCCAGCGCCTATATTTCCGACATCACTGGTATCAGTCACATTATTGGTCTGATTTGGGGAACTAGAGGTAACCAACAAACTATTAGAAACCAATCCACTATTAACATCTGCTTGAGTTAACGTATATGAAGCTGTATAAGAGGCTGCTTCAGAAAACAAAAGTGTTCCAGAGACAGACCCTTGAGAAGAGGATACAAATGTAATTGGTCCATTTAAACTTAGAGCGGTTCCGTATCCATTTTTAAGCGTATCATCAAAGCTAATTCCAGTTAAAGTCATATTACCTGTATTGCTTACTGTAATAGTATAAGTAATTGTATCATTAACCCCTAATAATCCATCTCCATTAGAGTCAGTTGTTGTTGCTGTTTTTGAAACTGTGACTTCTGGATTTGGTACAATAAAAGTTTCGGCAGGGTCATCCGTGGTGTTTCCATCTGAGTCATCCCCATCATCTGAGGTGTCAGAAACATTATTAGTCTGTCCTGGAGAACTCATGGTAACAACTACAGAATTTTGAATAAAAGCCGTCAGTGATGAAATAGCTGTAATTGTCGTAGAAGTTGTAAATGTCGCTGAACCTCCCACATATAATGTTGATGAAGTAGAACTGGTTGTTGCCGAAACGAATGTTATAGAGGCTAGGGTAGAGTTCAAATTATTAAAGGCTCCATCTATAAGCGTGTCACTAATGGTCATGCCTGAAAGAGTTTGATTTCCAGTATTAGTAACTGTAATGGTATAAGTTATAATATCCCCAGTATCATTAACAGAATTGCCGTTAACATCTGAAACCGTGGCTGTTTTTGTAACATCTATTGAATTACTTGCTGTAATGGTAACAACGGTAGGATCTTCAGGGTCAGCAGTAGTTGTGTCATCACTCATATCTGAAACATCATTAGTATTTCCTGGGCTACTAGCCGTGGCTGAAGCAACATTAATCACAGCGCCACTATCCACATCAGATTGTGTAATGGTGTATGAAGCCGTATAGACATCGGTCTCCCCAACTTCAAGTGTCGTATCAAAGTTAGTAGTTATAGTAACTGTCCTGGTCGTCTCCCAAGGGGTACTGTTGGCATCTGTTACATCTGTATTAGTTCCTATTGAAGAATCAAAAAGTCCCGTGTCTTGTTTTCTTCCATACCAATACCAACCAGTGGTATAATTAGTACCCATACTAGGTTTCTGCCTAAGACCTATCCAGTAATCTCTAGTATATTGACCTTTTGCTATAGACCATAATGTGTTTCTAAGAAATTCATACTCCCCAGGAGTGTCAATAATCATTAAATATCCTCCACGATCTTGCGCATATTGTGTAGCATTATACCATCGATAGTCATAGTTAGCTCTTCTAAAATAAGAGTGTCCCCCATAAGAAGCTAAATAAGTATAGCCCGACATAGAGGTCGCCCCATCATCCCTTTCCACTAAAGAGCTCCAATATCTACCACTAGAAAGATTGTCATCAAAAAACTGGGGGTCATTAGTTGGACTCCCACTCCATATATAAGCTACAGCTGTACCATTATAATTAGGATCAGGACTCTTCCAAAAATTCGAGTAAGAACTTAAATCAAATACGGTTTCTTTTTGAGTAAATACATAACTTACGTTTCCAGTAAATGATAAAGTTGTGCTATTTCCATCAGTTAAAGTATCTGAAATTGAATAGCTGGAAAGTTTAACTGTTCCTGAATTAGTAACGCTAATAGTATAAGTAATTATATCACCCACAGAATTAACTCCATCAGCGTCCACATCAGAAACAGTGGCTGTTTTTGTAATTAAAATTGCTCTTACTGTATCTATAGGCACTCCCGTTTGATCATCAATCAAGTTTCCATCGGTATCATCCCCATCGTCACTTGTATCAGTAACATTATGACTGTTTGCAATAACCGAGATGGTATTTGAAATACCCCCTGCATCAACATCCTGCTGAGTAATTGTATAACTATATTCAAGACTATATGTCTCTACAGGTTCTATTTTATTTTTAAACCCTTGATTGTTTGCTGGGGTATTATTTCTTACCGTACACCATCCCTGGTTATATTCCGTGGCCGTCTCTTTTTGATAGACACCAATCCATCTATTATTTGTTGAAAGTCCGGAGGTTATTGAAATCCAGGTCTGTTCGGCCTGATTGTTAGGAATAAATAAATATTTATCTACCTCTGCTGGAATTTGTGAGGTACTTATATTAGAAATACTAGTAGAGGTAGTATCCCAATTAGCTGTCCCAGTAGAATCAAAATAACTATGTCCATTATAAAAACCTATATGTGTATATCCTGTAACAACACTTACTGTTGAAGATTCTACCTCAAGAATATGCTTATAATTACTTGTCTTTGGGCTATTTCGCCATTTCCAACTAGTAGTCATATATGCATAACTATAGTAATTAGTGCTAGGCCTTGCATTGGTGTTAGGGTAACTTGCACCATCCCAATTTTGATATCCTTCTCCAAGGTAAACGTCCGTAGAGCTATAGTTCCAAGAATTATAGGTATATATATATGGTGAAGGTGTAGATCTTTTTTCAAGCTGATGACCCCAAAACAAACCTCCGTTGCCTAATCTTCCATAGGGCGGATGAATTCCTACTATCGTTACTGCCGATGTTGAGGAAGTTGTAAAAGTAAATGAAAATCGTTTCCATTTATCTGTAAGTTGAAGTTCTCCAGATTTAAAAGCATTATTAAATCTTTGCGCATCACTTGAATTAGACGCTGCAACATCTTCAATAACAATTCTAAATGTATCTGAAGCATTGTAACTTGTATCTCCCGCAGAGGTCGTAGTATAAGCCCTTGCATAAACAGAATAAGTATATGTTGCATTTCCGTCCAATACTGCTTCTGTTTGTTGACTTACCCAAGCATCCTCATCTCCATTTGGTGCATAAAACCTAGAAGTAGCAATATATCTATCTTGATTAACACCAGCCTGACCAGAAACATTTCCTCCTTGAGAAAGGTTATTTGTAGTTCTTCCAAAACCTTCATTAGGAAATCCAGTGTCCACATTACCGTAACCAAGAGCTGCAGTAGTAAAATAATAATCTATATTTCCAGGAATAAACCTTGACCAATTATACCCATAATAACTATAACTAGAATAGTAGGTTGATGAATTACGATTACCCCAATTATATCTCATATCAACACTATTACGTATAAGGTTTTTAGATCCTTTGGTCGTTAAAGAAAAAGGAGAAGAAACTTGACTTGTATCCCAGCGCGTAAGAGAATCTGTAAAAGTAAAACTCGATAGGGAGGTCTGGCCTTTATTTTCTATCGCTACTTTAAAAGTAACTATATCGCCAAGATTTGTTTTTCCGTCACCTCTTTGGTCTACATCATAAGTTTTAGTTAGTTCAATTCCTGATGTATTATCTAAATTAACAACAGTAGGATCATCTAAAACGTTATTATCCGTATCGTCTCCATCATCACTAACATCAGAGGTTGTTCCCGATATCCCTGAAAGCGTCGTGTAAGTACCTACCATATTAACGCTATTATGAAGCTCCTTAGCTACATCAAGAGCTCCCTGAGTAATTGTATAAGTAACGGTATAAGTAGCTTTAGCTCCTGGACCAAGTTCTGTTAATCGAGGATCAAATGTTCCTGTAACATTAGCTGAAGGAACATACGTTGCATCGTAAGTAAATACGTAAGGAGAAATTGTGGCCCCTTTCTCTATTTGTATTCCCCATACATACATACCATTATTTCCTGAATAGGGAGGTTGGAACCCCGCTCGACCAACATTAACAAGATTTGCCGATGCATCGGTAGTAAAAGTGTAAGAAAATCTTTTCCATCGTAGTTCAAGAACTTGATCCGGTGATTTTTTTGCATTATCCCAGTCCGTTGACCAATTATTTGACCATTGCCCAGACTGTCCAGATTGTGCATCGTCATGGAACACAAATTTAAAAGTATCCCCTACATAAGTTGAGTTATAAGCTTTAGCATACATTGAAATTGTATACTTAGTATTAGGTTGTAAAGAAGAACTGAATTGTTGCCAGATAAAGTATTTTAAAAAATTTCCGCTATTACCGCGAACTTTAATTCTTGATGTTTCTGAATAATTATTATTATGGGAAACATCATCTCCAGTATTACCTCCCGTATTATTATAGCCATCTACCATTCCAACAGTGGATGCGTTTTCCCCTGACCCTGAGTTAAAATAATAATTAACATTTCCAGGCCACCAATTTTGATTATTAGGGTATCCATCTCCCCAACTACCATAATTTTCACTCCAACCATTAGCTGAATCATCAATTCTAGAACTGTATTTAAAAAAGTTTTGTGTTGGCGTCAGGGTAGTTGTAGATCCTGTTGAAGTAAAATCAAGGGTAAGGGTTGCTATAAAAGTTCCTTCTTCTGCTGAAAGAGTATCATAGTCTGATAATGTTACAGAGGTTAATCCTGTATTTGAAACTGTAATAGTATAAGTAATAATATCACCAAGATCTGTTGTGCTACTATTATTAACATCTGAAACCACCGCAGTTTTTTCAACATTAATCTGCGGGTTATAACATTTAACATCCCAGCCAGAATTTCTGTAATCTAAAGTCGAGGATGGAGATTCTGAAATCGGAAGAGTATATCCATCCACACCACTTGTAACAGTTCCGCTAGCATTTTGAGTTACTGAAACATTTCCTAAAAGTCCATCATTATTATTATCTGTATATCCAGCTTCAATTACATCCTTACAACCATCCCCATCAGAATCTAATTCAAAAGCATCAATAACTCCATCATTATCTGAATCTTTAAGTGTATTGGCCTCTGCTCTATCATCTGCCCCGTTAAGGTCTGCGTCTACAAAACCACTATCGTTAAAATCTACTCGACCACTATTGTTTGTGTCTAAAGCCTCATTACCCGATTCAACAATATCAAAAATTCCATCATTATCTGCATCCAAATCCAATCCATTGGGAACACCATCTCCATCAATATCAGGTATACATGGCGTGGTTGGTCCCATTAATATAGAATCCAACTGAATTGAAACATTAATTCCAGCATTTGTATTTGAATTAAAACCACGAGCAGAAAATAAAATGGCTACACTCGTCGTTTCAGCATCTGTTGTGAAGGTAAATGTCTGCTGAGTCCAATTTGTTGGAGTTTCAGTAACTTGAATAACTTGATAATCAGTATCCATGGATTGAACCTGGAGAACTGTAGATCCCCCGTCAGCATGAGTAGGAGTTTGACGTCCTCCATCTTTGTGATAAAAAGTAATACTGTAAGTTGAACTTGGATAAACATCTTGCTCAACAAAGATTCTATCAAAAGTTCCTGAACCTATAGTAGTTTCATTCCAATATGATAAATCATTATATCCTACTCCATTCTGAAGTAATTCAATAAAATAAGTTCCTTGATGAGGATCCCATTGAGTACTATTTACATTGGCAGAATCCCATATCTCACCATCTCCATTCACAGACCTCCAGGGTGGGGCAACTATAGTTGCTGTACTTGTCAAAGATGAATTTTTATTCTCTGAAGAGTTTACGGGCTGACCTGGTTTCCAATATGATTCAAAGGAGTTTCCATCTAGTAAATAAGTCAGACAAGCCTCTTCTCGGTCCATAATTCCGTCATTATCATCATCCACATCTGTTTTGTCCGGCACTCCATCTCCATCAGTATCCACACCAAGTAAAAAGAAGGTTTTATCGTCTGAAGTATTTCCGTCATTATCTATCCCGTCATCACTGACATCTTCTACATCTCTTTCTCCAGGTACAGGATTTCTTGCTGAAGATCCCGTAAATGTAATTGTGTTATATACCCCTCCCGTTTCAATGGTTGGAGAGGTCACAGAATATGTGGCTAGAAATGTTGAGATGCCTCCAACTGTAAGAGTTTTTGATGTAGATCCACTAGTTCCTGAAACCCAAGTTGGAGTTGTGGTTAAAGAAAGAGCTCTGTTTTTTGCACTAGTAAAAGTATCTACGTAACTAAGATTATTTATAACATCAGAAGACGTATTGGAAACAACTATAGTGAATGTAATTAAATCTCCAGCATCATATAAAACACCATTCCCGTTAGTATCTGTAGCAGTAACCGTTTTAGTAACTTCAAAAGCTGGAAGGACTCCAGTATAAGAAATTGTTTTATCATCTGTTGTATTTCCATCGGTATCATCTCCATCATCGCTTGTATCTGAAACTCTCAGAGTTGCATTAAAACTGGGGGGAGGATACCAATAACTCTTGGCAATAACCTGATTCATTATCCCTTTAGATACTTCATCTGCAGAAATCACAGTATAAGATCCCGTATGAGTTGAAGCTTCTCCAGAAACTAAAGTTCTATATGCTGAAGCTCCAGAATTTCCGGTCCATGTAAGTGATGAATTTAACGACCTCGCATTTCCTTGTAAGTCAGTAATGATTTCTGTTAAATAAATAGCTTGAAGAGTTATATTTCCTGTATTTGAAACAACAATAGTATAAGTTAAAATATCTCCTGCAGAAATTAATCCATCTCCGTCAACATCATTATTAACGACTGTTTTAACAACTTCAAGCTTAGGGTCAGCAGAAATTAAAGTGTTTGTTGTATCATCTATAGTATTTCCATCTGAATCATCCCCATTATCAGAAGTATCATTAACAAATAAATTGGCATCTGTATTATTTGCACTTACAAAAGCTGAATTTGCCACTCCACCTTTGTCTACTGCATTTTGAGTAAGAGTAAAACTTGCTGTAAATACTTTAGTTCCTCCAGGGGATAAGTTTGCAGGGTCAGATGAGGTAGGACTTGCATTTAAAGAAAGTGTCTCACTTGTTTGTACTGCTTTTAATGTATCAACAATACTAAAATTAGTTAAAGTGATGTTTCCTGTATTTGAGATAGTGATAGTATAGACAATAATATCTCCAACGGAATTTTCTCCATCTCCATCCACATCGGTAACTGAAGCTGTTTTAGTAACGTCAATAGACGGACTTCGAGCTATATTAGTTATTACATCTGCAGTTGTAGCAGTAACTGTTGTAGCTCCAACAGAAGCGCTAACAGTTGCTGTATTTGAAACACCTCCTGCATCAACTGCCGCTTGATTAATTAAGAAACTTGCAGTATAAAGTGCAGTTTCACCAACAAGTAAGGTTCCATCAAGAGATCCTTGAGTTGCAGACTGAAAAGTTAATGAACCGGTTAAAGCAAGGACCGATCCATTGAGCCCTTTAAGTTCATCTGCAAGAGTAACTGAAGCCAAATCGACATTTCCAGTGTTAGTTACCGTAATAGAATAAGTTATTAAATCTCCTACTCCAATTTCAGCCCCTCCATTATTTGTTAAACTTGCTGTTTTTGTTATAGTTATTTGAGGTAAACTAGCTATTACATCCTGTGTAGGATCCTCATCAAGTTCTCCATCATTATCTAATCCGTCATCACTCACATCATTGATCATAGCTCCATTTGGAGCTTGTGCTGTAACAGAAACTGAATTACTCAAACCTCCAGCATTAACAACAGCTTGAGTGATTGTAAAATTAGCAATGAAAGTAGCTGTTTCTCCAGGTTTTAATGTCCCATAATTTGATCCTGCATCTGCACTTTGAAAAGTAGGTCCAGTAAGTGATGGTGTTGTTGTTCCAGCTATTGTTGAAAAAGTATCTGCAAGAGCAAACTGATTCGCTCCTGAGCCACCAAGGGTCACATTACCGGTATTTTTTACAGTTATAGTATAGCTTACTGTATCTCCTACATCCCTTAGTCCATTTCCGTTATCATTATAAATCGATATTTTTACAACTTCAAGTGAAGGGGTAGGTGGGATTACAGTTCGAGTTGGATTATTTTGTCCATTTGAATCATCTCCTTCGTCACTCTGATCACTAATAGTGGTATTGGCAGGATCTTTTGCATAAGCTACAAAACTATTATTAAATCCTCCATAATCTACAGCTGCCTGATTAACTGTAAATGATGCTGTATAAGTAGAAACTTCACCAATTAAGAGTCCTCCTTGTGCTGTCCCCATTGAATTACTAACAAATGCTGGAGTTCCATTTAAACTTAATAATTGTCCTCCTATACCTGTAAATGCATCAACGAAAGTTAAATTTGTAAGGCTAACATTTCCGGTATTTTCAACAGTAATTGTATATACTACAACATCTCCAAGGGTTATCTTGCTAGGGTTTGATTGAGTAATAGAGGCCGTTTTTGTTACTTTAAGTTTCCCATCATTAACAAGTTTCACTTCGGTTTTATCACTAATTAAATCTCCATCTAAATCATTTCCATCATCACTAACATCTGTGACCTGGGTTTGTGAAGGAGTAATATCATTAGCCGTAACAGTAACTTGATTTTTAACCAGATTAGTCGCTACAGCAGCAGCATCAGCAGTATATGTAGCCGTCCAAGTAGCTACCTCTCCAGCCAAAAGAGTCGACGAATTAGATCCTGAACTTGCACTAATAAAAGTCGGTGAAGCATCAAGAGAAATAGCCACATTATTTCCTCGTGTTAAATTATCTACTATAGAAATATTATTTAAAGTAATATTTCCTGTATTTGTAATAAGAATTGTAAAAATGGCCTTATCTCCAACACCAGGTAATCCATCTCCAGATGTATCAATAAGTACTCCTGTTTTTACGGCTTCAATTGCCGGGTTTACTGTTAATGTAGTTATTGTAGGGTCACCAACTAAATCTCCATCATTATCTATTCCGTCATCACTAGTATCTGAAACATCGCCGGTCTGTCCTGGAGAACTTCCAAAAACAACAACAGAATTTGAAATTAAACCAGTACTTACATCTGCTCCAGTAATCGTATATGAAGCTGTGTAAGTATAGGATGCTCCCGGATTTAAAGGACTTCCTGATCCTCCTGTCATAGCAGAATCATAACTAAGTTGTGTTCCAGCACCATTTTGAAGTGTATCACTTACCGTAATATTACTAAGTGCTATTTGGCCTGTATTTTTA
This sequence comes from uncultured Flavobacteriaceae bacterium, assembly GCA_964448645.1. Classification (GTDB taxonomy): domain Bacteria; phylum Bacteroidota; class Bacteroidia; order Flavobacteriales; family Flavobacteriaceae. The sequence continues at coordinate 11,814 of CAYUZY010000007.1, forward strand.
ACTGTAATGGTATACACAATTTTGTCTCCAACCCCTCTTTCCCCAGTATTTCCTGAACCAATATCCAGAAAAGTAGCTATTTTGGTAGCTTCTAAACTCTTACTTATTTCAACAGTTGTTTCTGTTGGATCATCTACTGTATTAGAATCCCCGTCTAATCCATCATCACTAGTATCAGATACACTATTATTAGCAACTTGAGTACTTCCAATAACAACCAATGAATTTGAAACCATTCCTGAGTTAGCGGCTCCAGATGAAATTTGAAAAGTCGCAGCATAAGTAACAATTCCATCAACCAGAAGAGTTGAAGAATTAGATCCAGATGTTCCAGAAACATATGTTGGACCAGAGGTCAATGTAAGCGTATTGCCGTTTCCATCTTTTAAAGTGTCATTAAATGTCAAAGAACTTACTGATACATTTCCCTTATTTTCAATAGTAATAGAATAATTAATTATATCATTAATATCATTTTTAGAATTTCCATTAACATCATTAACTGTCGCTATTTTTGTTACTTCAATTGTTGGAGACTGAGTAATAGTGGTTTCAGCACAGTCATTAGGATCTCCAGTACTTGGATCATCAGCTCTATCAGTAATTAAAACATTAGTGGATATTACTCTAGCATCAATATCTAGACAATTGTTTAATTGACCCGAGTCAATAGCGGCTTGATCTAAAGTATACTTACCTTGATATGTAGCACATTCACCAACATTTAAGGTTCCTGTTGTTGTTCCATTTCCAGCACCTGCGTCTACAAGACCACCTTGATTAGAAGATTGAAAAATTGCTCCTGGTGGAGTAAAAGGGGCAGTATATGCTAAAGGTCTTGAATTACTGTCTGTAAGTCCATCGTCTAAAACTACATTTTTAACATTTTGATATCCATTATTACAAACCGTTATATTATAAAGAATTTCATCTCCAACAGTCATCATTCCATCACCATCTTTATCAACCCAGGATGAAAATTGTTTTTCACCCAAAATAGAGTTTAAATCTGCTCCAGCTATTATTATATTTGGATCACTAGTTGCATCTCCATCAGTATCATTTGCGTCATCACTAGTATCAGAGACATTATTAGTTTCAGGTGCTGAACTTGCTAATGCTGCTATACTTAATTTTACACCTCCTGCATTAATTCCTGCAGAATTAAATGTATAAGCAGCAACATAAGTTGCTATTTCTCCTCCTGAGGCTATAGATAATGAACCTTGTGGAGAACCTCCTGAAGAACCAGTATAAGAAACGGCAGAACTTAAAGTAGCTGCGGAATTATTTACTCCTGTAAATGATGTGGTAAGAGTAATTCCAGTTAAAGCAATATTTCCTGTGTTTTTGGCTTTTATTGTAAAATTAGCTACATCCCCAGAACTAATAACTCCATTACCATCAGTATCTATAACGTCTGTAAAGATTGTAACTTCAATTTCGGGTTGTTGGGAATAAAGGTTAGAAATGCTAAAGAGTAAAAGGAAGCTTACTCCAAAAAAGGAATTATATGCTAATTTTTTTAACTGATTCAAAATAATTTTATACTCTTTTTTAAACTGTTATTAAATAGCTTGTTAAATTTTGTTGTCTGTCAAGGCATAATTTTTTTCTTAATCTATATCTTCTATTTTCTACGGTTCTGATTTTTTGATTAGTTAATTCACAAATCTCATTTGAATTCAAGTTGAATTTTAAATAAGCACATAACTTCAATTCTAAAGAAGTTAATTGTGGATGCTTACATAAAATTGATCTTGTAAATTCAGGATAGGTTAAGTTGAACTTTTCCTCAAAAAATTCTTGATTTTTACTCATAATATTATGTTTAAATTTATTTTTACATACATATATTCTTATATATAATCTCCAATTTTTTACAAATTGTACTACTCTTAACTAGTAAAACTATATGAAGTTTTTTTTTATTTTTTTAGGTTATTAACAATTAATGACCAGACTTAATTAACAATTGTTAATAAATGTGTTTTTGCAGTAGTTTTTAAGTATGTGTTTTGTTAAAAAAGTGGCGATGAAGTGAAAATAGAGTATTGTTATTGAGTAAATTTATAATTTAATAAGAGTATTATAAGTTTTATTTATATGCAATTAATAGCAATATTTGTCTCCAACATTATAATTATCGAATTCCTCTTTAGAAACTTTTCCAGTTCCAAGTGGATCGACATCTAATGAAGAATTATTATTAGAAAATGGTTGATTAATTTGACTATTTAGAAAATAAAAATAATAGGTTCCGTTAGATTCATATTTATCCTCTATTATAATACACTCTTCTTTTTTATTACATGAAAATATAAAAGCAAATAAAACAATTAAAAAAATAAGTCTATTAAGTTTGATATACATATAAACCACAAAAAATATTTAACAAAAATATTTTATTTAATAACACATATGTATTTATATTGAGAAAAATTTAATTTATAATGGAAAAAGGGTTAGATCAAATAATAAAAATACGAAGAGCTATATATCCTAATATGTATACAGGTAAAAAAATTTCTAAAAAATTAATAGAAAACGCTTTAGAAAATGCAAATTATGCCCCTAGTCATAAACTAACACAACCCTGGTTATTTAAAATATATAGTAGCGTTTCAAAAAACAAACTTAGTAAAGAAATGGTTTCTCTATATAAAAAGGAAGTTAAGGGTAAAACAATTATAAAATCTAGAATGGAAAAAATAATTGAAAAATGTGAAAAATCAGATTATATAATTTGTATTTGCATGAAAAGAAGTTCTAATAAAATTATACCCGAATGGGAAGAAATTGCTGCTAAAAATATTTGGTTAACCTGTGCTTCAAATGATATTGGATGCTATTGGAGCTCGCCTAGTTATATAGATAAAATTAATAGGTTTTTAAAACTAAAATCTAATGAAAGATGCATGGGATTCTTTTATATGGGGCATTATAAACATAATGATATAAACCCAACTCAAAGAACAAGTATTAAAGAAAAGGTAGAATGGTTTAGTTAATCCGTTTTTTTAAAATTGGCCGCAATACCTTTTCCCATATTTTGTATCCTTTTTCATTTAAATGTAAACCGTCTTCAATAAAAATGTCTGTTTTAAGTTTGCCAGAATCTGTCATTGCAGACCAAGTATCAGCAAAATGGATGTTTTTATTTTTTAATGCCAAATTTTTATATTTTTTGTTTAATTGTATGTATTTTTTTCTTAGATCCCATCTCATAATACTAGGTTTAGCAGAAATTAATATTATTTGAGCATTTTTATTTATCTCTTTAATTTTTTTAATAATTTTTTTAATGTTTTTTATAATAAAATTAATCTTATGCCCTGATGAAATATCATTATCTCCTTCATAAATTATAACTTTAGATGGATTAAAATCTAGGACTAATTCATTTATATAATATAAAAGATCTGAGGCTTTAGAACCTCCAAACCCCGTGTTTAAAATTTTAGGATTTTCAAATAATACAGGCAAATCTTTCCACATGCGAATACTTGAACTGCCTGTAAAAACAACATGGCTTGTATTGTTATTAATATGATTCTTATACCTCTGTTGAATTTTATTTACTTCTGATTGAAAAAAAATTTGAGATTGATCGATGCAAAAAACTTTAATAACAAATCAAATTT
>CAYUZY010000007.1:15467-32471 GCA_964448645.1 uncultured Flavobacteriaceae bacterium
AAAACAAAGAATAGGTAATGTTTCATAAAAAGTTAAATAAATTTATAAATCAAATAAATATCCTATAGAAATTCCAAAAAAGCTAGTATTAGGAAGATTATTTTCATCTCCTATTGGCGCAGGAATGTTAATATAATATGAAAATTCTAAATCAATATTATTTAAATTCAATTCAATTGGCAATTTAATTTGAGTATTTATTAAACCAAAATAATTTTGATCCGCACTGATATTCTGATTAATAAAAAATGATGGGCTATATTCTGTATCAATTGTTTCTGAATTAAAATAAAAAGAAACCATAGGGTTAAAATCAAGAGTCAATTTATCGTTTAAAATTCTTCTTGTATTTTGTTTACCATTAACATTTACCTTCCAAACTGGAGATCTTTTATTTTGTTTTATTCCCCTCTCTCTTTTCTTTATTAAATTAAAAGAATAATAAAAATTCGATGCTATTTGAAACAAATTACTTCCATCAAAAAAAATTCCTGCAGAGGTGTTTAAAAATAGCTTATCATTAAAAGATTGATAACTCATTCCTAAGGAAACGCTTCTTGAGTAAATATCATTTTGATCATATGAATAAAAATAATTACTAAAACTTGTGTTTAAAGAAAGAGTGTTTTTTTTATTAATCCATTTAGAGTATCCTATTGAAATAGTTGTTAAATCCCATGCTGGGTCAAACTGATCTAAATAGATTCCCGATAAGCTTATGGTTAAACCATTAGAGTTTAAATATGAAATTTGAGGGGACAAATTAAATTGATTTACACCTATACTCCTTCCAGAATAAAAAGTATTACTATTATAATTAATTGAAGAGTAAATTAAACTAATTTTATTTTCATTTAATAATTCTCCTAACTCTTGCTGAGAAAAAAAAAGTTCTTCTATTAATAAATCAATCTCTTCGACTTCAGTTTTTTGTTGAGAATAAATTGCGGGGAAAATTAAAAAAAAGAATGTTAAATTAATTAATTTCAAAGCTTTCACACTTCAAAAATACATTTAATATTAATCAATCTTTCTTTTTGGGTCAAAAGGTTTTTTAGGTTTAAATGGAGGTTTTTTTCTATCCTTAATTTTGTCTTTGTTAAATCTTGTACCCCTGGAATCTCCCGTTTTAAATCTATTGTTTTTCATTTTAATTCCTCTAATTTCCTTCTTTTGCTTATCAGTAAGAGTCGGGCGAATCTTTGAAGCCATGCTTTTTACTCTTTTCTCACTCTCTCTAATTAGATTTTTTTGATTTTTCGAAAAAGAGGCGACTAATCTTGATCTTCTTTGCTCTTTGCTAAGTTTAGAATTTGTTAAAATTGCTTTTTGTTCCTTGGTTAAACTATTTCTAAAATCAATTCTAGATTTATTTATTTTTTGTCTTTCATCAATTAAAATTTGTTTTTGTTCTTCTGTAAGGGTTTTTAAATTTAAAAATTCATTTATTTCCCTTGGTGGTGGCACTTGAGAATAAACAAAACTGAAAGACCAGAAAAAACTAGTTAAAACAAATGATACAATAAAAGAATTAATTTTATTCATCTATAACTTCATTAATTACATACAAACTTAAATACTCATCTACCTGACTTTCTTCTATAAAAAGAGTTTCAACTATACTGGAATTTTCAATGTTAATAGAATCAAAATCATCTAATTGCTTATTACCTATAATGTTTTGTTGATTATTAAAAAACCAAGAAACTCCAATAATTACTAAAATAGAAGCAGCCATTGAAAACTTCCAGTTTAATTGAAAAATATTATTTGACTCTTGATTTGTTTTTGGCTTAGATTCTATATTAAGCTTACTATTAACTTCTTCCCAAATCTCTTCTTTTGATTTAGAATATGAAATGTTAAGACCTTTAATTAGAGAATCTATTTCTTTATTTTCCAAATTTTCTTTTTTACTCATTAATATTTTCTTTTAAAAACTTGAGTGCCTGTGTCATCCTTTTTTCAACTGCTTTCAAACTTATTTCAAGATAGTTAGAAATTTCTTTATTTGTTAATCCTTCTCTTTTACTCATTAAAAGTACAACCCTTTGTTTTTCAGACATTTTTTTTAATAGCTTTTCAAATTTTAATTTTCTTGTTTTCTTGTTTTCATCATCATTATTATCTTCTGTTTCAAATTTTGATAATTGCTGAACATATTGTTTATTTAACTTTTCTTTTCTAATCCAACTTACAAATTCATCTCTTGAAATCTTATAAAGCAATGCTTTAATATTTTCCTTATTTATTTCAGATCTCTTTTTCCAAACTTTTATAAAAGTTTCTTGAGATATATCACTTGCTAAATCTTTATTTCCTGATCGATAAAAAACATAATTTCTAATCGATTCAAAATAATGGTTATACAAGTTTTTAAATTCTTCTGCTGTCAATTCAAATTATTTAATTAAAACAACTCCTTACGTAAATTTACGTAAGGAGTTAGTTTCTTCAATTAAAATTTTAAAAAATGACATTTTAATTAGTTTTTTTTTAATCTTTAGTCCTTGGTCGCTTAGGCTTTCTTGGACCCCTATTTTTAGGTTTTTCTCTTTTAAATTTCTTTCTAAGCTCCTGCATTTCTTCCTTACTAGATATAGTAAGAGTCTCTTCTCCATCTTTAGATTTTATAATCACATCTACTGGAAATACAAGCTCTGGCTTTTCCTTTGAATCTGGATTAGCATCATACCAATCTTTAATTAATCCTTTTATCTCTTTATGATCTTCTCCTGAAATTATTGTTTCATCAGGCATAGTAAAACTTATTGGAAAAACTAATTCAAAAGGTTTTGATCTTTTTCTTTTAAATTTCTTTCTAAGCTCCTCCATTTCTTCCTTACTAGATATAGTAAGAGTCTCTTCTTCATCTTTAGATTTTATAATCACATCTAAAGGAAATACAAGCTCTGGCTTTTCCTTTGAATCTGGATTAGCATCATACCATGATTTTAAAGAACTTTTTATATCTTCTTTATTATTTGCGGTAACTGAAGTCCCATCTGGCATCGTAAAACTTACCGGAAAAACAAACCTAAAAGGATGAGGTCTTTTTCCCTTTTTTTCTCCTTCATAACCCTCTTTATCCCTTTTATCATCATCTTTAAAACTCTTTTTTGAAATTAATTTTCTTCCGTTTTTTGAAAAAAAGACATCCTCCTTTTCACCAAGATTAGTAGGTAAAACACCTCTCATGTTTACTTCATAACCTAATTTAGGAGCTTCATAAGAGTTTTCTGAACTCATAGATGAATAATCTGTATCTATAGTTGTTTTGGCAGATAAAGGAAGCTGATCAATATTAATAGACTGTTTGCTTTTTGACTTAGAAATGGCAGAAATTAATTCATCGTCTCCCTCTAAAAAGGAATTTAATTTAGAATCTTCAAATCCCTCTTCATTAATATTACAGGCAACAAATCCTGTAATTAAAAAAATGCTAAAAAATATTTTTATTAATAATTTTATCTGTTTCATAATTTTAAATTTTATGGTTATAAGCCTTTGTGCTTTATCTATATACCGAAGCTTAAATCTAAAACCCTACCTAAATTTAATTTTTTTTATTTAAACCTAAAATTATATGTTAATGAAATAATTGGAGTATTAATTACTGAAAGTGTATAAGAGGCTAAAGGACTACTACCAAAAATAAGACCATCATTTGAAGTTCCATCCCTTTTCGTATAATAAATATTAAAAGGGTTTTTTCGGCCTAAAACATTATAAACGGTGAAAATCCAATCTTTTTTAAAGCGATTCTTTGGATCTCTACTATATGAAATTTTCCATGAAAAATCTAATCTTTGATATGTCGGAAATCTAGAATTATTTCTTTCAAGATAAATTGGGACTCCTATATTAGATATTTCAAAAACAGTATTTGCAATAGTATATGGCCTTCCAGACTGTGCGGTAAAATTAAAACTGAATTCATTATACAAATCACTTTCATAAGTTATAGTTGCATTAAAAGTATGAGGTCGATCAAAATCTGAAACGTACCACTCATTATTATTTATTCTTTCTTTAATATTTGCTTCATTTGTCTTTAATAAACTTCTAGCCCAAGTATAATTTAAAAAACCATTAAACTTTCCTTCCGGTTTTTTTAAACTAAACTCAATTCCGTATGCTCTTCCATCTCCTTGAATCACATCTTTTTCAACAAATTCAGAAAGAAAAAAATCAGCGCCCGGTTTATATGTTAGTGTGTTTTGAATATCTCTATAATAACCTTCTGCCGAAAATTCAATTCCCACAGAATCAAAATTTCTAAACAAACCAAATCCAAAAGTGTCACTTACTTGAGGCTTAATATAAATATCCGAAGTTTTCCATCTTGAAGTAGGTAATGGAGTTACTGTGTTATAAATATTTTGAATGTATTGATTTATTTTAGCATAACTAAACTTTAAAGAACTGTTTTCGCTTAACTGAATTCGAGAGCCTATTCTAGGTTCAAAATTTTGATAGGATACTATAGATTCATTTTTGTTGTAAGAAAGAAAATTAATTTGTTCTCCTTCATCATTATACTCTGCAACTGTGTAAGGGCCTAAAAAATTAAATAATGTATGTCTTAAACCTAAAGAAAAAGATAAACTATTTGAAGGGTTCCAATTAAGGTTAAAATAACTAGAAAAATCCAAGCTACTTTCCTTTTCTAAATCAACAGGTGTAACTGAATTACCCTTTCCTGGAGATAAAGACCCAGGAGAAATATCATATTTCTTTGTTTGTATTCCAAAAGAATAATTAAACTTCTCTCCTCTACTATCTGTATATTCCGATTGAAAACTTGAATAATTAACTTTAGATTTAAAAACAATTACATTGCTTGAATCAAATTCAGGAAATAAATTCTTAGGCAAATATGTACTGTTTACATAAAGAGTTTTAAGTGTTGTATTCTTTTTAAAATTATGCAACCATTTAAATGTATGATTTGAAGTGCTAAAATCGTATTGATTAAATTCAGAATTAATCTTTTCAACATTTGATATTAAATCTAATTGGTAGAAATCATTGGATGAAAAATGATTATATGAAACTTGATTATTATCATTAATTATATATAATAATTTCATTGTTCCATCATAAAAATTAGCTTTTGTGTTTTTTAATCTTTTAACAAATATTGGAAACAAGAAGTCTGTAAAACCTCCTCTAATTGCGGCCGACATCAATAATTTATCTTTTAAAATTGGAGTTGTTATTTTTAATCTGCTTGATAAAAGACCAATCCCTCCATTAAGCTCTAATTTCTCTGAATAAGGGTTTTTAACCTTAATGTCCATGACAGAAGAAATTCTTCCTCCATATTTTGATGGAATATTTGCTTGATACATATCTAGTTTTGATATTATATCAGGGGTAAAAACTGATAATAAACCAAAAAGATGTGTAGGATTAAAAACTGGAGCAGATTCATATAACATTAAATTTTGATCTAAAGAACCTCCTCTAACAGAAATCCCATTACTTACATCTCCAGCGTTATTAACTCCAGCCATTAATGTCATGCTTTTGAGAACATCAAACTCACCAAAAGCAGAAGGTATTTTAACAAGTTCCTCTGAAGTAATATTAAAAACTCCCATTTGAGGTGTTTCAACATTTTGATTTAAATTTTTTGCCCTAACAATTATTTCAGATAGTTTTTCCTCAAAAACTTCCATTTTTACAACCAAACTTATGTTTTTGTTTAAGCTAATAACTAACTCTTCATTGGCATAACCCAAATATTCAAGAGATAGTTTATAATCACGAGATGGAAGTTTAATTTTAAAAACTCCTTTTGAATTTGTAATTCCTCCTCCTTTTGAAGTATCCAATAAAATGTTTACACTTTCTAAAGGCTTATCATTTTCAGAGTCCAACACTAGTAGTTTTAATTCATATTCTTGAGCTATAGAAATAAACGATATTAATAAAGTGAAAAGAAAAAAAGAAAAAAAGCTTTTATTCATTATCTGGCCAATTCAAAGGTTTAATACTTGTTCTATAAGCTCCTTCTTCACAAGGAGCCAATATTGGGTAATCAAAGATTGTAAGAGGTTGAGGAACCCTGTCTCCAAATTTTTCAATTCTAGGAGCTCTTGGTCCTCGAACTTCACTCCCTGTTAATTTTTCGCGAGAGATATAGATTGATTTAAATGACCCTGAAGCTACTGTAAATCTTCCTAAAACTATTTCATCTTTATCTTTTATATTATACAAGTTTCCAATCAAAACTGAAGGCAAAGGTGCGTTTAACCCTCCATTATTTTCAATTAAATCTTTAATTGATTTATAATATTTATAGGCGTCATAAGATATACTGTATTGCTGTAATTCGACTAGTATATTCCTTTTTGAATACAAAGGGACTTCTGCTACTTCAAGATTTTCTATAAATTTTCCGTTAGTAAATTCGTCATCAAAAATTTGAATCTTTTCATTAACTCTAATTTTCCAGCAAGGTGAATCACAATAATATGTATAATAAGGTCTTGCCCAACGAATTCCTGCTGTTGAAATACATTCTCCATTTCTTAAAACTCCCGTTTCACAAAGAACGCAATAAGCTTCTGTTTCATATGCTCTGTATTCATAATAATAATAATTTTCCTGATCTGCGGGTTCCTGAAAAGAAATTAATATTCTATGACCAGGCGCAAATCGTTTCTCAGGTTCATCATAAAATAACTCCAAATCATACTTTGAGTCAATGTCAGAAATTGAAACCTCATCAATCAAAGTTTCTGGAGTTGATCTATATTCTTTGCCATTAGGTAAAACTATTTTTAATTCCCACGTTTCTCCTTTATTTACTTTAAAATCATTTGGAACATAATACCTGTCAAAACCTTCCATTAAATCAATAATTTCATTATCACTAATAAACTTAACCTCACATCCTGGCAAAAAAAATGTTGTATAATACCCCTCTTCATTAGAGCTTATATTAACAGTTACATATGAACCCCCTTCTATAGAAGAAGCTATCCCATTGATCAAAACTAAATCGTCTAAAAAATCAAATTCAGGAGTAACGGGTTCTACACATGATATAACCCAAAAAAATATAAATATAAATCGTTTAATTATTGAATTCTTTATTATTAAAAGTGCAAATATAAATCATTATTTTTCATATATTTTTAAGTAAAAAAAAGGGGCTTAAATAAGCCCCTTTATTAAATAATACTATAATTAATTACTCAACCAATTGTGAAACCCAGCTTCCTTCATTGTCTTGTAATTCTCTTAATGTTTTCCACATCCTTATCCTTTCTTCTTTTCCATAAACTTTATCTATTTCTTCATTATAATTATAATCTTTAAATGAATTGTCAAATGAAGCCCAATTATCGTGATTAGAAACAAATACATAGCCTATATCTTCGCCATTATTAGTTAATGGCCTTAGCAGGCTATAAGATAAAGGATAGTTACTCGACTTGTCAACTTGTGTCAACTTGTTATTAATATCCCAAACTTTTTGAGCATTTCCCCATCCTTTTTTTATTTTATATTGAGTAACTCGAGTAATTTTTGAAGGTGAATTATTCCCGTCTTTATTATAAGATAAAGGAGTTAATACACGTAAATAATTAGAATCTGTCATCTCATCTACATGAGGCATAATATTTTCATTCCAATCTTCCATATGACCTTCAATTTCTTGTTTATTATCAACATATTCAAAACTCATTGGCCCTTCTACCCAAATATATTGTCCCGCTTTTTTCCCTGAAACTATATTTCTAAGATAGGTGGTGATTCCTTCAGTTTTATTGTGATATTTAGAATTATGCTCTTTAACGCCCTTTACAAAAGCTTGTATAGCATCATTTTTTGGCTTTAGAAAAATCACTTCATATATAGGAAGAGGATCATCAGGCCATTCAATCTTGAGCTCCTCTTTTTTTGTGCCATTAAGATCCTTTAAACTTAATATGTTACTTTTTTCTGGTTTACATGACGTGAAAAACATGGTTATCATTAATAAATAAATTACTTTTTTCATTTTATTTGTTTTATGGTTTATAAATTTAAATATACCTTTTTAAATTTTAATTTAATAAACTGATCTAATTAGATTGAAATTATTCTCTAAAATATTAAATCTGGCGGCTTTACCTATTTTTAATTTTGTTCTGTCTTTTACTTTATTAACAACCTCTCCTGGAATATTTGAGCACATATTAATTGACTCCTGAACAGATAATCCTACTTTATCAATTAAATTTTTAAATGTTTTAGGCATTGTTATACAGGATCCTGAAAGTGCTCCATTCCTAGAATAAAAAGATCCTGTTTTTTTATGTTGATAAGGACCTTTATTTGTTTCTGTAACAGCATCCGTAATACAAAAAAGTTTATCTTTTTTTAATTTATGCGCAACTTTTATTAACTCAAAATCTACATGATATCCATCGGCTATAATACTTGAATAAACATTATCATTTAATAAAATCGCAGAAGTAAGATTAGGTTTTCTGTGATGTATCTTTGGCATCGCATTAAATAAATGTGTAGATGTAAAAATAATTTTGCCAAATAATTTATTTGCCAGTTTATAATCACATTCTGAATGACCTACAGATAAAATTATACCTTCATTAATTAATTGTTCCATTAATTCTTTTTTAACTACTTCTGGAGCAATAGTTATCATTGAAATTGAACCCTCAGATTTTTCAATAATTCCTCTTATTTCTTTTTCTGAAGGGCTGTGGATATAATCTAGTCTGTGAGCTCCTTTTTTATTAGGATTTAACCATGGCCCTTCAATATGAAGGCCTATACAGCCTGATTCAGGATATTGATTCATATATTGTTTTACGGCTTCTATACTTTTATAAATTACTTCATATGTATGAGATGCTATTGTAGGTTGAAAAAAATAAGTACCATTTTTTTTGTGAAAAATATCCATTATTTCTAAAGTTTTTAAATCTGGATATTCTGAAAGGAGTCTTCCATTAGAACCATAAATCTGAAGATCAATAAATGTTGGTACTACAATATCAAATGCCTTGCTTGATTTATATCCCTTATTACTTATTTGAGATATAAATCCATTTTTTATTTCAACTACAACTTTTTCTAATTTTTTTTCTCCATCATAAAACTTTTTGATATGATATTTTATATTTCCTTGTTTCATTTATAAATTCCTTTCAAAAAGTGATAATTCTTTAAAAAATCTTTCTTTTAACTCCAAGTTTATAATTCCTTTTTTTTCATCAAAATTTTCGTGAAAATTTGGAAATGAAAATGTTGGAATATTAAAAGGGTTACCTCTAGATATTCTTCTATGAGCTATATCTAAAACCAATCTAGCCCCTCTAAGGCCATCAGATGTTGACATTAAAAACATCGGTTTATTATACCAAACTATTTTTTCGATTCTGGATATCCAATCAAATATATTTTTAAATGCAGAAGTATATGCTCCATTATGTTCCGCGAAAGAAATTATAATTCCATCTCCTTTTTTTAAAATCTCCTTAAATTCATATGCTTTATCAGGAATCCCATCAATTCTATCTCTATCTTCACTATATATTGGCATTTCAAAATCGTTTAGATCTAAAGCTATAACTTTAGAATTAGATATTTGATTAGCTGCATAAATTGCTAGTTTTTTGTTTATTGAATTAATTGATGAACTCGCTCCAAATGCTATAATTTTTTTCAAATTTTTATTAATTAAAAGACTCTTTTATTTGATCTATTTTTCTTGCTAAATTATAATCTAAATCTGTGATAGAATTTTGGTCATGAGTCCATAATTGGATTTCAAAACTATTATATACATTAATAATTTTTGGATGATGATTTAAAGATGCTGAAATTTCACCAATTGCATTAATAAATTTAATAGCCTCTTTAAAATCTTTGAACTTAAAAAGTTTAATTAGTTTTCCGTTTTCATTTTTCCAATCTTTTTGCATAATTACTTTTTTTATGGAAATAAAGAAACTATAATCTCTTTATCCGGCTCAGTTAATATTTTTTCCACAAAATTTTTATACAAATCGTGTCCTAAAGGTAATGTCTCCGAAATTTCCGCTGGTGTTCCAATAGTAAATTCACCATTTCCTGAAATTCCTTCCTCTTTTTTCCCAGCGGTAACATAATAATCCCACTCTGCTAAAATCAACCAATATGCATATTCTTGAGTCAATATTTTTTTATATATCTCGGGGTCATTATCAAGTAATTCATCATAGTCTGAAATATCATAAATTCCTTTATCAATGGATTCTTGCATAGCAATTGATAACTGAGATGACGGATTATTATAATCCCACTGTTCTGGAAAAGAAAGATATAAAATTACATTAGTTACTGTATGAAGTAAATGTTCAATAACTTCTCCTATTTGATCTGCTCCTCCTTGTTGCATTTCCCAAATAAAATCAGTTGCATTATCACTATAAGGCGCTGGCGGATCTCCTGGCTCAAAACTTGAATTTACTTCTGATCCATCTAGACCAACTCTTTGATATACATAATTTTCTTCGGTAGTACTTAAATATAGAGCGCGCATACTTTCATCAATGTTTGCCCCGTCATTAAACATTTCTTCATATGCTTTTCCCACATTTTGAAGAAACTCTGATGATACTCCTTCTTTAGCAAAAATTCTCATTTTCTTTGCATCAATAAAATTTGGATAATCTTGATTAGTGTTATTTGAGGAACTTGTATTATTGGATGTGTTAGTATTATCAGAACTGCTAGTGTTTTCTGAAACACTTTCAGAATTTATTTCTTTTTTTATTTCATCTGAATTATCTGAAGATTCTTTAGAACTACATCCTATTAGTAAATAAAGAAATAATAATAAAGAAATTTTTCTTGTCATATATAAATTTAACAATTAATTTATTTTAAATCAAAATCGCTTTTAATCAAAAAAACTGTATGCATTAATGTGGCTGCTAATTTTCCATTTAAGCTATACAATTCCCCCTTCACTGTTGTAATGTTTTTACCTCTTTTAATAATTTCTGCACTTGCTATAACTTTCCCCTCAAACAAAGGTCTATGATGATGACTATGAAGATTTATTGAACTAGGGTATATGGCTCCTTTTGATTCATATATCAAAAGTAAGCTAGTTACATCGTCTAATAAAGAATTCATTTGTCCTCCTTGAACACTTCCTCCTGGATTTAATGTTTCTTTAGGAAACTGCGCTTCTAATTTTAAGAATCCCTCTCTATATTCTATAAATTTAAATTTAAAAACTTTTCCCGTTCCTCCATTTTTAAGATGAAAATTTATATACTTATCAAAATCTTGATGGCTTTCCATAAAAGTAAATTACTCTCTTATTTCATTAATCCCAATCAATTTATATGATTTACAAGATATCGGTCTTAATATAACATTAAATCTTTTAGAAACTATAGAGTCATTTGCTTCTTTTAAAGTTGTGTTAACAGAATAAATTGAATCATTTACTTTCACTCCAATAGAACTAATAACATCTTTATTTAAAAATTTATTTACTTCATCTTCAGCAAGATTTGCCATTAAAAGTGGATTTTCATTTATACATTCTCCTAAAAAATCAAAAGACCTAACATTAGGATCAGTTTCATTAGAAATTTCAGTTTTAGGTTTACTTTTACAGCCGGTAATAATAAAAATTAAAACTACAAGAAGATTTTTGTATTTATTCATGCCTTTCACTATTGCAATATACAAAAGACCATTTCGTTTTTATATTTTTTAAATAAAAAGCTTAAGAAAACATTCTTAAAAAATAATAAATAGCAAAGCCAACTAATAAAAGAAATAAATAATAAAGAAACCTTAATAATATTTTATTCATATTATATAATTCAATCTAATTAACTTTAGGGGGTTTTTTTATTATGCCTATGGTTTAGTTTGATTATTTTTTCTTTTTTTTTCTAATACATTTCCAATACCAGCACCAAAACATAAACCTAATGCAATCCATAAGCCAACATTATCAGTAACACTGCCAATTATAACTCCAGCAAGTAAACCTATTCCTGCTCCTGTTGCTGTTTTAGATTCTTTCATACCTGCAATTTACAATAATTTTAGGGGGTTTTTTTATCTTTAGTTTAAATACAAAAAATAAAATTTACTTTTTTTTTGAAGCCAGAGCTGATATAATTGTATATAGCCTATTAATTTTAAATATTTAAATAAATTTATATTATGAAATTAGCAGTTGCCCAATTTGAGCCAAAGGATGGTAATAAAAAATATAATCTTTCAATAATTGATAGATTAACTAAAAAAGCAAAACAACAAGGAGCTGACGTAATTAGTTTTCACGAGATGTCAATTACAGCATATACTTTCATGAAAAATCTAAATTTTCCTGAAATAAAGAGTTTAGCTGAAAATATTCCTGATGGTAAAAGTACTCGAGAATTAATTAAAATTTCTAAAAGATATGAAATCCCTATTCTAGCCGGATTACTTGAAATAGAGAATAATAGATTTTTCAACACTTACATATGTGTAAATAATGGAAAAGTTATTGCTAAATTTCGCAAATTACACCCGTTTATTAATAGATATATTTCTCCAGGAAATGAATATGTTGTATTTGATTTACTTGGATGGAAATGTGGAATTTTAATTTGCTATGACAATAATATTATAGAGAATGTTAGAGCAACTACTTTACTAGGAGCAGAGTTAATTTTTGCCCCTCACGTAACCGGATGTACCCCATCTTCAATGCCTGGAAGAGATTATGTTAACAATGCTTTTTGGAAAAACAGAAAAAAAGACCCCAAATCCTTAAGAAAGGAGTTTGATGGACCAAAAGGAAGAGGCTGGTTAATGCGTTGGTTACCTGCAAGATCATATGATAATGGTGTTTATTATGCTTTTTCCAATCCTATTGGCTATGATGGAGATCATTTGAAAAATGGTAACTCTTTGATAATTGATCCTTATGGTGAGGTTTTGTCAGAAATTAAATCATTTGAAAACGATATTATAATATCAACTATTTCAAAAGATAAAATTCCTCTTTCTGGAGGTTACAGATATAGAAATGCTAGACGACCCGAACTCTATAAAAAGATTATTGGCCTTGACCATAAATCAAATTTTATGCCTACTTGGATAAAAGAGAGCTAGTCCCTTTCTAATAAATCATCGGCATATCCTCTTGATTAAGTTCAGCCATTTCTAATCCTCTCAAATAAGTCAGACTAACATTTATCGAAGAATGTCCCATAGCTTTTAATATAACTGGCTTTTAACCTAGTTTGATTTTTCTGTTTTCATGATTTGCCCTCTAAATGGGGTTTTTTTGTAGATTTAAGTTATGGATAAAAATAAACTAGCAAAGGTTTTGGGGTTTACAGCATTCTCAGTTCTTATTATTGCCTCAATTATAAACCTTGTAGATGGAGAATATTTTGATGCATTGGGATGTTTTTGTCTTGCTTTAAGTCTTTTTGTTTTTCCACAATGGTATAAATACAACTAAAATCAATCGTGGGGCTCTCGGTCCTCATTTCAAACTTTCTTAGACCCTTGCAATCAATCTAACTGCAAAAGTTATTTCCCATAATCCGCCTATTATTAGTAAATACATGCTCCATTCATTTCCAAATAATTCCATTAAAAAACCTAAGGAAAGTAATGAGTATCCTATTATCCCCCATATCGCTAACCAATTTGCTACTATATTATTTTTATATAGAACATAACACATTGGGATGCTACCAATTCCCAAAGAAAGCATTGCTATATGATATCCTAAATTATATGATATATTTACAGTTGAGATTAAATTCATTAATATACTTGATAATGCTAGAGCTTCAGTTTATTCATATTTCTAAAGCTACAAAAAAAACCCCCTAAATTTCACTTCAATATTTAATACCACGACTAAAGCACGAAAGCAATAATATAAATGAAGACTTACCGTTGTTTGTAGAAACTCAAGTAATAAGAAATACTAAAGAACTTGACCTATTTAAGAAAGTTAATAAGTATGAAGAAGAAAACAATGTTAAAATACTATAAATATTCAATTTATATTCAGTTTATGAATTTAGAAAGATGTTTAATTCTTCGTTAACTATTGTGGGTCATACTGGATTCGAACCAGTGACTTCTACCCTGTCAAGGTAACACTCTAAACCAACTGAGTTAATGACCCTTTAATATAGCAAAAATAAATATTTTCTTGTAGCTCCTACAGGAATCGAACCTGTATCTAAAGTTTAGGAAACTTTTGTTCTATGCCTTAAATAAGCAGCTTAAATGTGATTAACATTTTAACAAATTTTAATAAATATTAAAAAAACAATATGTTAAATTGATAAATCTTTAAAATTTACAAATATTTTTTTTCAACTTAAAAAAAATAAAAAAAAAATAATAATTATAAATTGATTATAATAAATACAAACTACTTTTGCCCAAAACATTCTATTCGTTATACATATTATTATTTTTGTTTGTTTAGATTTTAAATAAGGATAGCTTCTTACTTCAGAAGCTATTCTTTTTTTTATTAAAATCTATTTATATTGGACTTTCAATTTTTAAACATGAAAAAATTATTTAGTCAAAACAAATTCATTTTAATTTTAGTCCCTCTAGGTCTATTTATAGTTTTTATAAATAAAAAATTGAACACTGGTTTTCTTTCAAGTTCTACAATAGAAAATCACTACATCTTTGTTGGACTTCTATTATTAATTGTTTTCATATTATTGTTTATTATTATAAGAATTGATAAAAAGTCTTAATCATGATTTTTATAGATGAAAAAATTTTAGAATATTCTATAAAAAATAGTGATCCGCCTTCAAACTTATTAAATGATTTAGAGAGAGAAACGAATCAAAAAATACTTCAGCCAAGAATGCTAAGTGGAAATTTTCAAGGAAGATTTTTAAGATTTTTATCAAAAATTACAAAACCTAAATCAGTAATTGAAATTGGAACATATACAGGTTATTCAGCCCTTTGTATAGCTGAAGGACTCCAACCAAATGGTATAATTCATACTATTGATAACAATGAAGAACTTAATTATATACAAAATAAATATTTCGAAAAAAGCAATTATAGATCAAATATTAAACAATACACTGGTAATGCCATTAAAATATTACCAAAGCTTAATATCACTTTCGATTTTGCATTTATTGATGCCGATAAAATAAATTATATTAATTATTTTGAAATGATAATAAAAAAAATGAAAAAAGGTGGATTAATTATTTCTGATAATGTTTTATGGAGTGGGAAAGTTTTAGAAGAAGAAAACTCTCAAGATGAAGAAACTGAAATGCTTAAAAAATTTAACTCAATGTTAAAAAAAGATAAGAGAATTACAAATTTAATTGTTCCTTTGAGAGATGGTTTATCAATAAGCCAGATAAATTAGAGGTCCCTTTTCACAGAATCCTCTATATCATTAAAATCTTTTTTTACCTTCCCAACTTCTTCCTCAATACCTTTGGTTATAGATTTTGTAGACTCTTCAATATCTACTGAATTTTGAATTTCACTTTTAATATCCCTAGTAGCTCGTCTAACTTGAGTAATTCCCTTAGCCAAAGTTCTTGCTAAAGATGGTATTCTATCAGCGCCAAAAACTAATAATACAATAAAAAAAACGAAAACTAATTCTGCACCGCTAATAAATAACATCATATTAATTTATGTAAATATATAAAGCATTAAATTTTATCCTTTTATTTTTTCTTTAAATAATTTAAACTTTGACTTTATTTCTTTTCTTGGCCAATTATTATTATTAATATTTATATCAGAGGTTTCAAAATTAGGATCAAGAGTAACTTCAATTATTTCTTTGTCAGAAGTAATTACCTTATAGACTTGATCTAAATTTTTTCTCCATAACTGAACAGGATATTTAACTATCTCTGAAGTACCATCTGCATATTTATATTTTACAATTATAGGCATAACTATTCCTCCTGGTTTTTCAAAACCTATTTCATAGAAATATTTAGGGATTTTAGATTCACTCTTATTTTCTTTCAAATAGTCTTCTAACACTTTCAACCTATCACCTCTTAATTTATTAATAGTTTGATCATCTTTATCCTCTTCCATATATATTGATGGTATCATTTCTTCAGAATTCATACCATAACCTTCTATCAACTCTTTTACCTTATTTGAAGGATTAGTAGAAATAGAATATTTCTTAAAACTGTTAATTCCAATATCAACAACATCTGTGGTATAAAACCATCCTCTCCAAAACCAATCTAAATCAATAGCCGAAGCATCTTCCATTGTCCTAAAAAAATCCTCAGGAGTTGGATGTTTAAACATCCATCTTTTAGAATAAGTTTTAAAAGCATAATCAAATAAATCCCTACCCATAATAGTTTCCCTTAAAATGTTTAATGCAGTAGCAGGTTTAGCATATGCATTTGGCCCTAATTGAAATACATTTTCAGGATTAGACATTATTGGTGAAATAAAACTTTGATCTCCTGACATGTAGGGTATGATTTTTTTTGGATCTCCTCTTCTTGAAGGATATTTTTCCATGGTTCCTAAAACTTCTGGATAAGACTCAGCAAATTCTTGTTCAGTTAAATATTGAACAAAAGTATCTAAACCTTCATCCATCCATCCCCATTGTCTCTCATCTGAATTAACAATCATAGGGAAATAATTATGGCCCACTTCATGAATTATGACACTAATCATTCCAAATTTAGTTCTATCGGAATAATTTCCATCTTCATCAGGTCTTCCATAATTCCAACAAATCATAGGATATTCCATTCCTTGATTTTTTGCATGAACTGAAACAGCTTTAGGGTAAGGATAATCAAAAGTAAATTTTGAATATGTTATCAATGATTGAACAACCGCCTTTGTAGAATATTCTTCCCATAAAGGATTACCTTCTTTAGGATATAATGAAACAGCCATAACTTTATTATTCCCAATTTTAACTGCTTGCATGTCCCATATGAATTTTCTAGAAGT
>CAYUZY010000008.1:0-30516 GCA_964448645.1 uncultured Flavobacteriaceae bacterium
CGATATAAACAATATAAAGCTCACTTTATAACACAAGGTGCTTATAATTATCCCTCATGAATTAATAAAAAGATAATTTTAGACAAACCTTTGCTTTATAATTTAAATATTGATCCATCTGAAAAATATGATATAGCAGAAAAAAACCCTGAAATATTAAAACAAATTGATAATATAATAAATCTGCATAAAAAAAATCTTATAGCACCTGAAGATTTGCTTAAACATAGAACCTTTTGAAAAAAAATTGTACCTGATGAAAATTAATAGAATTTTAATTTATTTAATTCATGAACTTTAATAAAATCTTGTTTTTATTTGTTTCCCTATTTTTTTATGGACTTTTATTTAATTCCTTAATTAATTGTTCTGAAAAAACTAAAAGACCTAATTCGTCTCCTAAATTTCAAATTAAAGAAAAAACTAGAGTAGTCTCTAGTGTTGAATCAATTGAGGATTCTGTTTTAGTTAGCGGAATGGTTCTAATTCCTTCTGGAAATTTTGAAATGGGTGCTTTTAATTCGAATGGATTTGCAGATGAATTTCCAAAACATAAAGTCAAAATAAATTCTTTTTGGATGGATATAAGTGAAGTAACCAATGCTGAATTTAAAGAATTTGTTGATGAGACAGGTTACATTACAACTGCTGAAAAAAAAGTAGATTGGGATGAAATGAAAAAAGATTTACCTCCAGGCACTACTAAACCTCATGATAGTTTACTTGCTCCTTCATCTCTTTTGTTTTATTATACTTCATTTCCTGTTGAACTTAATGATTATTCACAATGGTGGAAATTTACAAAAGGTGTAAACTGGAAAAACCCATGGGGTCCTGATAGCTCAATTGAAGGAAAAGATGATTTTCCAGTAGTTCATATAAGTTGGAATGATGCTCAAGAATACTGTAAATGGGCTGGCAAACGTCTTCCTACTGAAGCAGAATGGGAATATGCTTCTAGAGGAGGTCTTGAGCGTTCTGTTTATTCTTGGGGAAATTCTCCACTAAGCATGATTTCATCAAAAGCAAATACTTGGAATGGATCATTCCCGAATAAAAATTCTATGGAAGACAACTTTGAGTTTTTAGCTCCAGTTAAAAGATTTCCTCCTAATGGATATGGGTTATATGATATTTCTGGAAATGTTTGGGAATGGTGTTCAGATTGGTATGATTATAATTACTATAAACTCTTTGAAAATAAAATAGCTGATAATCCAATAGGACCTCAAACTAGTTATGATCCAAATGAACCCTATCTTGCCAAAAAAGTTATGCGTGGAGGAAGTTTTTTATGTAATGAATCATATTGCTCTGGTTATAGAAATTCTATGAGAATGAAAACAACTCCAGATACAAGTTCAATTCATGCTGGGTTTAGAACTGTTGTTGATGCTATGTGATTTATAATTCTTTTTTCAATATTTAAATGAAGATTTGATATTTTTTGTTAGGGTATTTTATTAAACCACTAAATAATTAAGTTAAAAATACTATTTTAATAAAAATCAAAAATGACATATTAATTCATTTTTTAAATAGATAAATATTATTTCTATTTAACCTACTAAACAAACATTTTATGGAAAATTTATTAGATAATGCAATAGACCATGTCTATGCAATTAACACAGTTTGGGTAGCTCTTTGTGCTGCTCTTATTTTTTTTATGGAAGCTGGCTTTGCATTGCTTGAGGCTGGTTTTATTAGATCAAAAAATGCAATGAGTATTATTGCAAAAGTAATTATCGACATAATTTTTGGAGGTCTTGCTTTTTTTGTTGTAGGTTTTGGAATTGCTTATGGAGCTTCAAATGGATGGTTTGCTTTTGATCTTGGAATTTCACAAACTGATTTAGGCTTAGATTTAACTGTTTCAAATAATTTATTTTGGTTTATACAACTTGGTTTTGCTATTGCCGCAATTTCAATTGTTTCTGGTGCGCTTGCTGAAAGAATGAAATTATGGTCTTACACAATTTTGGTGATTCTTTTTTGCTCTTTGTTATATCCAGTTGTAGCAAATTGGGTATGGAATCCAAATGGATGGCTTGCTTTAAGAGGGTTTAATGATTTTGCAGGTTCTGCTGCTGTTCATGCTATGGGAGGTTTTGCAGCATTGGCTGCAGCTATAGTTTTAGGCCCTAGGTTAGGTAAATATAATAGTAATGGAGAAGCAAATACTATTCCTGGGCACAATCTTCCTTTAGCTGCAATAGGCGGATTCATATTATGGTTTGGATGGTTTGGTTTTAACCCAGGATCAACTCTTGGCGCAGTAGGAAATTGGGAATTAATTGGATCAGTTGTTATTAATACTTTTTTAGCTTCTGCAGCTGGAGGTATGTCAACTATGATTTATACTTATTTTAATTATGGAAAAATTGATATAACAATGGTAATTAATGGTATTCTTGCAGGGTTAGTAGCCATTACAGCAGGTTGTAATGTTGTTGGACCTGTATCAGCTATAATCATAGGCCTTCTTGCTGGAGTTATAGTAGACATTGCTGTAATCTTTATAGATAGATTAAAAATTGATGATCCTGTAGGAGCAATTGCAGTTCATGGAATTAATGGCCTTTTTGGCACAATTGCTGTAGGATTATTTGCTTCTGAGGGAGGACTTTTTTTTGGAGGAGGAACCTCGCAATTAATTACTCAAATAATTGGAGTTTTAACTATTGCTAGTTTTTCATTTATTTTTACTTTTATTATTATGACTATATTAAAGAAAACAGTTGGAGTTAGGATTTCAAGAGAAGAAGAAATTGCCGGAATTGATTCTGTTTCTTTTGGGATATCATCATATTCAACTTATGATTAATTAACATTTTAAATAAAAATTATGAAAAAAATTGAGGCTATAATAAGACCTTCTAAACTTAAAAGTGTACAACAAGGATTAAAAGATGTTAAGATACCATGTATGACTGTAATTGCTGCTCAAGGCACAGGTTTACAAAAAAGTTATACTAAAATTTATAGAGGAACAAAAGATTCACTTACACTACAAAATCGTATTATGATTATTTGTGTAGTTAGTGATGAAAATCTCGAAAAGTGTGTTGATACGATTCTAAATTATGGTTCTGATGGGGAAGTTGGAGATGGAAAAATATTTGTTTATAATGTAGAAGATGCTATTAGAATGAGCTCTAAAGTAAGGGGAAATAAAGCTATACATTAATAGTTTTATTTTAATAATAATATTATAAGAGTTGTTTGAAAATTATTTAAATTTGCTTGAATAAAAACTAAGAAAATAAAATTGTTTTCTTAACGTTATTAAAATGTTGTGTGTTGTTATAATCATTTTTTAAAAATGATTTTGCAACTAATGAGAAGCTTTCCTTAATCGGAGGGCTTTTTTTTATCTTCTAGAGTTTAATTTTGCCAGTAACCTTAAAATTTCTAGATATAACCATATAAGTGTAACAAGAAGACCAAAAGCTCCATACCATTCCATATATTTAGGGGCTCCTTTTTCTACTCCTTCTTCAATAAAATCAAAATCTAAAACAAGGTTTAATGAGGCAATTCCAACAACAAAAAGACTAAATCCAATACTAAACATGGATGAATTATTAATATCCATAATTCCCATTTGACTTCCAAAAAAGCCCATTACCATATTTACTAAGTAAACAATAAGAATTCCTCCAGTAGCTGCAGCAATTCCAAGTTTAAAATTTTCAGTTGGTTTTATCCATCCAGATTTATAAGCAAATAATAAAGAAAGTAGAATTCCAATAGTTAGAAAAATGGCATTTGACACAATACCTTCATACATTGTATTATACATATAAGAGATACCTCCTAAAAAACATCCTTCTAATAATGCATAAATAGGCACAGTAATAGGAGCCCATTCTTTTTTAAAAATAGTAATAATAGCAACTATTAAACCTCCAATTGCCCCTCCAAAAGTGATAAAAGGGCTAATTGAGGTGAAACAATAATAACCAGCAGTGATTAATAAAATTAAACTAATAAATGTCTTATTAACGGTTCCATTAATTGTCATTTTTTCAGACTGAACATGACTTGATAAAAAGGTGCTTTTGTTTAAAACAGGGTTTCCAGAGCGATAGCTTAAATGTCTACTCATGTTATTTAATTTAAATTATTAAATTCGATTTTTTAACAAAAATAGTTTATGAATTTTATTAAATACTTTTTTATAATAATATTATTCAATTATTCTCTAATTTTTTCTCAAATTAAATTAGAAGAAATTGAATTACCAAAAAAAATTAAAGAAACATCTGGCTTAGAATATATTGGTGATAATTTTATTACTCATAATGATTCGGGGGATGATCCAAAACTATATGAATTTAATGATAGAGGAGAATTATTGAAATTTACAAGGTTTTATTCTATTTTAAATAGAGATTGGGAAGATATTACATTTGACGGAGAAAAATATTTTATAGCTGATGTAGGAAACAATTATGGAACTCGGAAAAATTTAACTATATATATAATTGATAATAAACTTAACATATATGATAGTATTAAAATTAATTATAAGAATCAAAAATCATTTGATTATTTAAAATTAAATGAATTTGATGCTGAGGCTTTAATATCTATTGAAGATTCATTAGCTCTTTTTTCTAAGAACAGAAAAACTTTATCTACTGAAGTTTATATTCTTTCAAAAAAACCTGGGAATTATGAATTAGAACCAACTATATCTTTAAATGTTGAATCATTGATTACTGGAGGAGATTATAATGAGAAATATAAATTACTTGCTTTATCTGGGTATGATATGAATTTAGATGAACAATATATTTACCTCTTTAGAAATTTTGATTTAAATAAAATTAATTATTCAAAATTTATAAAATATAAACTCCCAATTAGAGATGCTCAAATTGAAGCAATTAAAATAATTGACAATAAATCATTTTGGTTAACTACTGAATCAGAGGGATTTGGATTCCCTAGACTCATAAAAATTAAATTTTAATTTTTTTAGAAAAATGAATCTTAAAATAAAAATATTCTTACATTTAATAGATAATTTTATTTATAATGACCTTAAGATCAGGATGTCCTTTAAATATTGCACTTGAATTAGTTGGAGATAAATGGTCTTTACTTATTATTAGAGATTTACTTAATAATAAGTCTACATTTTCTGAATTTTTACAATCAAATGAAGGAATAGCAAAAAATATTTTATCTGCGAGATTGAAAAAATTAATGAAATTTAAAATAGTTGATTTTAGTCATCCTAAAGATAATAATAAAGTCAAAATTTATTTTTTAACTAAAAAAGGTCAAGATTTATACCCGGTTATGGTTGAACTAATGTTATGGATTGATAAATATTCATCTGAATCTATCACTTCTATTAAAGGAAGAGAAGCTCTGGATAAAATAAGAAATAATGGAAAGGATAAATTTGTAAAAACTAAAATTTCAAATTATAAATTGAAACTAGAAAAAGTAGTTTTTTAATTCATATTTTTTTTAATGGCAATAAGATTTAGATTTTTTTTATTAGTAGTTTTTATTTTTTCATCTGTATTTGCGCAGAAAAAAAGAAATAAAAAAGATGATAAACAAAGAGCACCTATTACATATAATAAACTTGAATGGAGAAATATAGGTCCATTCAGAGGAGGCAGGAGTGTTTGTTCTACTGGAGTAGTAGGTGAACCTGGAGTATATTATATGGGAATTACAGGTGGAGGAGTTTGGAAAACTTTTAATAATGGTATTAGTTGGAAAAATATATCAGATGGATTTTTTAAAACAGGAACTGTAGGAGCTATTGAAGTTTCAGAAAGTGACTCAAATATTGTATATGTTGGAATGGGAGAACATGCTGCTAGAGGAGTAATGACATCTATGGGAGATGGAGTTTATAAATCAAATGACGCTGGAGTTACTTGGACTCATATTGGATTAGAATTCACAAGACATATTTCTGACATTAGAATACATCCAAAAAATCCCAACATTATATATGTTGCTGCTCAGGGAGCTCAATATGGCCCAAGTGAAGACAGAGGGGTTTATAGGTCATTAAATGGGGGTAAAAGTTGGAAGAAAGTTCTTTACAAATCTAAAACTAGTGGGGCATCATCTTTAAGTATGGATATGAATAATCCTAGAATACTTTATGCAGCAATGTGGGACCATAAAAGGACACCATGGAAAATAACTTCTGGTGGTCCTGAATCGGGAATTTACAAATCAATTGATGGAGGGGATAATTGGAAAGAAATTGAAAAAGGTTTACCAGAGTCTTTCGGAAAATCTGGTGTTTCGGTTTCAAGAGCCAATAGCCAAATAGTTTATTTAAATATTGAAGCTGCTGATGATAAAGGAGGCGTTTATAGATCCGATGATGGAGGAAAAAAATGGAAACAGGTTAATAAAGATAGAGTTACTGTAGCTAGATCTTGGTATTATATGGAGATTTTTGCAGATCCAATTGATGAGAATACGGTTTACGTTTTAAATGCTCCGGCTTTAAAATCTATTGATAAAGGAAAAACTTTTAAAGTAATGCCTACTCCGCATGGCGATAATCATCATCTGTGGATTAATCCATATAATAATAAAGTAATGATTAATTCTAATGATGGAGGAGCTAATGTTTCCCTTGATGGAGGAAAAAGTTGGAGTACTCAGCAAAATCAACCTACTGCTCAATTTTATAGAGTTATTGCTGATAATCAGGTTCCATACCATGTTTATGGAGGTCAACAAGATAATTCAGCCATTGGTATAAAAAGCAGAACCAATTCTCAGGGAATTGGATGGAAAGATTTTTATTCAGTATCAGGATGTGAAAGTGCTTATTTAGCATTTGATTCAAAAAATCCTATAATTGTTTATGGAGGTTGTTTAAATGGAATTATTGAAAGATGGAATCGTAAAACAAATGAATCAAAATCAATACAACAATATCCTGAATTAGGCCTTGGAAAAGTACCTAAAGATTTTAAATACAGATATAATTGGAATGCCCCTATTATTTCAGATCCTAATAATCCTAAAGTAATTTATCATGCAGGAAATGTTCTTTTTAAAACAAGTAATCAAGGACAAGACTGGGAAGTTATAAGCCCAGATTTAACTAGAAATAATAAAGATCGACAAGGAGAAGGAGGAGGACCTTATACAATTGAAGGAGCCGGAGGAGAAGTTTATAATACTATAATGAGTGTTGCTATTTCTCCAAGAAACAGCAATATTATATATGCAGGAACTGATGATGGCCTGGTAAATATAACCATTGATGGAGGGAATTCATGGAAAAATATAACCCCAAAAGGGTTAGGAGAGAGTATTATAAACAGTATTGAAGTTTCTCCTCATAATCCAGGGACTATATATATTGTTGCAATGAGATATAAATTCATGGATTTTAAGTCCTATATTTTTAAATCATCTAATTATGGAGAGACTTGGGAATTAATAAATAAAGGAATAGAGGGTAAACATAATTTTACAAGAGTAGTAAGAGCTGATAAAAAAGTTAATGGATTATTATATGCCGGAACAGAGACAGGATTTTATTTATCAAAAGATGACGGTAAAAACTGGAGTCAATTACAATTAAATCTACCTGTAGTTCCTATTACAGATCTTTATATTAATGATAATGATCTTATTGCAGCTACATCTGGAAGATCTTTTTGGATTCTTGATGATATTGCTCCATTACAGGTTACTGATGAAATCAAAGAGATAAAAATCCTCAAACCAAAGGATACATATATGATTCTTGGGGGAAGGGTTTCTAAATCAAATAGAAGTCTTGGAACTAATCCTCTTCCAGGAATAACTCTTGATTATTACCTTCCAGTGAAAACAGACTCATTGGATATTAAGTTAGAAATTATTGAAAATGATAAAGTGATTAGAACTTATTCAAATAAAAAAGATAAATTAAATAAGACTTGGCCTGGAGGGCCAAAAATTTCTAAACCTATTCCATCAAAAAAAGGTTTTAATAGATTCCATTGGGATTTTAAAAGAGAAAGACTTCCTTATATTGACAATGTATTTGTTTATGGAGGTCATCAAGGGTCTACAGTTGCACCTGGAGTTTACAAGGCAAGAATAAAAGTTAATAATAAGTTTAGTGAAACAAATTTTAAAATTCTTCCTGATCCTGAAAATAAATTTTCAAAAGAAGCTTATAATGATCAGCAAGAAATTTTAAGAAAGATTGATGTTAAAATTACAGAGATTCATCAAGCCGTAAATTCAATGAGATCAATTCAAAATCAATTAAATTTCCACATTAATGTTTTAGAAAATCATATAGATAAAAAAGACGATTATAATAAAACTATTTCAATGGCCAAGAATATTGAAATGAAATTAAAGAATTGGGAGAAAAAATTAATTCAACCTAAA
This sequence comes from uncultured Flavobacteriaceae bacterium, assembly GCA_964448645.1. Taxonomy (GTDB): domain Bacteria; phylum Bacteroidota; class Bacteroidia; order Flavobacteriales; family Flavobacteriaceae. Next base: position 8,395 of record CAYUZY010000008.1, read on the forward strand.
CAAAAAACTTTTCAAGATGTAATTAACTTTAACAATAAGTTAAACGCAGAATATATTAATTTAAAAGATTATATTGATGCTTCTGAGCCTGAAGTTACATCAGGGGCAATAGATTTATTTAATGATTTAAATATTAAATCGGATAATTTAATGAAAGAAATAAATCAAATAATTTCTGAAGATTTTAAAAATTTTGATAAACAATATAAGTCTTTAGAGATAGAAACTTTATTAATTCCTAAAGAGAATTAAAGCCCAATCAAATATTGAAATTTTAAAAAGTATTGAGTTCTGTCAATTCTATATGGACTAGAGAATTCTGAATTAAAATCTTCAATTGATCCTTGGTTTGCTCCTATATAAAAAATTGTTGATGGATTTGGATTCCACTGAATTAATGGTTGAAGAAAAAATTGCTCATAAAAATTATTATACTCAGAAATTAGTCTAATGTTTAACGAGTTATTAAATTGATATTTGAGACTAAACCTAGAAATATAACCTTTAAAAAAATTAGAATTATCATTTAACTTTTTTAGCCTAGCATATCTAATAGAAGGTTGAATATTTAAGTTATTATTAATTTGAAATGATGGAGAAAAATATAATGTAAATTCTTTTCCAACTTCTGGAATATCCTCATTATATGCAATATCTTTTCCAAAACTCATATTCATCATAAATGAAAAAAACTCATTTGGAGAACTTGTAATTTCAATTCTATTTGCGGGAAGATTTTTATATTCTTTCCCTAAATAGACTTTATAAATATCCCAATCATAAGTATATTCAATTAAAGTAGCTCCAATACTACTTAAAGTTATTATACCATCAAGACTTATTGTTTTTAATTTATTTTCAAATGTATATAGAACATCAGCTTTACTTCCTATGCTAAAAAATTGTAAAGCTTTTTTATTTAAATAATTTTGATATGTATGAAAAAAAGTAGTCCATCTGCGATTGTTTTTTACTAAAAATCCAACATCAGATTGATAATTTGGCGAAATATTTTTAAAGGAAAAAAAGGATTTCCAATTTTCAGTATTTCGGTATAATTCTAGATAAAAAGCATTCCCTTTTAGTTTATCACCATCCAATTTTACCGATTTTCCTTTTACATAATCATCGGATTCAATCCAATTTGAGATAGGCTCTTTATTAATATTTGTAAAAAATTCATATGAAACTCTTAATTTTTTAGATAAAAGAAACCATCCATCTGTCCCTATCAAATTTCCATAGCCTCCATCTTTATGATATCTATTTGTAGTAATAAAACCAAATCTTTTGTTTTTATCTATGATATGCTGATACCGGAATACATTTACATATGATTCACCTCCTTCACCGAAGTATGATTTGTCTTCTCCCCCAATTTGATAGGGTGTGTTTTGATCTACAGCTGTAAGAAAATAAATTCGAGAATTAACACCTTGACTAACTAATTTTGTTGAAACTAAAGGATTGTTAATTGATCTTGAGTAAAACGCTCCATCAGAAAATTTAACAATATCACTTCCTCTATTGAAATAAGGTCTTTTTTCAGGATATTCAAGTGCATATGAAGAGTTAATATCTAGTTTAGTAACATCTGCTTCAACTTGAGAGAAATCAGGATTATATGTTATTTCAAATAGAGTATTCTTATTTAAGTCAATATTTAAACCTAACCCAAAATCTGTTTTTAATTTATCATAATTAATTTTTGAATTTTTATCTGGTTTTTCTCCAGTTATATTAGATGAGATATATGGAAGTAATTCAAAACGTTTTTCTATTTCTATATCTTTTAAAATGATTACATCAGTAGTTTGACAAACATCACAGGAATTATTGCGATCATACTATGAACTTATAAACTCAACCTCATTTCCATCACGGTATGTTCTTCTAAAGAATCTAAATTTCCATTCTTGGTTTTTTTTATTGGTAAAAGGAAGATTTTTAAATGGAATTTTATATTCTACGTTATAGCCATTACTTACTATTTTTCCTGAGGTTTCAAATTTAATATTGTAATTAAGATCATAACTTTCAAACTCATCAATTGCATCTGTTTGTCTTGCATCAGCTTGACTTCCAAAAGGGTTAGAAACTAAATTATAATTATTCCTAGAATCTCCATAAGTATCTAGCTTTACATTAACCCAATCATCATTACTAAACATATTAAAGTCATCTCTTTGTCTTACAGAAGCTCTTACATTAGAAGAGTCATCATATGCATAAAAACCTATATATAAGTTTTTGCTTGAATAAAGCACATAAACATCTGTTTTTTTATCAGGAGGAGTATTATAGCCTGGTTTGAATTCATAATCAAGACTAACTTTTGAAGCATTTTTCCATTCTTCTTTATTAATTATTCCATCTAAATTAATTTGACTATCATTAATTTTTTTTGGCTCAATAATTTTTTGAGATTGGATAAATGAAAAACAACCTGAAAGCAATGAAGTTAGAAATAAAAGGATAAATTTAATTTTCACTAATTTTAATTCTTTGGCAAATATAGTTAAGGCTCATTATAAGAAAACAAAAATTTTAAATTAAGTAAATGTTATCTCAGAAAAAATCATGGTTAATTAGAAAAACTCATAGATATTTAGGATTAATTATTGGTATTCAGTTTTTAGCTTGGACAATTTCCGGCTTATATTTTAGCTGGACCAATATCGATGAAATTCATGGGGATCATTTTAGAAAAGAATTACCTCCAACTTTTGTATATAAAAATCTAATTGATATTGATAGTATTCCTAAGGAAATTAATAACATTAGTTTGGTAGAAATTTCTAATAATCCATTTTATTGGATTAATAATAAATTTCTTTATAATGCTAGAAGTGGACAAATTAAAAATGAAATAACTGAAAAAGAGGCTTTGTCAATTGCTGAAAAAAATATGATAGAGGATTTAAAAGTATTAAAAATTGAAAAAATTAAAAAAGTAGGAAATCACCACGAATATAGAGGAAATCCACTTCCTGCTTATGCAATTATTTATGACCATCCTAAGAAAATAGTGGCATATATTGATGCTAAAAGTGGAATATTTCAAAAAGTTAGATATTCTAGTTGGAGAATTTTTGATTTTTTATGGATGGGTCATATTATGGATTACCAAGGTCGTGATAATTTTAATAATTTACTGCTAAGAATTTTCTCTCTTTTTGGTATTTTTACTGTAATTAGTGGATTTACATTGTGGGGAATTTCTTCACCAACATTAAGAAAAATGTTTAAATATGATAGATAGATTAAAACTTTTTTTTACCTCAGTAAAAGACACATCTAGTTTGCAAAAAGAAATTCAAGACCAAAAGAATAAAGCAAATAGATTAGACATTTCTCCTTTAAATCCATCTGTTAAAAAAGAACTTTTGTCTTCTAAGAAAGATTAATTAAAGTTTAACCAATAGTTCAATTTAAAATTTATGTTCCAAGACCTTACCTCTTTTGGCATTAAAATCTGATTACTGTTATAAACTATAAATAAATCGGAGGCAGGTTTATATCTCCATTGAAACCTTGAATTAAAGTTCCATAAATCAAATTGCTCATTATATTGATATAAATTTGAAAAAAATATTTTATTAGTTAATGTAATATCAACTTTGGCTCCAATAAGCCAAAAGTTAGATTCATTCCAAGGACTTTCTAATTCAATTGAATTATAAGCTATTAAAGAACTTAAACTAACATAAGGTTGAAATCGATATCCTAATTCAGTTCCTATTCCTTTTCTTTTTCCATTTTGATAATAACCTCCAATTATTCCTTCAAACTTATAAGTTAATTTCTTTTGTTGGTTAGAAAAATATTCTAAGCTTAAATAATTCCATTTATGATCAGATCCTTTTGATAGTGATTTTATATTTGATTTAATGGGATCAAAGTCATCTAATAATTTAACAAAATTTGTTGTAATATCAATTTTGAGCGAACTTCTGTCTTTATAATTAATAAGATATGATAATTCATTTATAAGATCAGTTTTTTTATAGTTTTTATCTAGATATAATATTCTTGAAAATTTAGGGCCATGAGATATTATTTTTGAATTTTCTTCGTAAAAAAGATAACCTATCGAAGAAGATAATTTTAAAAAGCCTTTTCTTGGAACATACCCCACTTCTGCATTAAAGTCTTCTCCAATAAACTCTTGTTGTATACGCCATTTCCAATTTGTGGAATTATACTCAAGATGAGATGCTAAGGAGCTATTGTTATTATTATCAAAATTATCGGTAAATGTTTTTAACATTAAAATTTTTCCTTGCCATAAATTATCAATAGATGCATAATTATACTCTATACCTAAACTTCTATTATATTTGGAATAATTAGAGTTATTTATTTTTGAATTAATTAAAGATTCTTTATTTATAAACATTAAGCCAAGACTTGATCTATCAAAAACTTTTTTTTGAATTGTGAATACTCCAAAGTTTTGTTTTGGCAAATTAATTTCATTTAAATTTTGAGTTTGAATATTCATTAGACCAATTCTCCATTTTTCATTAATATTTCCACTTAGCCTCAACCCTGCTTCAATTGGAACTCCAAGACCAATTCTTCTGGAGAAAAAAGGTCTGATTGTTTTGTAACCAAAATTTGCAAACAGATCTGCATTTTCTAGAAAAAATTGTCTTTTTTCGGGATAAAAAAGCTCAAATCTATCAAGGTCTGTAATTTGTTGATCAACTTCAACTTGAGAAAAATCAGGATTAATAGTTAAATCTAGGTTCAATGAACTTGAAAAATTCATTTTAAAATCACCACCAATCTTATTTGTATTTTCTTTATCCTGATTTTTATTTAATAAAGAGTATGGTATAACTGAAATATTTTTACCTTGTTTTGGAGGAGGTTTATCCCAGATTAAAACCCCAGTATATGCAAGAGATACTGAAGGGAATTGTCTAGGAACTGGAGCCCAACTTGATTTCTCATTGGCTTTTAAGTCAAGTCTTCCAAAATTTATTCCCCATTCACTAACCCCTTCCTTATATCTTATAGACTTTAGAGGAATAGAAATTTCACAAATCCATTTGTCTTTATCAAAAGTAACTTCAGAAACCCATTTTGTATCCCAATTTAAATCTACTCTTCCACCATCATACATTGTTCCATCCCACTGAGCCCCATATGCATTTAATCCAAAAGTAAAACCTGTAGTTTGATTGTTAAAAGGGTCAATCGCTATTAATAGGTTATCATTTTTGTTAAAAGAGAAATCTCTTCTTAGAGACTCAACTGCATAATCTCCTTGAATCGCATTATTAAAAAAAACTATTCCAAAGTATATATATTTTTCATCATATAATATTTTTACTTCTGATTCTTGTTGAGCATTTTTGCCATCTGTCGGAGTTATCATGAAAAAATTTTTTGCAACATCAGCGTTTTCCCATGCATTTTCATTTATTAAACCATCAATTTTTATTTTTTCACTAATTTTTTTAGGATGAATTTTAAAGTTTTGATTTATTTTTTGAGAGTATAAGTTATTTATAAACAGAGTAACTAGAGAAATCAGAATATTTCTAATCATTTTTAATTTTATAAATATTTTAGATGAATTTAATTAAAGTAAAAGTTTTTGAGATAAAAAACCCCAATTAATTAATTGGGGTTAAAAAGTGGTACCTCGCAGAATCGAACTGCGGACACAAGGATTTTCAGTCCTTTGCTCTACCAACTGAGCTAAGGTACCTTACTTTGTTTTGCTGCAAATATAATTTCCTTTTTACGACTCTACAAACTAAAAAGATTAATTTCTTTGTAATTTTGAGAATAAACTCTACAATGAATTTAGTAGTTGATATTGGAAATACGAACTTAAAATATTTTTTGTTTTCAAAAGGATCAATTTTGGAGTCTTGTAAAAAAGACTTTATTTCAAATGAAAAATTTTTAAAGGAGATTAAAAACAAATTCTCTAGTATTAAATACATAATTTATTCTGATGTAAGAAACAATGAAGATTTAAATTTTTCTAAGTATTTTACTCAAACACTAATTATTAGATGCTCATCAAAATTAAAATTGCCTTTTAAAAGTAATTATAAACCTTTAAATAAACTCGGTGAAGATAGAATATCTCTTTTGAGTGCAAAATGCTTAAATTATCCTCAAGAAAATGTTTTAATTATTGATTTGGGGACATGTATAACTTATGATTTTATTGATAATAAAAATATTCATCATGGAGGAAGTATAAGTCCTGGATTTGACTCTAGATATAAAATTCTTTCAGATTCAACAAAAAAACTACCACTTTTGAAATATAAAATCCCTGAAAATATTACAGGAAATTCTACTAAGAAATCAATTCATTCTGGAATTTATCATGGTATTTTATCTGAAATAAAATATCAAATTAAATTTTATACTAAACAATATAAAAATATAAATGTTGTTTTAACAGGTGGAGATTCTATACTTTTGTCTAAACCACTAAAAAATAGGATATTTGCCGATCAAAACTTTTTAGCTCAAGGGTTAAATTATTTGTTAGAGTTAAATAAAATATAATTATGATTAAAAACATAATATTTTTTTTATCATTTAGTGTTTATTTTTGTTTTGCACAATCAGGATCTTCATCTCCTTTTTCTTATGCTGGACTTGGAGATATAAATTTTAGAGGAACTCAGGTAACTAGGTTTATGGGAGGGCTTGATGTTTTTTCTGATTCAATTCATGTTAATCTTAATAATCCTGCCAGTTATGGAGATTTAAAATTGACGACGTATTCTTTGGGAGTTCATTATAAGTCAAATATGATGATGTCTGGAGATTCTAAAGAATCTAGGGCGATTGCAGCTTTAGATTATTTAGCAGTAGGAATTCCAGCAGGTAAGTTTGGTTTTGGATTTGGTATAATACCTTATAGTTCTATAGGCTATAAAATTCAATCAACAACTAATAATGATTTAGGAGCTTCTATAATTAACAATTATGAAGGTTCAGGAGGGTTAAATCAGGCTTTTTTAAGTTTTGGGTTTCCTTTATTTAAGTACTTTACTACTGGGATTACTATGAATTATGGTTTCGGAACTTTACTTTACAGAACTTCTCAGTTCAAAAAAAATGTTAATTTAGGAACTTTTCTAAGTAATTCATCTAGTCTTTCAGGATTAAACTATCAAGTTTCTATTAATGCAAAAGTGCCAATAAAAAAACAGTATTTTCTTAGGTTTATGTATTCTATAGAGCCTAGTTCAGATTTTAACTCTAGAAATGAAAGAATTATATATACTCAGGATATAAATGGAACTAGAATTTCAGATTTTGAGGAAGTTAACCTAGATTTAATTGGCAAGACAGAGACTAAATTATCACTATCTGAGAAACGGAAATTTGGATTTGGATTAGGGAAGTCTAAAAAATGGTTTATTGGCGTTCAGAAAAATTCAATAAATTCTGCTATATTTGGCAGCGAATTTATGGAGAAAGAAAATATTAAATATAGTTCTGGGTCCCAATTTTCATTAGGAGGATTTTATTTACCAAACTATTCGTCTTTAACTAGTTATTGGAAAAGAATAGTTTATAGGTTCGGTTTTAGGAAAGAAAATACAGGTTTAATATTCAACTCTTTACCTTTAAAAGAAACTGCTTTTTCTTTTGGATTTGGGCTTCCAATGGCTGGATTTTCTAATGCAAATATTGGTTTTGAGTTTGGAAGTAGGGGTGAAAAAAGCAAGTCTTTTGTAAAAGAAAACTTTTTTGCATTTAGAGTAGGATTTTCTCTTAACGATAAATGGTTTTTAAAAAGGAAATACAATTAATTTTTTTATATCATGAAATTTATTAAATTTTTTCAGTTTTTAGTAGTTATTGTTTTTAACATAAACTATGTTATTTCCCAAGCTCCAGAGGATTGTGTTCAAACGCTTTCAATATTTGCTGAGTTTGCTAAGGTCAAAAATTATGATTCTGCTTTTGAGCCATGGATGATGGTTAGAGAAAACTGTTCTAAAATAAATCCTGCTATATACTCATATGGTGAAAGAATATTAAAAGATAAAATAAAAAAAACATCAGGTGATGAAAAAGAGTTTTTTAAGAAAGATCTTTTAAAGTTATATGATGAGTGGGTTGAAAATTTTCCTAAACAAAGAAATAAAACTGTAATCGGAAAAATTATTAGTAGTAAAGCTCAAGCTATGCTTGATTATAAAATGTCTGATTTGAAAACTATCTATGAAGTTTTTGATAAAGCTTTTAAAAAGGATTCAGAAAGTTTTTCAAATCCCAAACACTTGAATAGTTATTTTCAAACTTTATACAATAGATATAAGAATAATGAAAATGGAGTTTCAATGGAATTACTAATTAATAAGTATGAAGAGCTATCAGAAAAATTTGATAATGAGAGTGTGAAATTATCTAAGAAATTAGATCTTATTTTAGAAAAGGAAGAGCAAGGTTCAGTTATAACAGCTAGAGAAACTAGGAATAAAAAAGTCTATGGTCAAAATTCTATAGCAATATCTCAATATTTAAATAATATAAATGTTATAATTCAAAAAGAAGCTACTTGTGAAAATTTAGTACCTCTTTACAGAAAGAATTTTGAAGACAAAAAAAATGATGTAATCTGGTTAAAAAGAGCCGTAAATAGAATGGATGGAAAGGAGTGTTCAGATGATCCTTTTTTTGTCATATTAGTTGAAACTTGGTATGGAATTGAAAAATCTGCTGGGACTGCATATTATCTAGGTTTACTAAAAGACAAAACTGGAGAAAGTGCTGAGGCATTGAAATATTATAAGGAATCTATTACTTTAGAAAATGATAAATATAAAAAAGCAAAAATTTTATTAAAAATTGCTAATAGGTTTAAAAAAGTAGGAAGAAAAGTTTCTGCTAGAACATATGCTTTAAGAGCTTTATCTAATCAGCCCTCGCTTGGAAGAGCATATCTATTGATAGCTAGTTTGTATGCTGATAGTGCAAATGATTGTGGTGAAAACCAGTTCAATAAAAGAGCAGTTTATTGGTTAGCTGCTCAAACAGCATCTAAGGCAGGAAAAGTTGATGCTTCGTTAAAGAAGATAGCTTCTAAAGCAGTGAAAAGTTATAATGGAAGAGCTCCAACTAAAACAGATATTTTCACTGAAGGCAATGAAGGCTCAGTGATAAAAATTGATTGCTGGATAAAATCAAGTGTTAAAGTTCCAAAGTTATAAATGAGTTATCAGAGAAAATTATTATTGATTTTTTTTTTAATTTTTATAATATTTTTTTCTTGTGAAGACAATTCTAAGTTCTTAAATGAAATAAATCTTGAATTGCAAGAGCCAGTTGGAATTGCTAATCAAATTAAAATGATTTATACAGATTCTACTAAGATAAAAGCTATTTTAACTGCGCCAAAACATTTAGATTACACAAATTTAAGTTTTCAATATTCTATTTTTCCTAAAGGTTTAAAAGTTGATTTTTTTGATGAATTTGGCAACAAAAATCAAGCAATTTCTGATTATGGGATTCTTTATAATTCTACAAAAATATTAGATCTTAAGGGAAATGTGATTTTAAAATCTTATAACGGTTCAGAATTAAACACAAATCAGTTGTTTTGGGATATTGAAAGCGAGTGGCTTTTTACTGAAAAATTTTTCACTTTTCAAGATAGTTCTTATGATTTTCAGGCATATAGATTGGATGCAAATAAAGAATTTACTAAATTTCAGAGCGGAGAGTTAATTGGAAAAATTATGGTTAATGATTCAATAGATAAATAAAATAATTGAAAAGTTATAAGATTTCAGAAATTTTATATTGGTTTATATCTATAGTCGCTTTATATGAAGCTATTATAAGTTTTAAAATAGGGTCTTCTAAAGCATATCTTTTTTTGACATTTTTTTTCTTATCTGTTTTTATGGCACTTTTTAGAAGACACTATAGAAAGAAAAATAATAATAAATAAAAGAGTAAGAATAATTTATAATGATTTTCCTAATTCAAATGAATATATTATTTTCGCTCACTGCAAGTATATATATATGGCAATTTTAGGAAAAATTAGAGAAAGGTCTATATTTCTAATTATAGTTATTGGGTTGGCTTTATTTGCCTTTGTAATATCAGGAGTCTTTGATGGTAGTTCATCTAATTCAGGTCCTGATGATCCTATTGGAATTATAAATGATGAAGAGCTTGATTTTGAATTTTTTAGACAGTTAGTCGATCAAACTGAAAGATCTTCTAATTATTCTTCAATTCAATCTTTAAACCTTGTTTGGAATCAAATCATAAGAAATACTGTTTTTGATCAAGAATATAAAAAACTTGGAATTGATGCTGGAAAAGATCAAATTGAACAGATTATCTCTTCAAATCCATCAATTGTTCAAGATTCTAGATTTTTAAATGAAGCAGGTTTTTTTGATTTTGGTATTTTTACTGACTTTATTTCTCAACTTAGAATAGAAAATCCATCTGCTTATCAAACATGGAAAAATCAAGAAAAAAGCATTATTTCTTTAGCAAAACAAAATATATATTTTAATTTAATTAAATCAAGTTCAGGTTTGACAGATAAAGAAGCAAGGGAAATATATCATTTTCAAAACGATAATATTAATATAAAATTTGTTAATATTCCTTTTGAAATAATTCCAGATAGTTTGGTTAAAGTTTCGGACTCTGAGATTAGAAAATATGTTAATGATAATTCAAAAACTTATGAGAAGGATGAAACAAGAAACATTCAATATGTTCTTTTCGATGATCAAGCAACCGAATCTGACATTACGGATATTCGTTTACATCTAGAATCTTTAATTGATGAAAGAATTTCATATAATAATGTATCTAAATTAACTGACACACTTGCTGGCTTAAAATCTACAATTAAAATTAGAGAATTTATTGAAGATAATTCAGATTTATTATTTGATTCAATCTATAAGCCTAAAGGTAATTTAAATAATGAATATTCTGAAATTTTGTTTGGATTGAGTAAGGGGGAAGTGTTTGGTCCATATAGAGATAAGGAATATTTGAAAATTTCAAAACTTATTGACTTTAAGAATAATGCTTCAATAAGGGCAAGCCATATTTTGATTTCTTATGATGGAGCTACAAGATCTCAATTGAAAAGTCCAAGAACCAAAAAAGAAGCTAAATCAATTGCAAATAAAGTTTATAGACTAGCTAGGAGAAACCCTAATAATTTCGTTCAATTAGCAAAGGAAAAATCTGATAGTCCTTCAAAAAACATTGGAGGTGATCTTGGATTTTTTCAAGAAGGTCAAATGGCTCAAGAGTTTTATAATTTTTGTAATAAATCTAAAGTTGGAAGAATTGGTTTAGTTGAGACGGAGTTTGGTTTTCATATAATTAAAGTTACAGACAAGGATGATCTAGCTCTTTTTGCCGATATTTCAAAAAAAATTGTTCCTTCTGAAAAAACATCAAATGAAATTTTTAGAAAAGCCACTCAGTTTGAAATGGATTCTAAGAAAGAAGGAAATTTTGAATATGTTGCAAAATCTAACAATTATACTCCAATACCAGTTGTTAATATTGAAAAACTAGAAGAAGTTTTGCCTGGACTATTTCGTCAAAGAAATATAGTTAAATGGGTTTTTGAGAAAGACACTAAAATTAAAGACATAAAAAGATTTAATTTAAACGATGGAGGTTATGCAGTAGTACAGTTAATTTCAAAGAATCCTGAAGGAGTTTCATCAATTGATGAAGTTAGAGATGAAGTAAGTAAAATATTATTAAAAAAGAAAAAAATTGAAATAATAAAAAAAAGGTTTAAGTCTAAAAGTAGTTTAGAATCACTAATTGAAAATAATGATTTTTTAATTGAAACGGCTACTGCAGTAAATCAACAAAATCCAACTGTTCCTGGTTATGGTAATGAGCCTTATGTAATTGGTGCAGCTTTTTCTTTAGAAGAAAATCAAACTTCAAATTTATTAGAAGGAAAAAATGGTGTTTATAAAATTTTATTAACTAAAAAAAATCAGGCTATCGACATTGGAAATTATCAAAACTTTGGTCTATCAGTTAGAGATTCTAAAGATGAGAATATTCCAGAATCTATCTTTAATGCTTTAAATTCAGTTGCTGAAATAGAAGATAATCGAGCACTTTACTATTAATTATCTTCTATATACCATATCATCAAACTTTATTATTGTTTTATATCCTTTTGATTTAAAGTAAGATGGAGAATCAAGGCCAGATGCAAGAATAAAATCTCCACCCCATGCACCTAAACTTTTAATTTCCCCTTTAAAATCTTGAAATTTTAATTTTTTCACACTTGTTTTCTTAATTACATTTGAAATTATTTGTTCATGCTTTTTTATTAAAAAATTAAATTCATCATACTTTTTAGTTTTTGATATAATTTCTGTAATTGAGTTAATAGATTCTATTGTCTTTTTATCTACTTTGGTAGTATTAAATTTATTAACTTCAATTTTGCTATTTTGTTTTTTATTTAAATAAACAAAAAATAATTTTTCTTTAAATGGAGGATTAAAATTCACCTCATTATAATTATTGTTTTTTATTTCATAGATAATAGGATTTTCTACAAGTGAACAGGCTATATCATAGCCACTTCCTCCATAAGTATTTGAAAGTAGTTTATAAGCATTTATTTTATTTAATTGAGCTAGATTTGAAATTAGTGTTGATGAACTACCTAGACCCCAATTTAAATCAAACTCTAATTGAGTTTTTATTTCTCCACCATTAATTGAAAGAAATTTTGGATTAAGTTTTCTTGTTTCTTTTAAAATAAAACTAAGTGATTTTGCAATTGATTTTTTATTTGATTTAATACAATTAAAATTTTCACAATCAAATATTGCTTCAAACCAAATTCTATTATTATAATCGTAACTCTTCCAATTTAGATTTTTTGAATTAATTACTTTAAATTCTAAAAATTGACCTTTATTACATGGTATAGCTAAACCTTTAGCCCCTTTTAGGATAAGATATTCAGAGGTGATTAGAAGTTTTCCACGACTATAAAATGTTTGCATTTTAGTTATTTTTTAAAAAATCTTCAACTGCAGATACACTTACTTTATTTTTTTTAAAATAATTAATCGCTTTATTTTTTTGATTTTCAGATGCTCTTTTTTGTTTCAAAATATTTAAAAGATGCATTTTCATATGACCTTTTTGAATACCAGAGGTTATTAAAGACTTAATAGCTGCAAAGTTTTGAGCAAGACCTGCTACAGCAGTAATTTCCATTAAAGATTTAGAATTTGGAAAATTTAGTAACTCTAATGACCAATTAACAATTGGATGAAGTTTAGTTAGTCCGCCAACCGTTCCCATGGATAATGGTAGTTGGATTTCGAAATTAAAATAATTTTTTTCAATAAATGCATTTGATAAACTTGAATATTTTCCGTTTTTAGAAGCATATGCATGAGCACATGCTTCAATGGCTCTAAAGTCATTACCTGTAGCCATTGCTATAGCATCTATGCCATTCATTATTCCTTTGTTATGAGTTACTGCCCTATAATTATCATTTTTTGCAATTTTTATTGCCATTAAAAATTTTTTAGCAAATTCTTCTGATTTCATGTTTTTAAAAGGGCCTAAATTATTTATTGGACATGAAACACTTGCTTTAACAAGACAATTGGGGGTATAGTTTGATAAAATACTCATCACTATTTCTATATTTTTTTCTTTATTAGACAAATCGTCGTCATCTTTAATTAAACTTTTAAATGACTCAGCTAATTTTTCCAAACATGAATTAATAAAGTTAGCTCCCATAGCATTATCAGTTTTAAAAGTTCCTTTTAATTGATAATAATTATCTATTAAATCTGTTTTATTTTTAATTTTTAGATCTTTTAAACCTCCCCCTCTTTTATTCATGTTTTTTGTTAATTCTTCAACAGAATTAATAAGCTTAGATTTATTTTTTTTGAAAAATTTAGTTATGTTTGAAGGGTTGCCATTAAATAGAAAATGTATTTGACCAATTTTTTCAGTATTTAAAACTTTTGTTTTAAACCCTCCTCTGGTTAACCAATATTTTGCTGATTTACATGCTGCAGCAACTACCGAACTTTCTTCAGTAACCATTGGTAATGTGAAGATCTTATTGTTTATAAGAAAGTTTGGAGCAACTCCTAGGGGATAATAAAAATTTGATATAGTATTTTCGGCAAATTCATCATGATTTTTTTGAACTTTTTTATTAGAATTCCAATAGGATTCTAATAATTTTTTCATATCATTTTTAGAATTAAAATGATTTTTTATTACCCAATCTATTTTTTTGTTTTTACTAAGTTTGGAAAACCCGTCAATTTTATTGTTCATTTTAATTGTAGAATTTTTATAAATATACGTTATTTGATTTCTTATTTTAGAGATAATTTTATATCAATTTTATCTATTTTTAGATTATATTAATTTTTAATAATGAGGTATTATTTATTTCTTTTAGTTCTAACATTTTATATTAAATCTTTTTCTCAGACAAATGATCTATCTATTTCATCAATTGTAGATCAAGATTACTCTCCTGAAAGAATAGAGTCAATAAAACAACTAAAAAAAAGTAAAGGTTTTACAAGAATAAAAATTGATTATAAAAAGAAAATTTCATCAATATTGTATTTTGATTATAAACTTAAATTTTTTGACACATTAATTAGTTCATCAAATTCTATTATCCCTTTTTTTACAGAATATTATTTTTCTCGTGATGAAAAAAAAATATTGTTAGAAACGGAGACAGATAAAATATATAGAAGATCAAAGCAATCTATATATTATGTTTACGACATTAAAAAAGAAAAAATAAATAAAGTTTTTGTTGATAAAATTCAGGAACCTCTTTTTTCCCCTGATGGTAGTAAAGTTGCTTTTATTTACAAAAGAAATATTTATATAAAAGATTTATCTAATAATAAAACAGAAAAAATAATTGATGATGGTAATTATCAAATATTAAATGGCATTACAGACTGGGTATATGAAGAAGAGTTTGGATTTGTTAGAGCTTTTGATTGGAGTCCAGATAGTAATAATATAGCCTATATGAAATTTGATGAATCTAAAGTCCCTATTTTTTCCATGGATATTTATGGTTCAGATTTATATCAGTTTCCTTATATGTTTAGATATCCTAAAGCAGGAGAAAAGAATTCAATTGTAAGTATAAAGCTATATAATATTGAAACCAAAAAAACTAAAAAAATTCAATTTGGTGATAAAGTTCCGTATTATATTCCAAGAATGAACTTTGATTTAACTCAAAATAAATTATATGTTCAAACTATAAATAGATTGCAAAATCATTTGAAATTATGGAAAATAGATATTAGAGATAACAAACCTGTCATAATATTAGAAGAAAAAGACAAATATTATGTTTCTATCCATGATCATTTAAAAATTTTAAATGATAAAAGTTTTTTGTGGACTAGTGAAAGAGATGGATATAATCATATATATCATTATTCAGAAAACGGAAAATTAATTAATCAAATTACTAAAGGACCTTGGGATGTTACAAGTTTATATAGATATAATGAAAAGAGCAAAGAAATTTATTATCAATCAGTTCAAAAAGGAAGTATTAATAGGACAATACATAGTATTAGTATAAATGGGAAAAAAAGTAAGCTTTTTGGATCAGTCAAAGGTTTTAATGGTGCTAATTTTAGTTTTGATGGTAAATATTTTGTTTATTCTTATTCTGATGAAAAAACACCTCCAGTATATTATTTATGTGATTCAAATAAAGGAAAAAAAATTAAAGAGTTGTTAAATAATTCGGATTTAAAATTAAGCTTGTCAAAATATAAATTGCCAAATAAAGAGTTTTCAGAAATTCATATTAATGGTGAAAAATTAAACATGTGGATGTTAAAGCCAAATAATTTCAGTCCTAGTAAAAATTATCCTGTCCTTATGTATCAATATTCAGGCCCTGGTTCTCAGCAAGTTTCAAATAGATGGGGAAATGAAAGGTCTTTATGGCATAAATTGTTAGCAAATATGGGATATGTTATAGTTTGTGTCGATGGAAGGGGAACTGGTTTTAAAGGTAGTGAATTTAAAAAAATGACTTATTTAAATTTGGTTAAATATGAAACTTTAGACCAGATTAGTGTTGCTAAAAAAATAGGAGAATTACCATATATAGATTCTCAAAGAATTGGTATTTGGGGTTGGAGTTTTGGAGGTCACATGGCTACTAATTGTCTGTTAAAAGGCAATGATATATTTTCAATGGCCATTGCAGTAGCACCAGTTACAAATTGGAGATTTTACGACACAATATATACAGAACGATTTATGAGGACACCGCAAGAAAATCCAGATGGATATGATCTTAATTCACCTATTAACTATGCAGATAAATTAAAAGGTAAATTTTTAATAATTCATGGTTCTGCAGATGACAATGTACATGTTCAAAACACAATGCGTATGGTTGAAGCATTAATTCAAAATGATAAACAATTTGAGTGGATGATATATCCTGATAAAAATCATGGAATTTATGGAGGAAACACGACTAAGCATTTATATACTAAAATGACTAATTTTATATTAAATAATCTATAATTATGGAAAATCAATTATTTAACGGAAGTTTATTAAATCAAAAAACAATTTTAGGTCATCCATCAGGTCTTTTTGTATTGTTTTTCACTGAAATGTGGGAAAGATTTTCATATTATGGAATGAGAGCAATATTAGTACTTTTTTTAGTTTCTTCATTTATAGATGGAGGATGGGGATGGGAGAGAAGTGAAGCTTTAGTTCTTTATGGATGGTATACAGGACTTGTTTATATAACTCCAATTTTTGGAGGATTGATTGCGGATAAATATATGGGGTATAGGAAAGCAGTAATTTTAGGAGCATTTTTAATGACTTTAGGACATCTTGCAATGGCTTTTGAAGTAACTGCAGATTTTTTCTTGTTTATTGGTCTTAGTTTATTAATTATTGGTAATGGATTTTTTAAACCAAATATAAGCTCGATTGTTGGACAGCTCTACAAAACAGAAGGTAAAGATAAAGATGCTGGATACACAATTTTTTATATGGGAATAAATTCAGGTGCATTTTTAGGAATTTTACTTTGTGGATATATTGGTGAAAATATTAATTGGCATTATGGGTTTGGTCTTGCGGGAATATTCATGTTATTGGGAGGGTTACAGTTTTATTATTCCCAAAAGATTTTTGGTGAAATAGGATTATTAAACAGAAATTTAATAAATAATAATGACAAAAAAGATAAAATAAAAGAAGATATAGATGATAAAAAGACTGATTCGAAGGTAGTTATTGACAGACTAATTGTAATTGTAATTTTTTCATTTTCAACAATATTTTTTTGGTGGGCATTTGAACAAGCTGGTGGATCAATGACAATTTTTGCTTCAGATTATACTGATAGAAATTTAATTGGTCAAGGTGCCTTTGTTTTTAAAATTTTTAATTCTCTTATTACAATTATTCCTTTAATTATTATTACTTATATTTTATATCTTTTATATATAAAAACTTCTTCAAGTTTAACTTTATCAAATACTTTTTTAATCATCAGTTTTGTGATTATATGGATAATTGTTCTTTGGATGCTAGGTAGAGAGTTTGAAAATAATTCAACAAAAATTCCAGCTTCATGGTTTGGTATTTTAAATTCTTTTTACATTATTGTTTTTGCACCTGTTTTATCAAGAATTTGGCAAAGTAGATTTAATCCCTCTGGTCCATTTAAATTTGGGATTGGTTTAATTTTATTAGCCTTTGGATTTGGTATTTTATCTTTCGGTTCTTTATCTATTCCTCTTGGTGCTAAAACGGCTTCAGTTAGTATGTTTTTTTTAATTTTTGCTTATTTATTTCATACTCTTGGAGAATTGTGTGTATCCCCTGTTGGTTTGTCATATATAAGTAAATTAGCACCAAAAAAATTGATAGGTTTGATGTTTGGCGTATGGTTTTTAGCAAATACAATTGCTAATTCAGCTGCAGGATTCACTGGAAGTTTTATTGATCCAATTACAGAAGAATATGGTTTGTCAATTTTCTTTTTAATTTTCACTGTAATACCTATATTTGCTGGCATTATTATGCTATTGCTAAATAATAAAATAATTAAGATGATGCATGGTATCAATTAAAAAACTTTTTATTTTAAACTACAATTTTAGGTTTATTTTAATATCTATTATTTTATTTAATAATTTTTTTTCTTTAGCTCAAAGTAAAAAAATTAATTGGATGACTTTTGCCGAAGCCATAGAGGCTCAAAAAAAAATACCTAAAAAAATTTTAATGGATGTTTATACAACTTGGTGTGGTCCTTGTAAATTAATGGATAAAAACACATTTCAAAATCCGGATGTAGTAAATTATGTTAATAAATATTACTATGCAGTTAAGTTTAATGGAGAGGGAAATGAAATAGTTTATTTTTTTAATAGAACATTTAATAATCCAAATTATGATCCAAACAGAAATGGAAGAAATGCTACTCATCAGTTAACTCAATTTTTGGGAATAAACGGATATCCAACTGTTGTTTTTTTTAGTGAAAATGCTGACCCTATAATGCCCTTAGTGGGTTATTATAAACCTCAACAAATAGAGCTTTTTTTAAAAATGATTAAACAAGGAGATTATCAAGTTTTCAGTAAGCCTGAAGATTTTGAGAATTATCAAAAAAACTTTAGACCAAGATTTAGAGGTTAAATAAATTACTTTATTGAATTAATAATTAATTGTGATGTTTTTTCACTTGCTTTATTATTCCCAATGGTTTTAATTAGCGTTTCGTAGTCTTTTAGAATTGATTTGTTTTTTTTCATTAAAAGATCTTTAAGTTCCACAGTAATTTTATTTGCGGTACAATTTTTTTGAATTAGTTCTTTTATGACCTCTTTATTTAAAATTAAATTAACAAGTGATATATAATTTATTTTCACTAACCTTTTAGCTATAAAATAACTTATTGGACTTGTTTTATAACAAACTAATTGAGGAGTTTTTAACAAGGCAGTTTCTAAAGTTGCTGTACCACTAGTAACTAGAGCAGCTTTAGAATGGGTTAATAAATTATAGGTGTTATTGTGTATAATTTTAATAGTAGTATTTTTTAAAATTGAAAGGTAAAATTTCGAATCTATTGAAGGTGCAGCAGCAATTACAAACTGAAAAGATTTAAAGTTTTTTGCAACATCTATAAATATTGGAAGAATTTTTTTTATTTCCTGTTTCCTGCTTCCAGGCATTAGAGTTATGATTTCTTTTTTTAGATCTAAATTATTTTTTTTAATAAAAGAGGGTTCTTTTTTAAGTTTTAATATGTGCTCAACAATAGGGTGGCCAACATATTCAACATTTAAAGAATGTTTTTTTTCAAAATAATTTTTTTCAAAAGGAAGTATAACATATAAATTATCAATATATTTTTTTAAAATTTTAACTCTGTTTTCTTTCCAAGCCCAAACCTGAGGGCTTATATAGTATTGATTATTAAAAGAAAATTTTTTAGCCCATTTTGCAATTCTTAAATTAAATCCAGGATAATCAATATAAATTATACTATCTGGATTAAATAAAATTATATCTTTTTTGCATAAAGAAATATTATGAATGATTGATCTTAAATTTAATAAAACTTCCCAAAAACCCATAAAGGCTAGGTCTTTAATGTGTTTTACTATAGTTGCTCCTTCTGATTTCATTAAATCTCCACCCCAACATCTAATAATTGCATTTGAATCTTTTTTTTTGATTTCTTTAATTAGATTAGCTCCATGTAAATCTCCTGAGGCTTCTCCTGCAATTATATAATATTTCATTTTAATTTTAAAAAGGCTATAATTAAAACAACTAGAATTAGAAATGCTACTAGACCCGAAGCAAAGGTTATTCTGTTTCTTTTTATGGCTATAAAAAATATAGGCAAGTTAATTAATGAAGATAATGCAATTAATCCTGCTAATTTATTGTTATTATATGAATACTCAAGAGTATATTCAATTGGATCATCTGATAATATTAGAAGAAAGACAATTAAAACAAAAGAGGTCCATAAAACTCCACTAATAATACCAAAATAAAATTTTTTATTTTTTATAAAGTCCATTTTTTTATTTCATTAATTGCTTTATATGCTGTAAAATCAAATTGAGTTGGAACAATTGAAATATAACCTTTATCAAGAGCATATTCATCAGTATCTTTTCCATTATCTTCATTAATGAATTTTCCTGTTAACCAATAATATTTTTGGCCATGAGGGTTTATTCTTTTATCAAACTCTTCAATCCAGTAGGTGTTTGCTTGACGGCAAACTTTAATTCCTTTGATTTCTTTTTCTTTTAATTTCGGAAAATTTACATTTAAAACTACTCCTTTAGGAAGCCCTTTTTTAATTGCTTCTAAAGTTATTTTTCTAACGAATTTTTTAATATTATTAAAATTCGCATTCCATCTGTAGTCAAGTAATGAAAACCCTATAGCTGGGATACCTTCAATGGAAGCTTCAATTGCAGCACTCATTGTGCCAGAATATATTACATTTATTGATGAATTTGATCCATGATTTATTCCAGAAACACAAATGTCAGGTTTCCTGTCCATCAGCTCATTTATACCAAGTTTAACACAATCTGCAGGAGTACCTGAACAACTATATTCTTTTTGAGGTCCTTGATGATTTTTAATTAAATGACTTTGTAAAGTTGAATTTATTGTAATTGCATGCCCCATACCAGATTGAGGACTTTCAGGAGCTACTACTACTACATCTCCAATTTTTACCATAACGTCAATTAAAGCTCTTATTCCAGGGGCATTAATTCCATCATCATTAGTAACTAGAATTAAAGGTTTTTCTTTCATTATGCTAATTTATGAATTCTTAAACCTGTTTAATAAAAAAGATTACTAATAAATACATTTTTATTAAATCCCTATATTTGAGTATTAATATAAAATCAATTCAAATGAGGTTTTTCTCAATATTTTTTATATTTATTTTTTTTCTTTATGGTTTTAACAATAAAGAAGCAAACACTGACAAGGATAAATTATTAATTGAAATTATATCTTATGTTATAGAAAGAGGTCATTATGATCCAAAAGAAATTAATGATGACTTTTCTGAAAAAGTTTTTGAAAAATATTTAGAAAATATTGACGGACAACATAGGTTCTTATTAGAATCAGATATTAAAACCTTTTCAAGGTTTAAATATAAAATTGATGATCAAATTAAAAATGCTGATTTAGATTTTTTTAATTTGTCTTATGAAATTATTCTTAATAGAATTGGTGAAGTCAAATCTTTTTATAAAGACCTTCTTGAAACTCCTTTTGATTTCACAAGAGATGAAAATATAATTTTAGATTATAAAAATCAATCATATTTTGTATCACAAATTCAGTTGAAAAAATATTGGAGAAATAGATTTAAATTAAGTACTCTTGATAGGTTTACAACTAAAAAAGAAGAAGAAAATGACAAGTTTCAAAACGATAGTCTTTATCAAATTAAATCAGATCAAATTTTAGAAGAAGAATCAAGAAAAATTACTTTAGATAATATGGATTATTTTTTTCAAAACTATTCTGAATTTACTCGAAAAGATTGGTTTTCGATTTATTTAAACTCAATTGTTGAACAATTTGATCCACATACATTTTATTTCGCTCCATCTGATAAAGATAAATTTGATACAAGCATGTCTGGAAAATTTGAAGGTATTGGGGCAAGACTTACTAAAAGAAATCAAGAAGTTAAAATTGTTGAAATTATTTCAGGTGGACCATTATGGAGGGATAAATTACTAGAGGTTGGAGATATAATATTGAAAGTAGGTCAAAAAAACGAGGAATCTGTTGATATTTCTGGGATGAGACTGGATGATGCAGTTAAGTTAATTAAAGGTCCTAAAGGGACAGAAGTCTTTTTAACTGTAAAAAAAATTGATGGAACAATTTCTTTAGTAACTGTAGTTAGAGATATTGTTGTACTTGAAGAAACTTATGCTAAATCATCTATTATAAGAACTAAAGAAAATATTTATGGATTAATTGAATTACCTAAGT
>CAYUZY010000009.1:0-12230 GCA_964448645.1 uncultured Flavobacteriaceae bacterium
GGTCTCCGGTAGCGGTAAAAGCACACTAATCAATGAAACTTTATACCCTGTTTTGAATAATAAAATTTTTAATGGTGTAAAAAAACCTTTATCTTTTTTAAAAATTATAGGTGTTGAAAATGTTGATAAAGTAATTGAAATCAATCAACAGCCAATTGGCAGAACACCTAGAAGCAATCCTGTTACTTATTGTGGCATATATAGTGAAATAAGGAATTTATTGTCAATAACACCTGAAGCTAAAATAAGAGGATATAAAGCTGGTAGATTTAGCTTCAACGTTATTGGAGGAAGGTGTGAAACATGTAAAGGAGCAGGTCTAAAAACAATTGAAATGAATTTTCTTCCAGATGTAAATATTGAGTGTGAAAGTTGTCTGGGTAAAAGATTTAATAGAGAGACTTTAGAAATAAGATTTAAAGGAAAGTCTATTGCAGACATATTAAATATGACAGTAAATGAAGCTTATGTTTTTTTTCAATCAATCCCTAAAATTTCTAGAAAATTAAAAACTATTAAGGATGTTGGCTTAGGTTATATTTCATTAGGCCAATCCTCTGTTACATTATCAGGTGGAGAAGCCCAAAGAATTAAACTTTCTAGTGAACTTTCAAAAAAAGATACTGGAAATACTTTTTATATATTAGATGAACCAACTACAGGGCTTCATTTTGAGGATATTAGAGTCTTATTAAATGTTTTAAATATTATTGTTAAAAGAGGAAATACTGTATTAATAATAGAGCATAATATGGATGTTATAAAACAAGCAGATCATATTATTGATATTGGATTAGAGGGGGGTGAAAATGGTGGAGAAATAATATGCCAAGGAAGCCCTGAAGAAATAATTAAAAACAAAAAAAGTCATACGGCTTCATTTTTAATGAAAGAACTATTAAAATAAATTAAAATGAAATCTCAAAATAAAAAAAATTGGAATGAAATAAAAACCCATGATTCATGGTCTCTTTTTAAAATAATGAGTGAATTTGTTGAAGGATACGAAAAATTAAGCGCTATAGGTCCTTGTGTGTCAATTTTTGGGTCAGCTAGAACAAAATTATCAAATAACGATTATAAACTCACGGTTGAAATTTCAACTAAAATTGTTAAAAATGGATATGGAGTAATTAGTGGTGGAGGTCCAGGAATAATGGAAGCTGCAAATAAAGGTGCTAAAATTGGAGGTGGAGCATCAGTAGGATTAAACATTTTGCTCCCCCATGAACAAGGAAGTAATCCTTTTATAGATAAAGATAAATTAATTGATTTTCATTATTTTTTTGTTAGAAAAGTAATGTTTGTTAAGTATGCTCAAGGTTTTGTAGTTATGCCTGGAGGATTAGGAACATTAGACGAATTGTTTGAAGCTATGACATTAATTCAAACTAAAAAAATTGAAAAATTCCCTATTGTTTTAGTTGGGAAAGATTATTGGCATGGATTAGTTAACTGGTTAGAAGAAAAGCTTTTGAAAACAAACAAAATAAATAAAAATGATCTTTCAATTTTTGAAATTGTTGATAATGCAGAAGAAGTAATTGAAATTTTAAATAAATATTATGAAAACAAAAATTTAAGACCTAATTTTTAATCATAAATGAATAGAATTTATTATTTATCCCTTAATGTCTTTTTGTTTTTTAGTCTTTTTAATTCTAGATCTCAAGTAAATGTGAATTACAAAATTGAGGCTAAACTTAATTTAAAAGATGAAACAGTTATTATTTCACAAACAATCAAATATAAAAACATTAGAACAAATAATAGTAATGAATTATATTTATATGACTGGTCAAATTCATATAAAAATACTGAAACACCTTTATCAAACAGATTAGCAGAAGAGTATAACAGAAGTTTTTATTTGTCTTCAAAAAATAAAAGAGGGTTTACCAAAATATATAATATTTCAAAAAAAAACATTGATCTAGTTTGGGTAAGAGAAAAAAACAATCCTGATATTATAAAAGTATTTCTTCCAGAATATAATTCTATAAATGAAGAAAATGAAATTACTTTAAATTATTCCATTAAGCTTCCTGACCAAAAATTCACTGGATATGGAATTAAAAATAACACTTCAATTAATTTAAGGTATTGGTTTATTTCCATGGCTCCGTTTATTAAAGATAACTGGATAATTAATAGTAATCTTGATATAGATGACAATAGCTCATTGCCTTCAAATTTTATTATAAAATGGGAATTTCCGAATAATCTAAATTTGACAAGTAACTTAGATGAAGTTAGTTCTCAAAATACTAAAAAAAGGTTTACTAAAAATTTTATTGGTCTAAATCAGGTAAGAGCACAATATATATTTAATGATAAAAATGAATTTAAATCTAATAAATTAAAAAACGGAAGAGTATTAATAACTGATCTAAATCATAAATTTATTGATTCAAACCAGTTAATATTAAGTCAAAAAAAAATCGATTCTTTTGTTTCTTCTTTAATTAAGCCTTTTCCTCACAAAAAAATATTAGTTCTAAAAAAGGACTATGATAAAAATCCTTTTTATGGGTTAAATCAACTCCCTAAATTTTTGAATGTATATTCCGATAAATTTTATTATGAAATAAGATTTTTAAAAGCATACTTAAACAATTACCTCAATGAGTTACTAATAATTAATAAAAGAAAAAATCATTGGGTAATAAATGGTATTAATACCTACATAATGATAAAGTATGTTGAAACCTTCTACCCTAACGAAAAACTTTTAGGAGAAATTGCAAACTATTCATTATTAAAACCTTTTAAATTATCCAAATTAAAGTTTAATGATGGTTATGAGTTTTTTTATGAATTTTCTCAAAGATCAAATCTTCAACAACCAGATGTCTTACCGAAAGATAAATTAATAAAGTTTAATGAGAAAATTGCTTCACCCTATCATGTAGGGATGGGTTTAAATTATCTTGAAAAGAATATTGGTGAAAAGAATTTTAGTAAATATTTAAAAGAATATTTTTCAAAATCAGAGATTGAAGGTTTTGAAGAGTTTTTTTTAAAAAAAACTAAAAATAAAACAAAATGGTTTTTTAACACATATATTAAAGACAGAAAAGCATATGATTTTAAAATTAAAGATATAGAATTAAATAAAGAGACTATTTTATTTAAAATAGAAGAAAAATCAAAAAGATCACTACCTGTTAGAATTGGTTTGATTAAAAAGGATTCAACTGTATTTAATAAATGGATTTCCTTTACTAATGATACAATTATTAAATTAAAAAGAATTGACGCTGATTACATCTCTTTAAATCCTGGTTTAAATTTTCCAGAATCAAATAAAGAAAACAATTGGAAGTTTATTAAAAGACCTTCAAGAATTAAACCCTTCAAATTTAATTTTTTAAAGGATATAGAAGATCCAAAAAAAAATCAAATTTTTTATACCCCTATTATAAACTTTAATAATAAATATGATGGTGTTTCTGTTGGAATGAGATTATTTAATAAAAAAATTAAATCTCAGACATTTACAATTGACACTTTTCCAGAATATTCATTCAATGAAGACTCTTGGGTAGGCTCATTTAGATCTGTATTAAAATTTTACAATGATTACAATAACAACTATTTGACTCAGTTTCAAATTTTCGGAAGTTCATATCATTACAATTCTAATTTAAGGTATACTGTCTTTGTGCCAAGTTTATCATGGGTTTTTAGAACTTTAGATCTTAGATCAAACAAAAGACAACTTTTCAATATATCATGGTATAATGTTCATAGAGAAAAAGATTTAAACATTAAAACAGACCCTGATTATAGTATATTAAATTTACGATATGATTATCTTGACAAAGGAGCTATTAAACATTTTACATTTAGATCAAGTTTAGAGCTATCAAAAAACTTTGGAAAAGTAATTTTTGAAAATAACTATCGAAAACTTTTCCCTAGTGGTAGACAGCTTGAAATTCGATTTTTTGCTGGAAAATTTCTATGGTATGACTATTTTAACAAAGATAATTTCTTTGATTTCAATTTGAATAAAGTAACCGACTATCTTTTTCAATACAATTATCTAGGAAGATCAGAGAAAACGGGATTTTATAGTCAACAATTTATTCCGGCTGAAGGAGGTTTTAAATCACAATTTAAACAGTCTAATATTAATGATTTTATGATTTCAACAAACTTATACATTGGGCTGTGGAAATGGATAGAATTCTATACTGATTTTGGTTTAGTTAAAAATAGGTATTTAAAATTAAAAGGGTATTATGATTCTGGATTTAGAATAAATTTAGTGCCTGATTATTTAGAACTATTTTTTCCTTTAGCATCATCAAATGGATTTGAAATATCTCAATATAAATATAATTCAAAATTGAGATTTAAAATTCTCATTGAACCTAGAACTCTGACCTCTTTAATTACTAGAAAATGGTTTTAATGTAAAGAAGATTAAAAAAAAATCTTCTTATATTACAATTGAATTTACATCATGAATCTTCTTAAAACAGACTTAAATCAAAAAATTTCCTTTAATGCATTTAAAGAACAAGTGCTTCAAGATTATAAAATCATTGTAGAAAGTCGAGAGTGTGCTATTTTAGGAAGACGAGAAGTCCTTTCAGGAAAAGGAAATTTTGCAATTTTTGGAGATGGAAAAGAGCTTCCTCAAGTTGTTTTAAATCATTTTTTTAATAATGGGGATTTTAGAGCTGGATATTATAGAGATCAAACAATTCTATTGGCCCAAAACGCTTTATCAATTAAACAAATTTTCTCAGCCATATATGCTGATCTTGATTTAGATCGTGAACCTATGTCTGGCGGACGTCAAATGGTAGGGCATTTTGTTACAAAAAGTGTTAAAAACAACAAGTTTCTTGATTTAATAAATCAGAAAAATCATTCTGCTGATGTATCTCCAACGGGATCTCAAATGCCTAAATTAGTTGGTTTAGCTCAAGCTTCAAAAATCTATAGAAATCATTCTACAAAAAATTCATCAAAATTTTCAAATAATGGAAATGAAATTGCATGGGGAACTATAGGGAATGCAAGCACAAGTGAAGGTGTTTTTTTTGAAGCTATTAATGCAGCAGGTGTTCTTCAAATTCCAATGGTAATTAGTGTATGGGATGATGATTACGGAATATCTGTTCATAATAAAGATCAAACAACTAAAGGAAGTATTTCTAAAGCACTAGAAGGATTTCAAAAAAACAATAAAAAACCAGGGTTAGAAATAATAGAAGTTAAAGGCTGGGATTACACCTCACTTATTGATGCATATAGCTATGCATCAAAACTAGCCAGAAAAAATCACATCCCTGTAATGGTTCATGTTACTGAATTAACTCAACCACTAGGCCATTCTTCATCTGGATCACATGAAAGATATAAAACTTCAGAAAGATTAGAATGGGAAAAAGAATACGACTGTAATTTAAAAATGAAAGAATGGATTTTGTCAAATGGAATAGCAAATCTTAATGATCTTAAATTAATTGAAGAAAATGCAAAAATAAAAGTCAAAAATGAAAGAAGAATTGCTTGGAAGGAATATCAAGCTCCTATATTAAAACAAAGAGAAATATTTTTTCATTTTTATAATGATTTTATAAGTAAAACCAATAATGATATAAACTTACAGTTAATCAAAAAAGAACTACTTTCAAATGACGAACCTTGCTATAATAATATTATCTCCTCAGCAAGAAAAACAAAATATATTTTATCTAAATTCCCCGATATAAAAACTGGAAAATTTAAAAATTGGCTTTCATTTCTTAAGTTAGAAATTAAAGAAAAAGTATCATCAAATTTATACTCTTATAGTCTAGATTTTATTAATAAAATTAAAATTGCTCATGTAGAATATCCGGAAAACCCTGAATTTGTTGATGGAAGAATTATCATTAGAGATAATTTTGAAGCTTTACTTAGTAAACATGACGATTTATTAATTTTTGGAGAAGATGTTGGGAAAATTGGCGATGTTAATCAAGGTTTAGAAGGTCTTCAAGATAAATTTGGAAAAATAAGAGTTTCCGATACCGGAATAAGAGAAGCAACTATTATTGGACAAGGAATTGGTTTAGCGCTTAGAGGGTTAAGGCCAATTGCTGAAATTCAATATTTAGATTACATTTTGTATTGCATTCAAATTTTAAGTGATGATTTAGCTTCTCTAAATTACAGAACAAATGCTCAACAAATCGCCCCATTAATAATTAGAACTAGAGGGCATAGACTTGAAGGAATATGGCATTCTGGGTCTCCAATGGGTGGAATGATTCATTTGTTAAGAGGTATTCACATTATGGTTCCGAGAAATATGACTCAAGCAGCAGGATTTTATAATTTTTTAATGGAAATTCAACAACCGGCTATTGTCATTGAACCTTTAAACAGTTACAGATTAAAAGAAAAACTACCTAGTAATTTAGGTGATTATACTATTAAACCTGGAGAGATTGAAATTTTAAGTAAAGGTAAAGATATAACTGTAATTTCATATGGTTCAACCCTTAAGATAGTTGAAGAAGCTTCCAAAAAATTATTAAATATCGGAATAAGTCTAGAAGTTATTGATATTCAAACATTAATTCCATTTGACATAAACAAAAATATATTTAAAAGTATAACTAAAACTAATAATCTTCTTATTGTAGATGAAGATGTACCTGGAGGAGCTAGTGCTTATATTTTACAACAACTATTGGAAAAACAAAGAATATTTAAATATCTCGACAGTGAACCTGTTCTTCTTTCAGCTAAAGCTCATAGGCCTGCCTATGGTTCAGATGGTGATTATTTTTCTAAACCATCATTTGATGATATTTATGACACAGTATATAATATTATGCATGACTTGAATCCAAATAAATATCCAAAGATTTAATTACAAATTCATTATTTTTACTAAAATTTCTTTTAATATATCAAAATGATTAAAACTAGAAGAGTTAATTCCTTTAACTTTAAGATCTGATTGATAAATTATAGTAAGAGCTCTTTCACATTGTTTTAAAGAAAAATTACTAGATGCCAAATTATACTGTTTAACAAAAAAAGGGTTGATACCAAGTTTAGAAGGAGCTTCCTTTAATGGGTTTTTTAACAAATGAAAGATTAATAATTTTTGAAAAAAAGAATGAATTACAGAAAGCGTTAAAACAATAGGATATTTTTTAGGATTACTGCTTAAATATTTAATAATATGAAATGCTTTCGAAAAATTTCTTAATCCTATTTCGTTTTGTAATTCAAAATTATTAAAGTCTTTACTGAAACCTATCTGATTCTCAATTACTTCAGATGAAATTTCATTTTCTTCTTTTAAAGCTAGTTTGATTTTTTTAAGACCTTTTTCAATTATAGTTAAATCTGAACCAATAGAGTCCGCTAAAAATTTAGAATTTGAAGGTGAAATAATTAAATTCATTGAATTTGCGATTTCATTAATAAATTGTGGTAATTGATTTTCATATAATTTATTACATTCAATTACTTTTCCATAATTAAATGCAGATTTATATAATTTTTTTCTTTTATCGAAAACTTTATTCATATAACAAAAAACAACTATAGATTTTTTAAATGAATTTTCAACATATTTAGCTAAATCATCTAACCCCTTATCTATGTACTGAGCTTCTTTTATTATAATTAAATTATAACTTGAAACTAAAGGAAATCTTCTAGCTACTTCTATTATATTATTTACATTAGTTTCTTTGCCATATAAAACAGAATAATCAAAGTGCTTAGATTCTTCATTAACTATTTTTTTAACTAACAATTTAACTATTCTATTAGTAAAAAAAACTTCAGTTCCTGAAATTAAATAAAAGGAATTAAATTCATTTTTTTCTATTTCAGAAATTACTGATTTATAATCGTTCATATAAAAAATTTATGCAATTTTACCATATGTATAAATTAAACTTTCCATCATATCAAATCCCTGTCAAAAATAAAGAAAATAAAATGTTGATCTTTGATTCTATAAGAAAAAAATGGGTCCGTCTTGTTCCTGAAGAATGGGTGAGAGTTAATTGTATTCAATTTTTAATAAATGAAAAAAAAATTCCTAAATCATTAATTTCTGTTGAAAAAGAATTTAAGTTAAACAATTTAAAAAAAAGGTTTGATATTGTAATATATAATAAGAATGGAAAAGTACAGGTGCTTGTTGAATGTAAAGCTCCAACTGTTAAAATAAAACAATCTGTTTTTAATCAAATATCAAAATACAATTTAGTATTAAAAAGTAAATATTTAATGATAACAAACGGAATTAATCATTACTTTTTTATTATGAATTTTAAAACCCAAAGAATTGAGTTTTTAAAAGAACTCCCCTCCTATGAATTATAATTTGTCAAATATAGGAATTGTAATACTAAATTATAATGGTGAAGAGCTTTTAGAAAATTTTCTTCCTGATATAATAAAATACAGTCAGCAATCAAATATTTATATTATTGATAATTTTTCAAAGGACAAATCAATTGATCTGATTAAGAATAATTTTAAAAAAATAAAAATAATAGAATTAGAAAAAAATTACGGATACTCTAAAGGATATAATATAGGTTTAAAAAAAATAAATGATGAAATTTTATGTTTAATTAACAACGATGTTAAAGTAACTCAAAACTGGTTAAAACCCATTCTTGATTTTTATAATAGAAATAATAAAGCAGGAATATTACAACCTCATATAATGAGTTTTTTAAACAAAAATAAATTTGAATATGCTGGAGCAGCTGGAGGTTTTATTGATAAATTAGGATATCCTTTTTGTAA
Organism: uncultured Flavobacteriaceae bacterium; assembly: GCA_964448645.1. Classification (GTDB taxonomy): domain Bacteria; phylum Bacteroidota; class Bacteroidia; order Flavobacteriales; family Flavobacteriaceae. The sequence goes on from CAYUZY010000009.1 coordinate 8,791, forward strand.
GGGAAGACTTTTTAATCATATAGAACACAACAATAAACAATATGACATTAATTCTGAAATTTTTTGGGCAAGCGGTTCTTGTTTTTTTATAAAAAACAGTTTATTTAAGTCACTAAATGGTTTTGATGAAGATTTTTTTGCCCACCAAGAAGAAATTGACCTATGTTGGAGAGCTAAAATTAATGGAATTGAAATTTGGTCGATTTATAATTCAAGAGTTTATCATTTAGGAGGAGGAACTATCAATTATAATAATCCTAAAAAGACATTCTTAAACCACAGAAATAATCTTTTAATGCTTATAAAAAATTTACCTGACAATCTATTCTATAGGATTTTAATTAAAAGATTTTTTTTAGATTTAATTACTTCTTTTTGGCATTTATTAAATTTTAGACCAAAACATTCTTTTTCTATAATTAAGGCATATGCATATTTAATTTACCTATATAATAGAATAAAAAAGAAGCGTATTAAATCAAATAATTACAATAAATACTTTGTAATCAACAATTTACCTTATAGTTATTTTATTAAAGGATTAAAAAAATATACAGACTTGAAGGTGAATAATAATAATTTGTGTTAATTTGCAAAAAAATTTAAAACTTAAATCAATGAAAAAGGCACTCGCTCTGATACTTATGGTTTTTTTAGCCTCTTGTGTATCACAAAAAAAATTTACTGAATTAGAACAACTTCAGCAAAACACAAAAAGTTTACTAGACACAACGACAATTAAAATGAACTCTTGTGAAGAAGAAAAGGAAGCAGCTTTGGCTTCTTTAGAAACATTAAAACAACAAAATAAATTCTTAAATGCTAATAACCAAGATTTAATAAATAATATAGGTAATCTTACTACTCTTTCACAGAAAGGTGCAGAAAATCTTGAAAAGTCTTTAGAAAGTATGAAAGAAAAAGACTTGAGAATTGAAAAAATGCAAGATGCTGTTACAAAAAAGGATTCTGTGACTCTAGCTTTAGTAACAAGTCTAAAAGGTGTTCTTGGAAATCTTAGTGATGATGATATAGAAATTAATGTAGAAAAAGGTGTTGTTTATGTTTCAATTTCAGATAAATTATTGTTTAGAAGTGGAAGTTACACTGTGACTTCTAAAGCAAAAGCTGTTTTAGGAAAAGTTGCAAAGGTTGTAAATGACAAACCAGATATAGAGTTTATGGTAGAAGGTCATACAGATAATGTTCCTATTAAAGCTGATGGAATTCTTGATAATTGGGACTTAAGTGTTAAAAGAGCTACAGCTGTGATAAGGATTTTACAAAATGATTTTGATGTTAGTCCTGAAAGAATGACAGCATCTGGAAGAAGTTATTATATTCCTATTGCTGATAATGATACAGCTAGAAATAGAGCAAAGAACAGAAGAACAAGAATAGTCATTCTACCTAAATTAGATCAATTTTATGACCTTATAGATCAAGGAATGAATTCTAGTAAATAAACTATTTTTTTAATAAAAATTAAACACGCTTTATAAAGCGTGTTTTTTTTTAAGTAGATTTTAATTTTGCAAACCTTAATAACAGTTTCTTTACACCTATACCTTTAAAATCGATAGAAGCGATTTTATCTTTCCCCTCTCCCTCAATTACTAATATAACTCCTAATCCAAATCTTTCATGAGAAACCTTTTCATTAATTTTTAAAGAATTGTTTTGACTAGAAAAATCAGAGATTTTACCTAAATTATTAATGTTTTTTAAATTTTTATTCTTAAATAAATTAAAGTCAGTTATAGGTTTTCTTTCTTTATGTTTCTTGTAAGTTGATACTCTATTAATTTTAGAAAATTTTAAATCATTATTATTAAACTCTAAATACTCAGGATCCATTTCTTCAATGAATCTGCTAGCTTCAACATCAATAATTTTACCCCATCTATATCTTGATAAAGAATAAGAAATAAGAACCTGCTTTTCTGCTCTTGTTAATGCTACATAAAACAATCTTCTTTCTTCTTCTAATTCACTTCTAGTATTAAGACTAAGAGCCGAAGGAAACAAATCTTCTTCTACACCAACAATAAAAACATAAGGAAATTCAAGTCCTTTTGATAAATGAATGGTCATTAATGAAACTTCATCCGTTTCATTATTGCTATTAATATCAAAATCAGTTGCTAAAGAAATATCTTGAAGAAAATTAGCAAGACTGGTATCTGCATCTGCTAATTCAACTTGACCTTCAATAAAATCTCTTGTTCCATTTAATAATTCTTCTATATTTTCAATTCTTGTAATAGATTCAGGGGTAAAATCTTTTTTTAATTCTTGGATTATTCCTGATTTTTTAAAAACTAAGTCACATATTTCAAAAGCATTTAATTTTTCATTTTCAATTTTAAACATTTCAATTAAATAATAAAACTTAGTCAATCTCTCCAAAACACCTTTATTGAATATTTTATTTAATTTATCTGTTTTACTTATTGATTCATAAATACTTATGTTATTTTCATTAGAATAAAATATAAGTTTATCTATAGTAGATTGACCTATCCCTCTAGCAGGATAATTAATTATTCTTTTTAAACTTTCTTCATCTTTAGGGTTAATTATTAATCTTAAATAAGCTAATACATCTTTAATTTCTTTTCTTTTATAAAAAGAAAGTCCACCATAAATTCTATATGGAATTAATCTTTTTCTTAGAGAATCCTCAATTGCTCTTGATTGAGCATTCGTTCTATATAAAATTGCAAAATCGCTATTGCTTAAAGAACTATTCATCTTAATTTCTTCAATTTTATTAGCAACAAACCTCCCCTCTTCTGCATCTGAGTGCATTTTACTAACTAAAACTTTTTTACCGTCATCATTATCAGTCCAAACTGATTTTTCTATTTTAGATAAATTATGTTTAATTACAGAGTTAGCCAGATTGACTATATTTTTTGTTGATCTATAGTTTTGCTCTAATCTATAGAGAATTACATCATCATAATCTTTTTGAAAATTTAATATATTATTAATGTTTGCCCCTCTAAAAGAATAAATACTTTGAGAGTCGTCCCCAACTACACAAATATTTTGATATCTATCAGAAAGAGCTTTTACTATGAGATATTGAGAATGATTAGTGTCTTGGTATTCATCAACTAGAATATATCTAAATCTATCCTGGTATTTAGCCAGAACCTCAGGGTATTTATTTAATAACTCATTTGTTTTAAGTAATAAGTCATCAAAATCCATTACACCAGCCCTAAATGTTCTATCAACATATTCTTTGTATATCTCCCCAATTTTAGGCCTTTTAGACATTAGATCAACTTCTCTAAGATCTGGATTATTAAAATATGCATTAACAGTTATTAAATTATTTTTAAATGTTGAAATTCGACTTCTAATTTGTTTGTACTTATATAAATCTTTATTAAGATTTTTTTCTTTAATTATTGAAGAAATAAGTCTCT
>CAYUZY010000009.1:12240-22251 GCA_964448645.1 uncultured Flavobacteriaceae bacterium
ATTGTAAAATTTGAAGGATATCCTAACTTATTTGATTCGGCTCTTAAGATTCTTGCAAAAACAGAATGAAAAGTTCCCATCCATAAATTCATTGCCTCACTTTGACCAACTACTTTAGAAATTCTATCCTTCATTTCTCTTGCAGCTTTATTTGTAAAAGTCAATGCTAGAATTGAAAAAGGATCAACCCCTTGATCCATTAAATAAGCAATTCTATATGTTAAAACTCTTGTTTTACCTGATCCTGCTCCAGCTATAACAATTAAAGGTCCATCTTTTTGAATTACTGGAGCTTTTTGAGCCTCATTTAACTCTGAAAGATATTCCTTATCTTCTTTAATTTGCATATGTGTTAAATTTAATTAAATATTGATTTTTTAACCCTGATTAAAAAAATAAATTATAAACATCTATATTTAACTTAAATCAATTAATTAAAATCAATGAAAACTATAAATAACATATTATTAATATTTTTTTTAAATTTTAATGCTTATACAGAAGCTCAAATTGAAGAAAAGTCCTATAAAAACATTGAAGATAATGTAATTAGATGGAGGCATCACATTCACCAGAATCCTGAACTTTCAAATAGAGAATTTGAAACAGCTAAGTTTGTTTCCAAACATTTAAAATCTCTTGGAATTAAAGTGACTGAGAATGTTGCTCATACAGGTGTAGTTGGTATTTTAAAAGGAACATCTCCTGGAAAGGTAATAGCTTTAAGAGCAGATATGGACGCTCTTCCAGTAACAGAAAGAAATAATTTATCCTTTAAATCAAACAAAACAGCATTATATAATGGTCAAAAAACTGGAGTAATGCATGCGTGTGGCCATGATACTCATGTTTCAATTTTAATGGGAGTCGCTGAAATATTATCAAAAAACAATAATTTTCCAGGAACTATAAAATTTATTTTTCAACCAGCTGAAGAAAGTCCTCCTCCAGGAGAAGAAGGAGGTGCTAAATTAATGATAAAAGAGGGTGTTTTGGAAAACCCAAAAGTTGATGCAATTTTTGGTCTTCATATAAATTCTGGGACTCATGTTGGAAAAATAACATACAAACCTGGAGGAATGATGGCTTCATCACAAAGGTTTGTAATAAAGATTAAAGGAAAACAAGCTCATGGATCAAGACCATGGCAAAGTGTTGATCCTATAACAATTTCGGCCCAAATTATTAATGGCTTACAAACTTTGGTGAGTAGAGAGTCTGAATTAACTAAAGAAGCTGTTGTTATAAGCATAGGCTCAATTCATTCAGGAATTAGATTTAACATAATCCCTGAAGAATTAGAAATAATTGGAACTATAAGAACATTAGATAAAGATATGAAAGAGCATATAAGAACAAGAATTAAGCATATGGTGCCAAATATAGCTAAGGCTTATAGAGGAAATGCTACTGTAGAAATAAAAGATGGGGCTGATATTACTTTTAATGATCCTGGTTTAACTAAAAAAATGATTCCTTCTCTACAAAAAATTGTTGGAATAAATAATGTTATAGAAATTCCAGCTGTTACTGGAGCAGAAGATTTTTCATATTTTCAATCTAAGATACCAGGATTTTACTTCTTTTTAGGCGGAACTCCTATTGAAATTAATGAAAATGAAGCACCATCCCATCACACTCCAGATTTTTTTGTTGATGACAAATCTCTAATAATAGGTGTTAAAGCTTTATCTCAATTAGCAATAGACTATCTGTCAAATTAAATTTAATTAAAGTCAATGGATGACCTTAAAACATCAATTGAATATATAAAAGGTATTGGTCCTAATAGGGCAAAATTAATGCGAGAGGAATTAAAAATTAATAATTATGAAGATCTTTTAACTTTTTTTCCTTTTAGACACATAGATAGAAGTAAATTTTATAAAATATCTGAAATCCCTAAAAACAATATTGAAATTCAAATAATTGGCCAAATAATAGACATTAAAATCATTGATCAAAAAAAAGGAAAAAGAATGGTTGCTAAATTAAAAGATTTTTCTGGAGAAATTGATCTTGTTTGGTTTAAAGGTTATAAATGGATTAAAGAAAGTATTATTAAATATAAAAACTATGTAATATTTGGGAGAATAAACTGGTTTAAAGGAAAAGCTTCTTTACCTCATCCTGAAATTCAAATTGAGGATGACTTTAAAAAGAAAATCGGAAACAAACTTCACCCTATATATCATTCCACCGAAAAACTTACTAATTCAGGATTTACGCAAAGAACGATAAAAAACATAGTATTTGAACTACTAAAAACTAAAGGAAATAAAATAAAAGAAAATTTACCTAATTATTTAATCAATAAATTAAAGTTAATTTCTAATTCAGAGGCTATAAAACAAATTCATTTTCCTGAAAACAATTTATTATTAGCTAAAGCTCAATTTAGATTAAAATTTGAAGAACTTTTTATTCTCCAAATAAAAATGTTAATTAAAAATATTGAAAGGAAAGAAAAGATAAAAGGGTTTAAATTTAATAAAATTGGAAAATCATTCAATTATTTTTATAAAAAAAGCCTGCCATTTAGTCTTACATCTTCACAAATAAATGTTATTAAAGAAATAAGAAAAGATCTATCAAAAGGAGTCCAAATGAATCGTCTTCTTCAAGGAGATGTCGGTTCAGGTAAAACTATTGTAGCTGTTTTATGTTCTCTAATTGCTATTGACAATAACTTTCAATCAGCAATTGTTGCTCCAACAGAAATATTAGCTCAACAGCATTATAATTCATTTAAATCTTTATTGAAAAAAACAAATGTTAAGTGTTCATTATTAACAGGAAGTTCCACGAAAATAGAAAGGAATGATATAAAAAACACTTTAATAGATGGTTCATTAAATATTTTGATTGGAACTCATGCAGTTCTTCAAGGAAATGTTGAGTTTAAAAACTTGGGGCTAGCTATAATTGACGAGCAACATAGATTTGGCGTAGCTCAAAGGTCTAAGTTGTGGTTAAAGAATAATCTTCCTCCCCATATTTTAGTAATGACTGCAACTCCAATTCCCAGGACACTAGCAATGAGTATTTATGGTGATCTGGACGTATCTATTATTAAAGAGCTTCCTCCTGGAAGATTACCGGTTAAAACTTTTCATAGATATGAAAACAAAAGACTTCAAGTTTTTAAGTTTATCAAAGATCAGATAGACAATAACGAACAAGTCTACATTGTTTATCCTCTTATAGAGGAGTCTTCAAAATTAGATTATAAAGATTTAATGGATGGATATGAAAGTATTTCTAGATATTTCCCGAAGCCTAAATACCAAATAAGTATAGTTCATGGAAAAATGAGTTCTGAAGAAAAAAAAATCGAAATGGATAGATTTATAAATCATCAAACTCAAATAATGGTAGCAACAACGGTAATAGAAGTTGGAGTTGACATTCCAAACGCCTCTCTAATTTTAATTGAGAGTGCTGAAAGGTTTGGACTATCTCAACTTCATCAACTAAGAGGAAGAGTTGGAAGAGGAAAAAAACAAAGCTATTGTATTCTAATGAGTTCAAATAAATTATCTGAAAATGGAAAAACAAGATTAAAAACAATGGTAGAGACAAATAATGGTTTTAATATAGCAGAAGTTGATTTAAAACTTCGAGGACCTGGAGATCTTTTAGGAACACAACAGAGCGGAATAATTAAATTAAAAATTTCTGATCTTGTGAAAGATTCAGAAATCATAAAAACAGCAAGAAATGAAGCCGTTAAAATACTAGAAAAAGACCCCAATCTTTCTAATAAAGAAAATTTAATTTTACAAAAAACAATTTCAAAAATGGAATTAGATAAAACTTTTTGGAACCTTGTAAGCTAATATAGATTATTATATTTGTTGAAAAATTTATACTCTTGAAAATATCTTATAACTGGTTAAAGGAATTTCTTGATTTCGATGTTGCTCCTGATAAATTATCAGTAATTCTAACCAATCTTGGGTTAGAAGTCGAAACAATTAATAAAACTGAGCCCATAAAAGGTGGTCTTGAAGGAGTTTTAGTCGGTCATGTTATTCAATGCGCTAAACATCCAAATGCTGATCGATTAAAATTAACAAAGGTCAAAATAGATAAAGAAAATATTTTACAAATTATATGTGGGGCGCCAAATGTGTCTTCTGGTCAAAAGGTTGCAGTTGCAACTGTAGGCACAACTCTATATGACAAGTCAGGAAAAGATTTTAAAATAACTAAAAGTAAAATAAGAGGAGAATTAAGTATGGGAATGATATGCTCTGAAAAAGAATTAGGGATTAGTGATAATCATGAAGGTATATTTATTCTCGATAAATCAATAAAAACGGGAACTCCTTTAAAAGATATTATAAATTTTGAAAATGACTTTATTTTTGAAATAGGATTAACTCCTAATAGATCTGATGCTATGAGTCATATGGGAGTTTGTAGAGATATAAAAGCAGCTTTCGATTGGAATAATATAAGCTATAAGAATAAAAAAGTTAACAAAGATTTATTTAAAGTTGATAATAATTCTAAATGTATTCCAATTGAAATTGTAAATTCTAAAAAGTGTTATAATTACCATGGATTGACTATTAGTAATGTTAAAGTAGAAGATTCTCCAGATTGGTTAAAAAACAGATTAATTTCTATCGATATTACTCCAAAAAACAATATTGTTGATATTACAAATTATGTTCTACATCACTTAGGGCAGCCACTACATGCTTTTAATGCTGATATAATTAAAAATAAAATTATAGTTAAAGAGTGTAATTCAAAAACTAAATTCAAAACTTTAGACGGCATTGAGAGGTTATTAGATAAAGAAGATTTAATGATTTGTGATGATGAAAAACCATTATGCATAGCTGGTGTATTTGGAGGAGAAAACTCGGGAATTGATAATAATACAAGTAATATTTTTTTAGAAAGTGCATGTTTTGAACCTACAACAATTAGAAAGACAGCAAAAAAACATAACTTAAATACTGATGCTTCTTTTAGATTTGAAAGAGGTGTAGATCCTGAAATGACTCTTTTTTCTTTAAAATTTGCAGCATCTTTAATTAAATCAATTTGTGGAGGAGAAATTTCCAGCAAAATCCAATCTTTTTCTAATCATCCTAAAAAAAATAAAAACATCAACTTAAAATTAAAAAAGGTGAACTCTTTAATTGGAGAAAAAATTCCTCATAAAAGTATTATCTCTATTTTAAAATCTCTTGAAATAAAGATCATTAAAGAATCAGAAGAAAATCTCTTATTAGAGGTTCCTTATTATAGAATTGATGTAACAAGAGCAGCTGATGTAATTGAGGAAGTTTTAAGAGTCTATGGTTATAACAATCTAAAATCATCAAAGCTAAAACATAACTTTAAGCCTGAATTTAACCTATATGAAACTTCAGAAATTGAAAAAACTATTTCAAATTTTTTAATTTCAAATGGCTTTAATGAAATCATAAACAATTCATTAACTTTTTCACAAAATAAATCTGAATATTTAATTGAGACTATAAATATATTAAACCCTTTAAGCAAAGACCTTTCTTCACTAAGACAATCTGTTATTAATTCTATGTTAGAAACTATTTCTTATAATATAAACAGACAAAATTTAAATTTAAAATTATTTGAATTTGGAAATGTATATGGCAAAGAAAAAAAATATATTGAATCGCAAAAATTGTGTATTTCGTTATTTGGAAATGTGTATGAAGAAAATTGGAATGTTAATTTTTCAATTTCCAAATTCTATTATCTTAAAGGGGTTATATGCAACATATTAGATCTTATGAAAATTAACGGATCCAAGGAAAACTATTTTAATAATATTTTTTTCTCAGAAGGAGTTCAATTTAAAATAAAAGAAAAGACACTAATTGAAATGGGGTTGGTTGAACAAAGTCTTCTTAATAAATACGACATAAACGAACCAGTATATATTGCAGAATTCCACTGGGAAAACATTTTAAAACATTCATATAAAGAACCGTTAATATATAAGGAAATTCCAAAACACCCCTCTTCTAGAAGAGATTTTTCCTTATTAATAGATGAATCAGTTGATTTTAATTCAATTAAAAACATTGCTTTTAAAACTGATAATAACATACTAAAGAGTGTAAATTTATTTGATGTTTACAAAGGCAAAGAATTACCTTTAGAAAAAAAATCTTATGGAGTTAGTTTTAATTTTCAAGATAACAAAAGAACATTAACAGATAAAGAAATAAATTCAATTATGGATAAACTTTTTATGAATTTGAAAAAAGAATTAAAAGTAGAATTAAGATGATTAAACAAAAGTTTCTAAAGAACATAAACATTCAAAAAGCATTAGAAAAAGAAAGAGATCAAAAATTCAACTTATCTCTCAAAAGATTACTAAATGATCTTAAGATAAAAAAGAATAATAGTTTTAATATTAATCTTTTAGACAAAAACAAGATATATCATATTAATCAAATTAAAAATGTTTGTGTAAACTATAGGCTAAGATTTTTAGATATAAAATATTTTAAAAATAAAATACCTAATGAAGCTTTAAATCAAATTAATTTATTAGAAATTGATCATAATTGTTCTGTTTCAGAATTTAAGATAATGGCTCCGTCAAAACTATTTAAGCTAAAGAAAAAAGATGATCCGTTATTATTTGCTCCAATAGGAAGCGGATATTATTATCTTATCTACAAATGGGGAGATGATTTAAAACCTATGAGAAAAATTTTAATGTGGCCATTAAAAAACATTAAAAATTTATTTTTTACAATCTTTGTTATAACTCTTATTGTAACATTAATTACTCCTCAAAATTTATTTACTAAAAATCCTACTAATTCAACTTTCTTGTTACTTTACTTTTTTAATTTAAAAGCAGTTATTTTTATTTTCTTTTTTTATGGAATCTCCATGGGTAAAAATTTTAGTAAATTTATTTGGAACAGTAAGTATAATAAAAGCTAATATTTTGAGAAAAATAAATTATCATAAAATATTCTCGGGTCAGTTAATTGAAATTATTAAAATTAAAGATGAATTAGAGAAAGTTAACATATTTCCAATTATAAAAGATAAAAATGAATCTGCAAGATTAGCAGGTTTTGGTTCAATTTTTAACGAAATAGAAGTTTTTGTTCATAACGATGAATTTACTAAATCCCTTGAAATTATATCTAAACATAAAAGCTAAATAGAATATAACTTAATTCTAAGCTCTTTAATTTTTGGATCAGTCATATATTCGTCAAAAGTTGAATATCGATCAATTATGCCGTTTGGAGTTAATTCTATAATTCTGTTTCCAAGCGATTGAGAAAAAGTATGATCACTAGTACTAAAAACCAAAGTGCCTTTATAATTATTTAATGAATTATTAAATGCAGTTATAGATTCCAAATCTAGATGATTAGTAGGCTCATTTATTAATAAAACATTGGCTTTTTCCATCATTACTTTTGAAAGCATGCATCGAACTTTTTCACCCCCCGATAAAACACTAACATCTTTTAATGCCTCATCACCACTAAATAACATTTTACCCAAAAAACCTCTTATAAAAACTTCTTCTTTTTCCTCATCTGATTTTGAGTATTGTCTTAGCCAATCAATCAAAGAAGAATTGCCTTTAAAATAGGAATCACTTTCTGAAGGAAGAAATGCTCTTTTTGTCGTTATTCCCCATTCAAATTTACCATTATCAGCTTCTACCTTTCCTTCTAATATCTCATAAAAGGCTCTGGTTGCTTTAGAGTTCTTTGAAAAAAGAACTACTTTGTCAGACTTAATTAAATTAAAACTTATTTTCTGAAACAAAACCTGATTATCTGTTTTATAACTCAAATTTTCAACATTAAGAATTTGATCCCCCGCTATTCTTTCTTGTTCAAAAATAATTGCAGGATATCTTCTAGATGATGGTTTTATTTCTTCAAAATTCAATTTATCAATCATTTTTTTTCTAGAAGTAGCTTGTTTTGATTTAGATACATTTGCAGAAAACCTAGCAATAAATTCTTGTAATTCTTTCTTTTTTTCTTCGGCTTTCTTATTTAATTGAGTTCTTTGTCTTAATGCTAACTGACTAGATTCATGCCAAAAAGTATAGTTTCCTGAAAAATGATTTATTTTTCCATAATCTATATCCGATATATGAGTGCACACTGCGTCTAAAAAATGTCTGTCATGAGAAACTACTATAACTGTATTCTCATAATTGGCCAAAAAATCTTCTAACCATTTTATTGTATCATAATCCAAATCATTAGTAGGTTCATCCATTATCAAAATATCAGGATTTCCAAACAAAGATTGAGCTAATAAAACTCTAACTTTTTGTCTTCCATCTAAATCTTCCATTTTTAAATTATGAAGACTTTCTTGTATATCTAAATTAGATAAAAGATTAGCCGCATCACTTTCTGCATTCCAACCTCCTATCTCTTCATATTGAGACTGAAGTTTCCCTACAAGATCACCATCCTTATCTGAGAAATCTTGCTTAGAATACAAATCTTCCATTTTTCTCTTAACCTCAAAAAGATTTTTGTTTCCTATTAAAACAGTATCTATGATTTTATAATTATCATAAATATTATGATTTTGTTCTAAAACCGAGACTCTTTTACCTGGCTCAACATTAACTGATCCAGAATTAGGCTCTAAATCACCTGATAAAATTTTTAAAAATGTTGATTTCCCAGCACCATTTGCCCCAATTATACCATAACAATTTCCAGGATTAAAAGTAAGATTAACTTCATCAAACAAAACTCTTTTGCCAAATTGTAAGGAAAGATTAGATACAGTTAACATATATTATTTAAATTTCGGCAAATTTATAAAAATAGATTGTTAGAATTTTTAAATATTTATTAATTTATATTACAATTTTAATTTAGGCTATTAAACGTTCAGCTTTACATATAATTTTATTTTTTTTATTTTTTTCCTGTAAAAATGAAGAAAAAAAAGGAGTATTCTTTGGGGGTCAAATAATAAACCCTTCTTCTAATTACGTTTCTCTTTATAAAGGAAATGTAAGTATTGACACTTTTAACCTTAATAATGATTATAAATTTATTAGAAAGTATGACACTATATCTGATGGAATATATGAACTAGAACATTTACCAGAACATCAAACTATTTTATTAGAAAATGGAGATAGTATTTGGGCAAGAATTAACGCTTCTTCATTTGATGAGTCTATCTTTTTTTCAGGTAAAGGTTCATCAAAAAATAATTTCCTAATAGAATCTATGCTTAACGAAAAATATGACAATAATTTTCTTTCAACAAAATACTCTTCAAATAGTATTGATTTTAATTTAATTATTGATTCTTTAATAATTAAACAAAAAGATTCATGGATTATAATGGATTCACTAAATAATCTTTCGAAAATTGCTCAAAAAATCACACAGGCATCATATATATACCCTTATGCAACAAAAAGAGAAAGATATGCTTTGTTAAGAGGCACAAATTGGTCAAAAAAAGAAGACAGTATATTTTTTGATTATAGAAAGTACTTAAATTATGGAGATAACGATTTAGCTTTTTTTAACCCATACATAAACTATGTATTAAATTATATTAATGAAAAAGCTTTAGATAGTGGACAGTTATACTTTAAAGAAAAATCATTAACTAAATTCAATATTAAAAGACTTAAAATGATTGATAAATTAATTTCTGGAAACCTTCTCAGAAACAATTTAGCCAGAGCAATTGCCTTTGAAGAAATATTAAATTTTGACAACCATGAAAATCATAATGAATTTCTTGAAATTTACTCTAGCATTAATACTTCTAAAAATTATATAGCAGAAGTTTTAGAAATGCACTCTGATATAACAAAAATGGGGATTAATAAAAGATTGCCAAGGATACAACTTAAAAACACTGATGGAAAAATTACAAATAGTTCTCAAATATTAAATGGAAAACCAACTGTCTTTTATTTTTGGTCTCAAACTCAAATGAACCATTATAGAAATACGATTGAAAAAGTTTTTTTGC